>NZ_PDEL01000006.1:184740-328414 GCF_002556465.1 Klebsiella sp. MBT K-1 | reverse complement strand
GGTTTGGCGATTGATCAGATCGCACAATCCGGGCTGAGTTCCCTTTCAGTGATCTACTATTCCGCGCATCTATTTAGACTCTTGAGCATTTGCCCCTGATAGTTTTAATCCTGTAGAAATAGCTTCAGTTATGTCGAGAACTTGAAATGAGTTATAACCAAACTCTCTCATTGAAGCTGCTGAACGAGAAAATAAATTAGCATTATCAGAAAATGATGTCCCTGTTTTCTGGCTAATGTCCATCAACAAACGCTGAGAATTTGAGAAATCATCGGTTGATTGAGATGCTTGTTTTAATCGGGCATTAACTGAGTTCCATTCATCAGCAAGGGATATTAAATGTCCTGTAGCAAAAGCGCCCGTAAAGGCACCTGCTAAACCCAATGCAGATGACTTAGCCGAATCCAGTTGACCAGTTAATTCTGCAATCGCCCGGCGAGTATCTTTTGACGCTGCCGCGGCCTGACGTCCGCCATTTTGCATTGTCTTATAATAATCTGCCCCCATACGTGAAGCGCGGGCAATCTCGGTCTGAAATGACTGAGAGTTTGCAGAAACTTTTATAATTAGCTCACGCAGGGTTGCCATTTCTATTCCTCAGAAATTAAAACCTCGTCATTCCGAGGCTTTTAGTGTGGTGATAGTTTTTTACGAGGAAGCGGCAAGTAATGCGGCTTCTAAGCCTGCAAAAGGATCGCCGCTGTCGCTTGCCTCGTCCTCTTCTGCGCTCCACTGAATCTGTGCGTCTTCAATGGTAACTTTACCGCCCTGCGCACCGTACATCGCTGAAACCAGCTGAGCATTGAGAATATCGCCACGGATATCACCGATCGGGCTGATACGGTCGTATTCAGCCCACATCCTGAATTCGCCGACCGTCATGGTTTGTCGCAGTTCGCCCAGCGTGCGGCCCATCCGGAGCGCCAGCGCCATCAGGAACTGCATGCCAGGCATTTTTACTTTGCTTTGGCATCATCCGCATCACGAATGAGATCAAGCGCCTGTTTCAACAACCGGGAATGGACAGGGCCATAAATTGCTTCAACCTGTTCGGTATCATTGACGGTGAAAACGTACTGCAAGTCGGTATCCAGCAGAATATCAATGAAGAGTGTGACATCTGCCCGCATCGTGCGGAACGCACGTTCTGAAGGGGTCAGTTCTGGCACCTCTGGCGCTTCCTGCCCTTCCGGTGGTTTTGGTTGTTCCGGACTGGCAATCCCCTGCCAGCGAATCCAGGCTTCAGCCGATGGTTCACGAATGATAACTTTGGCGTTTTCCCACTCTGGAACGGTGACTTCTTTTTTACGGAATCCCGCCATTGGGGCCAGTGCCAGCGCTTTAAGATTCTGTTTTGACATTAAGTTTATCGCCGGTTTCCCGGCGCTCCATTAACTGATGGTGACGGTGCAGTCAGATGAGGTGATAACGTTCGCCGGAGTGGCAGAGTCAGTGACTACACAGGAGTAAACACCGGCATCACCAGAAACTGCACTGGCCTTATTAAACGTTGCGCTGGTCTGCCCGCTGACGGTTGACGAGCCTTTTTTCCAGACGTAGGTATAAGGCGCCGTGCCGCCCTGGACGACTACACCCATTGTCAGGGCGCTTCCGGCTGCTACCGTCTGCGATGCAGGAAGGTCTGTGGCAAAAGACAGTGCCGCAGCAGCATCAATATTGCCAGGCTTGCCTTTCAGACGCAGGGAGAACGTGGCAGCAACGACTCCGTTGGTCTGAGAATCCCAGGTGTGCTGACGTACCTCAGCGCGCCACATGAACCCATTTCCAGACGGGAAAATAACCTTAAATCCATAAATACCGTCGTTATCGTACGCTTTGCGAAGCGCATCCTGCGCCGGGTTGCGGTAGAAGTTACCGGAGAGAGACACTTCCGACGGGGCAGAAAGGCCGTTGATATTTTCCGTTTCTTCGGAGCAGAGCGTTGTCACGTCAATGTCGTTTTTCTGACCAGCGGTAAAGCTGGCCTGTTTTATAGTGCAACTCAGGTTTAACCAGGTTGCCGTATCGAGCTCTGCAGCAGTGACCGGCACTGATGTAATCATTACTACCGTTTTTTGGGCGCGTTCAAATAGTGCTGACATTGCAGCCTCCATAAATGAAAAAACCGCCAGCGGCGGTCAGATTGGATTGGTTCCAGTCAGGCAATGACCGTTATTTCTAGCGTTGCCCGATGCAAGTGGGTTGTAGTGTCGTAGCCGGGGATTTTGGTTACTTCGGAAGGTGAAAGCACTTCAAGCCGGGAAAGGGCCTCAAGCCGCAACGCCCTGGCCTCATCGTTAGTTTCTGCCCACACGTCTACCTGAATGTGCAGCGTCGATTCGGCCTGCCCACAGAACACATCCCCGGCAACATCAGTCGGTATCGAGAAAATGATGTAAGGAGCGGCCACAGCGGGTAAATCGTCGCTGCCAAGCGGCACCACATACGGATAAACCCGCCCGTCTGCCAGTGGCGACAGCAGGTCATAGAGATCATCCTCTGTCATTTCGCCAGCACCTCATCGATCGCCTTGTTCATTCGGTTCATTGCTGCATGTGCGGCTTCTTCCTGTCGTGTATCAAACGCAGGACGCACAAAGGGATGTGCCGGAGCCGTAGCAGTCCCAAGTTCGACAAAGCGCCAGTAAAAAGCATTCCGCTTGTTGCTGGCCTTCATGGTGTTGTCGCTGTTTCCCATTCGCGGATTAACACCACGAATATGCACCCCCGAGGAAATTTCACCGCGACTGCGGCTTTTCTGGGTGACGACAACAACGTTTTTCTTCAGCTTCCCGGTTTTCTCAGGAGCCCTGTCAATCACTTCCTGCCGGAGAACTTCGGCCCCGGCGCGGGTCGAATCCCGGAGGACTTTATTGTTTTCAGCTTTGCTGAGGGTTTGCAGGTCTCGGGCGATATCCTGCAAACCGGAAAAATCCAGATTCACATCAATCATTTTTCGGTCCCCTGTTTGCAGAGAATTTCCAGCCGGGTACCTTTGATATCCGGAACCGGAGGCCCGGTAACGTTAAGAACTGCGCCTTTAAACGGGCCGGTCCGTACCTTCAATCGGGATGTGGCTGAAATATCCCTGCGAAAACGCACCCAGACCCGGATTGTCGCATCAGCATGCTCTACGCCAGCGGCTAACAGCTCACGACCGCTTATCCCCTTAACCTCGGCCCAGATGGTTTTCCCATCTTCCCATTTTTCAACCGGCTGACCGGAAGGTGTTCTGGAGGTTGTGAAGTTCTGAATGGTGACCCGGTGCCGTAATCGTCCTGCCTGCATAAATTCTCCTACAGCGGAATATAGCGGTACGGCTCTATCAGAGAGGTAAAGCCGAAGGGAATGCTGGCCTTGGCCGCATCTGTAGCTTCTTCCCTGTTTTCATACCAGTGCCCAACCAGCAGCATCAATGCCAGTAAAATATCGTCAGCAATCACCAGCCCATCAGGATCGGTTTCCGGCACTTCATCTTCATAAAGATTGCGGTTGATGAAATTCTCCGCCCTACGGCGCGCAGCGCCATAATAGAGCATAAGCGACTCATCTTCCGTTGTGTCGTCGATATCAATCCGACATTGAACCCTTAACTTTTCAATCGTTGTGCTCATCGTTTTTCCCTGGCCCGCAGCGAACTGCGGGCACAAAAAAACCGCCGGAGCGGTGGAGGTTGAAGCTGATTATTGCCTTAGCCGCCAGATTCCGGTTTGCCCACCAGCGCTTTAATTGCCCCGGTATCTTCCAGCACACAGTCGAAGCGATGGAAGGCCAGGAAGCCAGTCTGATCGTACTCAGCGTAACGCTCTACCAGCCGTTTCAACGTCATGTAGGTGACGCGACGAACGATAAAGCGGTTAAAGTCGCCCAAGTAAGCAAATTTGGCACCCGCCGCGATATCAGGAATAGCCTGGTCCACAACATACGGCACCTGCAGAACAGTAGCAGGTGCGCCACCGATAATATTCGGCAACCAGAGAGGACGGCCCTGGCCATCTTCCATCTCTTCCACCAACTGGAGCGTTGCATCGTTAAAAGCAAAGCGAACTTTCGGGCCATTACGATAGGCGGGATCAACAGCATGTTTCAGCGCGTTGAGTTCTTTCCAGGTGAAAGCTGTCGCTGAAGCCGTGTTTTTCGTCCCTGTTACTGAGGACGCCAGTCCTTTCGGCTGTAGCGGTGTACCCGTCCCGGTGCCAAGGACCAGATATTTCGCTTCACCACGGCCAATGCGCGTTGCGATACGTCCGGCAAGAAATGCTTCGATATCGACGCCGCTGTCCTGCAGCAATTCATTCGACACTCGGATGATTTTGGAAGAAAGTTTCTTTGCTCCCAGAGTCGCGCCGCCGAAAGATACATCTTCTTCACTGGTTTCGGTGTTTTCGCCAAGCAGTTCACCTTCTTCAGCGGTACCGTCAGAAGTTGCCCAGTCGATATCCTGTCCGTTTGAGGTATTCAGGATTTGGGCCACACTGGCAATACCACCGTAATCTTTCAGTGCATCGACAATCTTATTGCGAAACTGGGTTGGTACGGTGTACCCCCCTTTTTCATCCGGCGTCGTACCCTGAGCACGCAGCTCCTTTAAAGCCTGGCGTTCTTCAGCGCTCATCTCGCCAAGACCACGGCGTAAAAACGCATTAAACGCCGCTGCCCTGCGCTCATTTGCCTGCGCTTCCGGGTTTGCTGGATCACGGTTCTGTTGCTGCCGCTGTTCCGGCTCATTTTCATCGATATAGTCCTGATCCTGGCGACGCAGTTCCTCTTCGCGTGCAATACGCTCATCAAGGGAATCAAGCTCTGATTTTGCAGCGTTCCACTGGGTACGCTGCTCATCAGTCCAGGGCGTATCACCAATTTTGTCATGGAGTGCGCGCATATCTTTGGCGATGGTGTTACGTTTTTGCTTCATTTCATGCAGTTTCATGGTATTTCCTTACGCGTTAAGAAGGGTCAGCAGGCGCTCACGCGCCATTCGTTGAGTAATGGCGTTCTTTAGCGCACCGCCGTCGCGCGCCTCCTGCCAGGCTTTCATCGATCGGACGCCGGAATCGGCCTCCTGATATGCGGGATAGGTCACCGGACTGACATCAAACAGCCGGGAAAACTTCGATATTTCACGAATGACTACCCCTTCGTCATCCTCGTACCAGTGCTCGCCATCACGGGCGACGCGAAAGGCAAAGGACGATTGGTTAATGTCACCGCGCAACATCGGTGCCAGAACCAGATCGTGGATAGTTTGCGTATCCGGCGCTGTAATGTCGTAACGCAGGCCGCGCTCATCGACAGACAGCGAAAGTGTTCCGGCGGCGCTGCGTCCGAGAATAAAATTGGGATCATGGTTAAACAGCCCACGTACATCATCATTCAGCACATCGTCAAAGGCTCCGGGCTTGATGATTTCACGGAATCCCCAGAGAGGTTCAGAGCGACTGTTAAACACCGATCCGTAACCCAGAATGCGGGTCGGTTCATCGGTGCGTTGTTCCGCGCGAACCTCCCCGCTATAGCAGCGCGTTTCACGGTCATTCATTGGTTTTTTCCTCGTCGGTTTTTGGCGCCTTAAAATCGTCTGCCGGGTTAGCCGCGTTAACGCTCACCAGCATTTCATCCAGGCCGTCTACCGGGTTCATATCTTCGAAGGCTCGCGCCTCGTTGCGGCTCATCCAGCCATCAGTGATCGCAAAGTGGTAGAACTGAGCACGCTCCTGCGGGGTTCCGCGTAGCAGGCCAGTCAGGTTAAACCGGACGTAATACCCGGCGGCCAGTTCTGCACGGGTAAACAGGCGGCGATTGAGTTCCTGCTCCCAGTTCGTCACCCACGGCATGATCGTGTAGCGGACAAACTGAATGGCCTGCTGCGTAATGTTTGAGAAAGTGGCTTTTTCGAGATCGTTAATCATGTGTGCCGGAACGTTGAATATTCCTGCAATCATCGACCGGTTCAGCTTCGACATATCAATGATCTGGGCATCAACCGGGGAAACGGTGAGCGCTTTGTAGTCCAGCTCTGCCGGGAGAAGCATCGTTTTATTCTCCTGGCTGCGCAAAGCGGCAGTGGCCTTTTGCCACATGCTTTTTAATCGCCCCCAACTTTCGTCGTTAAGCTGGTTTTTTACCGAAATAATACCCGCTGGCCGCGCATTACCGTTGAAGAATGAACTGGTGTATGCCTGCCCGCTCATCCCCATACCGATTGTCTCGGCATGCTGCATGATTGGACTGAGCCCCATTTTCTGATTATTCCCCAGCGCCCTGATATGCACCATATCGTCAGGGTTGACGGCAAACGCCCCCTCTTCGTTGTAGACACCATAGGTGTAGCGGCCGCCTGTGTTAAGCAACGTTGTTTCCCAGGGCATACAGCATTCCAGCCCGGAAACCTCTCCACGGCGGGAACGCTTAACCCAGGTGTAACCATTACCCCAGCCCAGAATGTGACGCTGCTTTAACTCGCGCCATTTATAGCTGGTCTGCCACATGTTCGGTTCATCGTGAAGCAGGTAAAACACACCGTGATCGCGTGCTGCTTCAACCTTGTTATTGGTTTTCCGCATAACATGCAGTGGCATCTGAGCGATATTCGAAGAGATAACGTAAATACAGGCATACACCGCAGCCAGCTTCATCGCCGTTTCCGGGCTGACAAACACGTCACGGGCAAAAATGTTATCGGTTTCTGCCGATTCACCCGTGATCAGCGTGGCGGGGTTTTCCAGTGGTTCACTACGGAACAGGGCATCAAGCAGCATTTTTCCCCCTCATTGCCGCCACCAGCGCATAAAGCAGTAGCAGGCTACCGGACATCATCAGAGACGGCGCCAGCCCGAACTGCAGATATACGCCTGCAGCGAGCGAACCAAACCCGGTAAGCCCGATAGCATCAGTGATTAAAGTTTTCATAGAAGTAAAAGGTCTTCGTCAGGGTCGATAGTGGACAGGAAGTCAACTTCACCACCTCCATTAACAAGCAAGCGACTCATCGCAATAAACATCGCGACAGGTCCATCAATTTTGTTTTCAGGCGTGGCCTTGTTGGGGAAAATATTCTCGTTTTTGTCTGGTTTGACGGTGACGTTGGACATCATCCAGGTCATCACCGGGTTGCCGTCGTGATGAAAACGTCCGGCGTAAATTTTCGCCTCGACTTCCTTCATTGCTTCAGACAAGTTTTTTACCGTCTGAGGAACTTCGACGATCGGTACTCCTTCAGCTGCTACCGACAAAGCAAACTGAGTGGCACTCCACGGGTCGTATGCAAACTCGTTCAGCGAGTCTCCGCGCGCCCATTCAATGGTTTCCTCTTTAATCACTGTATGGTCAACGACATCACCATCGGTAAATTCAAGGAATCCAGCAAGGTTCCATTTTTTGTAAAGGTCTGCCTGCTGCTTAGAACAGGCTTCCAGCCGCCCTTCAGGTATCCAGAATCGGGAGCGGACATAAACATCGCCATTTGGAGCGAGCCAGACTTTAACCGCAGCTGAAATATCAATTTTGTTGGAAAGGTCAACGCCAAGCCACATTGACCAGCTGGCAGAAGTTGAAACTTCCCATGAATCACGGCATTTTTCCCATCGAGCCATGTCCATCCATGCTTTTTCACCCTGTACCCAGATATTGAGATGCTTGGTAAAAAAACCGACACGTGCCGCGACCTGCTCTTTTGCCTTTTTGGCAAGACGGCGCATGTCGTCCCATCGCTTACAAACACCCAGACCGGGATTAGCTTTCGGCCAGTTTGCCTCGTCGAAAGGATCGTCCCCCTCATCCAGGGTATAAATCAGCGCAAAATAGCTGTCATCCTTAATTGAAAGTGGGTCAGGGTTATCAAAATTCTTCAGAACCTTGATCGCATAATCACGTTGCTCGTAGCAGATACCTTCTTTATTAAAACCCGCAGTAGTGATTGCAAAAATAAGGGACTGCAGGCGCGCCCCGGTCGCCGTTTCCAGAACTTCCCAGACGTCACGGGTTTTATGTGCGTGCAGCTCATCAACGATCCCGCAGTGAATATTCAGGCCGTCGAGGTTATTCGCATCACTGGCTACAGGTTCGAATTTTGAGCCCGTCCGCTCCTGGTGAATATTCAGCTTGTTACTACCAAACAACCGGCCCAGTGTTTTCGGTGCCAGCCTAATCATGCGCTTCGCATCATCAAACACGATGCGGGCCTGATCCCGGGTTGTTGCGGCGGAATAAACCTCAGAACCACCCTCACCGTCTGCACCTGTCATATAAAGCCCGATGCCAGACGAAAGCGTTGATTTGGCATTTTTACGCGCCACCTCGTCATAGGCGGTACGAAAGCGACGCACAAACATGGGGTCGCCATCGTCGTCAAGAATGCTCTCAAACGTTATTTCATCTATCAGCGGGACGACAAAACCAAAAAGGTTAATCAGGATGAAGGTATGCCAGTCCATCAACTCGATCGGCTTGCCGGTCAAGTGCCCCTTCACATGGGGGACGAAGTTATAAAAATCGAGAACGTGCTGGGCGCAGCTTTCATCAAAATAAACACCGCGCTCCGGGCCGTGCTCTAAATCATGAAAGAACCGCTGGCACGCAAGACGCACCAGTTCGCCAGCAACGATATCGCCAGATACCACGCGCTCGGCGTAGCGGAATCCATCTGCAACGGTTGCCATTCATCATTTGCGCTTTTTAAGAAATTCTTCCAGTGGGTCGGCTTCTGCCGGGCCTTTTGCACCAACCTTTGATCGGCTGGCAGGTGTCATGCCGAATTCACTCAGCATCGCTCTGATTCGTTTCCACGCATCAGCCTTCATGACTGCTGCGGGGTGAGGTTTTATCATTCTGATTTCCCGCTCCCCTCCTTCGTCTGAATCTTCTTCGCTGTAGACGGCATAGGTGTAACCTTCCCGATCAAGCGTGTCGCAGTGATGCCGGTATTCAACATAGGCTTCTATCAACAACTCCAGCGCTTTAGCATCCAGCGTGGTCAATACGCCGACTGCATCAAGTTCATCACCGATACGCTTGAACCAGTACTTACCCTGCTTATCAAAATGTTTCGGTATTGGGGGGACCCCTGACGGGGGTTTTGGCTCGTTCTTATTGATCGGGCGTTTGGATGGGTTCCCCTTCACTAAAGCCAGATGTGTCGGGGTTTTCGGTGGTCCTGGCATAATCGAAAACTCCTATTAATCATCGGATGGGGGACCCCAAAAAAAAGTTTTCTAACCTGCGGCGGTGTGAAAAAAGGTTAGGCGGCGGTCCTTTGGGCCTTTGCCATCAGGGATTTTACCCGCCCCCTCCCTGTTGTCATCCAAATGGGAATTGATATCATTTGAAACGTTCACGCCCGGTTTTCGTTCTGTGACAGGGCCAGCACAGGCTTTCAAGATTCGAATCATCATCGGTACCCCCATGAGCCTTAGCCTTGATATGGTCAACGGTCTTAGCTGCTACCGCACGACCGTTGCGCAGACAGTTCTGACACAGGTGATTATCACGCTTAAGGATGCGGGCACGCTTAATATCCCACTGGCTACCATAGCCGCGCTCATGCCTGCTCTTACCCTGCTGATGCTGTTGCCAGCCTTCATTGCGGTGTTTCTCGCAGTAGCCTGAGCGGTCGGTTGTTGTGCCTGCGCATCCACGCTTACGGCATGTTCGGGGAATTAGTGCGGGCATGATTAAGTCCTTATGAGATTTGCATTATCACAGGCACTCAGTGAATGCCTGCTGTAATGCCTTAGCTGTTTGCTTCAGCGCTGGTATCGAAGAGCGGCAGCGCTTCAGTTGCTTCCTGTACTGCTTTCATCGTCTTTGCCACCACTTCAGTCTCTGATGTGACACGGCTGTATTGCTGGATGAATAACTGGTACTTGAGCGGACTATCCTGAACAAACTCTACAGCGACTTTTGCGGCGGCAGTGTCATAGTTCAGGGTGGATAGCAGGTTCAGGCGAATCTGCTGGGCGTCGGTGATTTCGACCATGTCGTACCTCTATGCGATGTGGGGAGCATTATCGAAGCAACTATCCAAAGTGTCTTCTGTAATGCCATGAAAAAAGCCACCCGAGGGTGGCCTTTGTTATGGCTATTACAAGCCGACAACAAAAAGATTGAGAAGAGTTATATCAGAAATGTTGTCAGTAGGGTCCAAACAAGTTTACACCATTACTCTGTAGCGGTTTAACTTCAATCAAATCAGATATTCTTTGCTGTATGTCAGTATCATTTTTATTGTTTTCCGCCCATAATTCAACAGCCTTGCAAACGTCTTCACAGAATATATCGATTTGCAACTGAAGATCTCCGTTTACTATGCACATGTGAACCACTCCTGAACTGGCAAGAGGAGGAGTCATGTTAATCGCACCTCGTTCACGTCTAGCCATGCCAGTATGAAGGCAAGCACACCTGAACTTGTAGCAATCATCAGCGGTAAATCTTAAAGCACGCTCCCTAACTGATTTTTTCTGATGCTCAATATGCTCTGCAAATCGAGCATCTTCCATCATCCTCCGCGCTGTTTCAGGAGCATATAAAAGTCTAAGCTCCCAGTCAGTTTCTATATCATATTTGTCTTTAAGATAATTATTAAACCAACGCCTGTACCTTTCACCGACGTTTCCTGTTCCCGGCGTTTCTAAACTACCGCAAACATCAGGCATGGCTAGAGCCATGAAAATAGCTGCAAACCAATTTTTATCATTTACCGATTTTCTTATCGAATCAACAAAACGCTGCATACGATCCCCGCAAGTCAATATTTGGTGATTGTTTATAGCACTGAAGAAAGACAATATTCACCTAATGATAAAAAAATTTTTTACTGTGTTGTAAAGCTCCCTATTTGAATATCCTTACTGTATGGTAGTAAGTTAAGCAAAATCTGTACGTTAAGCTAACAACATTACTATCTAGGACTAAGTGATCGTCATCTCAAACATTGTGTACGGATATAGCCCTGTAGGTAGCTCACTTGCCGTTTGATGATATTGATTCGCTCTCTGAGGGTGAAATAATACCGCTCAGCGGAGTCAGTAAGTCGGGGGCCGGAAGCATCGCCCACGCCGCCGGTTGTGGTCGCTCCGTTCGCGGGGCATCTGGCGTTGAGCTGCAGCCGACGTTTGCCAGAAGCAACATCACGTTCAAGCTGATCGATAGTGGCTTTAGCATCTGCGAGTTCTCCAGTGTATTTGGCATCCAGCGCAGCAACATCACGCTGGCGGGTCTGCATGTCAGTGATGGTGTCTTTCGCAAGGCTGAGTTGCTCAGTCGCTTTATCGCGCTGCCTTTTGAACTCAGTTGCGTTGCTGTTGTAGTGACTGGCCAGCCAGCCGAGGCTGACTATTAGGCAGATCACCACGGCGCTGATAACTGCGATTAGGCGGCTCATGGTTGTACTTCTGCTACAACGCCGCCAGCGGCTTTGAATTTTGCGATCAGATTGTCAGCCTTATGTTCAAACTGTCCGTAGCCAGCGCCTGGTAATGAGGCCCAGATATTGCTGCAGCGGTCGATTGCCTGCCGGATGTTGCCGTTATCAATGAGTGGCAAAGCTCCACGTTCTTTAATCTGCTGCAGGGCAACCTGGTCCTGAGACGCCGGAGAGAAGTCTTTCAGACCAAGTTGCTTGCGATAAGCATCCCACCACTTTGACAAGAGCTGGTAGCGCCCCGCCGCGGTTGATTTGATACCCAGCTTAGGTAGGCTCACCAACTTGCGAGGATGGTTGCTGTAATCAGTAAAGAGTGAGCCGCCGACGATGACGTCATACCCTTTATTTTTGGTGGATTGGCCAGGCTTGTCTGTGCCTTCCGACCAGGCGAGCATGTCTAAAAACGCCCTTCGTTGCTTATTAATTTCCTGCATTTCCTATACCGCCTTGTTATCGTCGGTACCAAACCAGCGCGCAGCTAACCCGGCGCTGATACCAGCCGCCCGTTGAAATTGTGATTGGTTCATCAGTGCCTCAGTGCATCAATCAGACGCGCTATATTCCCCCTGAACCAGAGAACCGCGCCGCAGATAAGAATGTTCGCCACCACAACCAGCCAGTGGGATGAATCGTACAGACCAAACAGGAAACGGAAAGGGATGCTGGCGTAAACCAGCACAGTGAAGTAAGCCATCAGCGATATCATGGGGCGGTGTCTTGACCCGTCGCGCCGGTAGAACATCAACGCAACAACAATTACAGCGCATATCACCGCATTGATGATTGCGCTCGGATCACTTGTTACCATTGCTTGTCCCTCCTCCACGTAAGCGAGAGAGAATCCCAAACAGGCTACCCAGGTCCTGGCTGTTTACGAAAGTCAGCAGCTTAATAGCTATGGCGGCAACGATTACGGCACCGAGCGCATCAAGTGGCCTGTCGCTATACC
Organism: Klebsiella sp. MBT K-1; assembly: GCF_002556465.1. Classification (NCBI taxonomy): domain Bacteria; kingdom Pseudomonadati; phylum Pseudomonadota; class Gammaproteobacteria; order Enterobacterales; family Enterobacteriaceae; genus Klebsiella; species Klebsiella sp. MBT K-1. Next base: position 316,044 of record NZ_PDEL01000006.1, on the reverse strand, counting down.
CCGTCCATTTTGAGAAGTACGAACCCAGCAGAGGAGCACCAATCACACCGAATATGAATGAAGTAATGAAATAGCCCACCAGCTTTATGCGGCTAATATTCACCGCCGTTGCGACATAGAACACCGCGCCAGCAAACGCACCAAATACCACGCCGTAATCAATACCAGTTGCCAGGCCGAATAGGCTGGCGCCGAACAGTCCACCAGCCGCTATCGTTGTGGCAGAAACAGGATCGGACATTTAGCCCCCTCTATTGCTGTGAGTCCTCTCATGAACGAGGGGAATAAAAAAAGCCCGCTATGAGAGCGGGCTGAAAAAGTTGGCTTTCGAGGAGTAACGATAAAGAAAGGTTCCTGATAGTCCGAGCTACCGATTTACCAGAAAAACATTCCCTTTTATGTCGTTACTGTAATTAACCATAGTCTGCCAAAGAGAATGAGTAAACCCAACAAGGTGTTCGGTTTACTTACTTGCGATTAGACGTGGTGCCGGGTGCCTCCCGGTGAGCATGCCCCAACAGACATTACTCGCGTGGTATTCACAGGGCTTTCGCTCTATTAGTTGGACGCCCCTCCGCATAGGGGGATTCACCACGCCCGAAATTTAACATCTGAAGAAAATCGTTTCAATCCTCTACGACGATGTGACAGGGGTACTGATGCAATGCATCTCGCGAATACCCCTGTCGTATCGCCGGAAAGCAAAAAACTCGCGCTGGCGGGGTTTTGATGATTAGGCTGTGTGTCGAAGTGACCACTCCTAACAGATTACGATAGTTTTTGCGTACGCGTTAGTGATTTTCCTATGATTATCTGTATTCTGTGATTGTTTCTCTTTCGCAAAGGACGCTTTTTAATGACACAGCAGACCGAAGACCTTCCAGTTACTGAAATCGAAATAGCTTATGGCGGCGAGGCTTACGCTGATAACCAAATAGATGCAAAAACATTGGGTGAAGCATTAACGTCTCTGAGTACGCTTATTGAACATGCCGAAAAGATAATTAATGGCGAAACTTCCGAACCAAAAGTAAACATTAAAGCAACAAAAGAGGGCTCGTTTACATTGCTGGTGGCGGTCATGGGTAGTATCAAAACCATAAACGCTTTAGGTCTTGTAGCAGCAGCAGGCGCCGCATCTGGAGGTGTTCTCGGGATCATTGAATGGCTGAAAGGACGAAAAATCAGCTCAATTGTTGTTGATGAACAAAAAGAAACAGCTGAAATCGAAGTAGATGGCGAGAAGATTGAATGTAGTAACGACATCCAAAAATTGATCACAAGCCCGATCATCCGAAAAGAACTGGATAAATTAATCTATAAGCCTCTGCAAACTGACAAGCCTTCTACGTTCGCTGTTTCGCAACGTGACCACAACGTAGTCAAGGTGACCCAGATTGAAGCAAGCAGCTTTAAAGTTGCAAAATCCACCTTTGTTGAGAAAACGCACGTTAAGACACGTGAAGCGAACGTACACTTTGCTAATGTGCGTTTCAAACAGGGTAAAAGCTGGGACATCATTCTACCTAACGGAGATGAAGTCAGTGCTTCAATGAAAGATGAGGCTTTCCTTGAACGAGTTGAACACAATCAAGCAGCATTTTGTAAAGACGACCTTTTTGTGGTGGAACTCACGGAAACCACCAAAGAAACAAATGGCGAGCTTTCTAAGCCGCGTTATAGTATAACAAAAGTCATTCGTCATAGAGCAGCAGCAGACAGGAAACTACTTTAACTAATGTCAATCCTAAGCATAATGCTTTACATCACTGTGTTCATGGTCGTCGCTCTGACGGCAAGATATGCTGTGCTTAGGTTTTTGGTTTGGATAAAGCCGAATGCATACATTGAGTTAACGTACACCGATCCTGAAGGAAAGACGTCCAAAAGGAAAGTTAGCGTTAAAGACAAAAATGATGCAGAGCAATTGGCGTTACTCCTCCGCGAGCTGAAAACGCGTAATGAAGCAGCTACGGGAAGGTGAATGACTAACGCTAAATCCTATCTCGCGATGCAAGCATGGTTTACAACTCTGATTACTGCAGGGTTGAATTACCTCTTCGATTGGCTTCCTCATCTAGCTTTTTTCAAATCATTAGCGCCTGGGGCAGCTGTTGGGCTATCTCATGTAGTCATCCTTATCATTGCTTACATCGGGTTGCCTTCGCTTACTGATGTTCGAATGAAGAGGGAGATCAAAACAGCCAGAGAACTTATTAAGAGCTGCCTGGCCAATCCAAACCTAACTCAAGAGCAAGTTAATCACTATAATGAATGTCTAATAGATCTTGACAATAAGCTTTTGAAAAAAATAAATATTCGTATTGATGCCTTAACTGAAGCAGACGCGAAAGATGAAGCTAAAGAGTAGGTTTTATCACTTAAGACAGAATCAAATACAAACACCCATCGATAAACCCCATTGCAGTCTGCAATTCCTTCCTGATGGTACCATCAGAACACTTCCGCTTCTTCGCGATGGTTCTTAATGAGATGCCGATAACAAAATGAGCAATAATCAGCTCATGTTCTTCAGGCTTATACTTACGCAATCGCGCTATACATCCATCAATCATGATCCCTTCATCATCGTCACATTGTAGGCGTGATTTTTTTCCATGTGGCAGCAGTCCTTTAAATCCGGCTGCAATTGGTTGCCAGTCCACACCGCTACTATCGGCAGCAGCCCATGCGCCCCAGCGGTCTAATACTTCATACATATCACGCATTAACTTATCTCCACTAAATTAAGCCAGTACGCCAATTGCCAGCGAACGATCCAGAAATCGAAACAGCAGCTCCAGCTGTGAGCCATATTTCTGTTCAAATGCCACGGTGTCAGCGTGCAACTCTTCGTGGTGCGCTCTGCAAAGCGGCAACACAAACAGGTCGTGCGCTTTCGTTCCCATTCCACCTTGTCCGTGGCCTATCAGGTGATGGGGGTCATCTGCTGGTTTATTACAGCAGGCACACTGCTGGGTCTTAACCCAACTGGTGTAATTCTCGTTTATCCAGCGTCGACGCTTTGGCCGAAGCATGAATGATTCCGGCGTTTCAGTATCCACTTTCAGCGCCAGTATCTTTTTTTGGACTAATTCGGTTGCAGCAAACTCTGGCTGTAAATCAATTTCTTTCATCACTGACTGGTGCCTGACTTCAGGCAATCGCATCGCTTTTCTTGCCAGCGTTTCCGGTATGACGTGCGACAGATCGTTAATTACCAGCCACCAGCACAACTCCGGAATTGTTAGTACATGGTCCTCATTAAATCCCAGTCTGGAGCGTATGACTGATATCAGCCAGGATACCAGGTTTTTACGCGCAATGCCTGCCAGTTCCTGTGTGAATTGGTCCCTGACTAGATTGTCACAACCCCAGCAAAGGCGAATGCTTCCAGGTTCATGTCGGAAGAGTGTGAAATTCTCACTATGCCAGGTTGCATGCGGATACTGACATTCGAAAGTACGCTCAAGCTCGGCTTCAAGGCCTACTAATCCGCCAGCACGGATCAGCACATCCTTATTTTCAAAGATAGGCAATACCGTTGGGTCACCTTCCAGCGGCTGTGTTGCTGGAGGGATAGCTCCAGTCTGATATTCAGCGTAACGCTCTGGCTCAGGCTCAATCAGTACACGTCCTCGCCTGAACAATGGCATAAGCTCAGTACCTGGGCGAAGAAGAACAACGCCCATGCGTGGGGCAATCTCAGGAGTTAGTAGTGCTCTCATATCATCTCCACGTCAGGCTACTGCATGAAAACGTCTGATGGTGATTTCTACTTTCCCTTTCTTCACGATGTTCCCCCACTCCACCAGCATACGTTTCACCTGGCTGTCGTCCTCCCAGACACCGGTTTGAGTCAGCGCGTCGAACAGCGCTTTGTTGTAGTTGTCAATATCACGACGGCGCTGATCCGGCGGATACAGAACAATATGAACTTCCGCCAGCTCACTTGATGGTCTTGGGACCGCCCGTAACTGTTCGATAATTGCCGCCCTGGCTGCTTTCTGGAACTTGCGACCAGTCTCGCTAACCAGATGCCGTCCCTTCAGTGGCCCTTTGCTGGGAGCGCGCCAGTAACTGTTTACGCTTGGTGGAAATGGCAGTGTCAGTTTCATAAAGCCCTCTTAGAGGATCGCCACGACATCCCGAGCGACTTCCCGCGTGGTGCCATTGCAGGAGATCGAACGACGCGCTTTGATAAATTCCAGATTAAAACCATGCTCCCGGTACAGGTCCACTACCCTGGGGGCTGATGAGTTTGAAATGACAACCCTCGCGCCACGTTCGTGCGCTTCTACGCAGTGCTTAGCCAGCAATACCTGATCATCCCAGTTAAAACCACCAGCGGCATACGCGGTAAACCCTGCAGTGCCAGGCATCGGTTCGTAAGGGGGATCGCAATACACAACGTCACCTTTTCCCGCAAGGCCGATAGTCCGGCGATAACCGGATGTCATGAATACGCAGTTGTGAGACATATCTGCGAAAGCCTTCATCTCCTGAAACGGGAAATAGGGAGCTTTGTATTTTCCCCAGCCAACGTTGAACTGATGGGCCAGGTTGTAACGCATCAGCCCATTGAAGCAATGCCGGTTGAGATACAAGAATGCAGCTGCACGCTCGGCTGCATCCAGTGTCTGCGCGTTGAATTCCCTCCTGATCAGTTCATAACCTTCAGGATTGCCCATTTTCTCGAACATCCAGCGGGCTTTGTTTTCAACCACGTCAGGCACGACAGCCAGCAGTTGATACAGATGGATAAGGTCGGGGTTAACATCTGCCAGCAGGAAATCCGCATGTTTATCGCTGTTCAGGAATACAGATCCGCCACCCACGAATGGTTCAATCAGTCGTAAACCTTCAGGGATATACCTGAACAGATCGTTAAGTTGGGTGTATTTACCACCTGCCCACTTCAGAAATGGCTTGCTCATCCTCTGAACCCCGCTGGTATGCCAGAATAATCAACATCATCATGCGTCGGCTTAAATGCCCGATCTTCTCTTGCAGAACCAGCACTCAGTGATGCCGATAGTTTCAGCGACAGCTCATCCCATTTCTCACGCAGCTTTGATGGGCTAAGGATGTTCTTGCACCAGAATGTGTCCTGGTTAGCACGCTTAAACAGCGAGCAGATTTGTTTATGTGTGCGTCCATCGATGGATACCATCAAGCGAACTTCGTTGGCCCAGGCAGTCCAGTTCGGTTCTTTAGGACGAACAACCTCTCCGTCAGATTCTGCCGCCCGCTCGTACATCCCGATGATTTTTCCCCATATGAATTCTGCACAGGTTAAATCGTCCTGAGTTCCCCACTGGCGTTTTGCTGTGCTATACACAACCGCGTCAGGATGTCGGACAGCAAAATCATCCAAATGACTTTCAGTGTCTGGTTGCGGAGCGACCGGACAAGAAGGAGTTTTATTATCTGTAGTACTCTCTGTTGTATTCTCTGTAGGATCATCGTGCCAATTTGACCTGATGACAGCGGGTCGTATTGACCTGGTGGAGCGTTTCATATTGACCTCGTCCATCGTGTCATTTTGACCTGATGGAACAGCGCATTTTGACCCCTTCGATTTAGTCACTTTGACTTCATCTAAAAGCTCACTCTCGTAATTGATCGTGTAGTAGTTGGTCATGTCGCGCTGCGACTTGTTTAGCTGCTCGATTTTGAGTACGCCCAGGCTCTTCAGGCGGGTGAATGTGCGCTTCAGCGTTGACTCAGACCAGAACGGGAATTGCTCCAGCCATTGCTCAGTGGTGTTGTAGATCCAACGCACACCGTCACGCTCAAGCCCGGAGGTTGTCTCCTTCAGCCAGTAGTTAACCTGCTGCAACGCTATGGCTTCATTCAGGCCAATGCTGTATGCAAGGTCAGGATTGATGACTATCGGCCTTGATGGCATTAACAGGCTCATAAGACCCCTCTATTTCCCTGAATTTTCGTCTGAACTGCTCAAGGGGGCTGAAGCACTCATGCTCGTACCCTTCACGCAGGTATATAACGCGCTGTGTCTGGGGCTCCCAGCGGATGACCTGGACCGGGACACCGTAGTGATCTCTGAACCATCGGTTAAGTTCTCGCATACGCTCCCCGCCTGACCGTTAAAGTCCCCTACCACCCACTGAGCAAACTGGTAGCAGATAGGCTCAAACCCGCCTGGTACTCTTACCCCATACACGAACTGCACCGGACCAGCTCCACCAGGAACCGGACGCGCTATAAGTTGCGACCTGCGGTACTGTGTTGGTAAACTGTTCATGCGTTAGTAATCTCCACTGATAACGACACGCCACGACGCCAGAGGCTGCAACCTGCTGGCGTCACTTCTTTTTGCGTGCAAACAACGTGATAATTGCCGCGATTTCTTCTTCACGCGCTGCCAGGTGGCGGCGGTGATGCACCATGATTTCTTCAGCTTCATGTCTTTCGATAACCCCATCTTCAAGCGCCTGTTCGATAATCTGATCCACTTGCCCTCTTGCTGCTGAAGTACGCATTGCGCGGCTAAACAAATCCACGCGGTCCAGTTCTTCCAGGTGCGGCACATCCACCAGCAGAGCACCACGACGGCGGGCAAAATATTCAGCCAGGTGAGATGTATTCGAGATGTCCTCCATCGCTTCCAGTTCAGATACTTCAAAGAAACGACAGCCGTTTTTCTCGTAGAGGTTGTTGTTGAACTGGGTTAAGGTCATCCCTAATGCACCAGCCATCGCTTCACGACCGCCGGGATAGGCTTTGCACATTGCCTTTACGACTTCTTTCAGAGTTGTCATTTAAATCAGAGCCCCTTTTGTCCTAGTGCCTTTCTTTTTGCCGTACTTGAGAATCGTTCTGGCCTAGTCCAGACAGTCATCAAAGATATTTCTGCGTTTGGTAGTTATCTTCGATGAGCGCCGGTAGTACGAGATAGCCTCTCCCCCCCTGCTCAGCCTGTTCTGCTGAATAACCATCAGTCAGGAGTGCCTTAACAACATTGTTTTTTATGAACTGTTCCGGGTTCATACCTACCCCTTTGAAATTCGGTTTGTAGTTACAGATTTGATGCAGTGAGGTTAACCTTCTGTATTCCAACACCACGCAAATAGGCCCAGTCGATGTCAGGGCGAAGCTCCTCACATGTCACTGTTCCACCAGTAGCTTTTTCTATGCCCAGGCACCGCTCAGCGGGTATTTGCCTAGTCCCCTTAGTCCATTGATTAACTGTTGGTGATGTGACTCCTAGGTTCCGGGATAAAGCAGCCTGTCCACCAACAATTCGGCAGGCTTCCCTGATTGCTTCAAGGCTATTTTTTTGTTTCATGAATGGAGTTCCTATGATTTCAACACAGATACATATTAGGCTAAGCCTAATGATCATTCAATAGGAATTGCCTAAGTGAATTGTTATGAGGATTATTAGGCAATGCTTAGCGGTAAAGAATTGGGCCGAGCCATCGAGCAGGCCATAGACAAGAAACTTTCAGCGGGTTCTGCCAAGAGTAAGGCGGAAATTGCACGTCATTTCAAAATCAAACCTCCATCAATCCACGATTGGATCAATAAGGGCTCAATATCTAAGGAAAAACTACCCGAACTTTGGAATTACTTTTCTGATGTTGTCGGCCCTGAACACTGGGGATTACCAGGATATCCGATTACTGGGTATAGCCGAGAAGCAACATCAACCGAGGTCACTTTCAAAGAAGGCTCTATTGACGAACTATACAAACACGCTTCTGAAGAAAAAAAAGCTATTGTTGATTTGATCCTTCTCGAAAAAGGACAGGAGTTTCCCGCATGGGCTGATGCCGATGCGAGAGCGTACATAGACTCACTTGAACTGAAGGTAAGGAGATGGTTAGAGCAAAAGGATAATGGGAAAAAACAGACGAAAGCCAGAGCTTAGGCTTATATGGTCTAATGGAGAGTACCTATGATTCCATCTATGCGAAAAAGCTTAGGATCTGATTCACTTGCATATCTCAATCCCTGTGGGGATTGGCTCTTGTAAAGCCCATCCGGGATTAAGATTTGCTTTGATTTAAATGTGGGTTTTCATTTTTGCATGGAGGATGCATGGAAAACTTTAAATCGCGTCTTAAAAATCATATCGAACATGTTAAAAATGTTAGAGAGCACTGCACTACTGAAGAAACCACAAAGCAGGCTTTGATACTTCCTTTTTTGGACATACTAGGCTTTAACGCTTACGACCCACAAAAGGTTAAGGCTGAATACGGGGCTGACTTCCCTGGGGTCAAATCTGGAGAGCGTGTGGATTATGCCCTGTTCTGCCAAGGGGTTCCTGTTATGTTTATAGAGGCAAAAGGTTGTAAAGAGAAGATGGACAACCATTGCCCTCAATTATCCCGGTATTTTAACTCCACTCCCGAAGTTACAATATCAGCAATTACTAATGGTATTGAATGGCGTTTCTTTACGGATCTTAATGAAAAAAACATTATGGATTCTACCCCGTTCCTGCGGATTATGATGGATGACATTAAAGACTCTGACGCCGAGCAACTATTTAGATTCAGACATGATAAATTCAAACCTGAAGCCCTGAGGACGCTTGCGGAAGAGAGCGTTTATATCTCTGCATTTGTAAAAGTTGTGAGTACCAGCCTCCGGGAGGTAGACCATGAATTTGTCAGGTATGTTGCCGGGCGCGCTAATATAGGCCGCCAATTAAATCAGAGGTTTATAGAAACAATCACCCCTTTAGTTAGACAGGCTGTTGAGAGGTCTGTAAGTGAAATGGTGGTGTCAGGGCTGTCATCGAGGACATCATCATCTCCGGCAATTGAGCCCTCCAATGATGCAGTTGAAAATATTGTTGTTGACGAACGAGCTGACGTTGTAGACGCAGAAAATCCGAACATAGTAACAACCTACAATGAGCGGATTATATACGAGAAAATTACCTCTATTACTGGTCCCGAGTACGACCTCCAAGCTAAGGACACAGAGTCATATTATTCTATTCTTTTCCAAGGTAAAACAAATCGCTGGTTAATTCGTTACTACGATAAGAAAAACCGCTCGTCCATACAATTACCCATTAATATAAGCGAAATCACTGGGAATGAAATAAAAAGAGCTGGGCTTGAATTTGATAATAATAGAATTTTCATTGATAATCCTGAGGATGTATTAAGGATTTCAGGTTTAATACTTGATTCTTTACAATATGTCCAAAATGATGAGAACTTCAGAAAACGTCGATCATAATATCAATACAGACCTAAAATTTATTTCTTTACATCCCGCTCAGGCGGGATTTTTTTGTTCATAAACCACACTCATTAGGCTATGCCTATTGACAAGATGATAGGCAAAGCCTACCATTATGTCACCAGATATGCTGAGTGTAATCTTGGTGGTGCCAGTTTCCCTTTGTTTCTGGTACCGCCCTTTTTACACAAGACACAAGAGCATCACCGAGTAACGGGCCCATCACCCAATCCGCTCGGGCGGATTTGCAGCCGCAGGTGCTCTTCTGTGTTGTGTGGAGATAACTAACCAATCCTTTGCAGAGGACATAGAAATGAAATTATCAAAGTTACGTAACGCCATTGTCTATCGGGCTACTTTGCCCAGTATTGAATCGGTTGAAGGGCACCTGCAGGAATTGCCCTACTCTGAACTTACAGAAACGGAATTCGCGCGGGCTTCCTTCGTCCCTAATCCGATTACCGGAGAGCTGGTTACGCCAATTACTGGCGGTTATGCAATCGTGGTTCGCCGCGATGAGAAAATAATCCCCCAGCACGTCGTAATGAAAGAAGCCAATGAGCGCATCCAGCGCATCGAAAATGCGAGTGGTGAGAAACTGAAGCGCGCTGACCGTAACAACATTATTCAGGATGCTAAGGTTCAGCTCTGCAAACAGGCATTCATCAAGTCGTCTCTGTTCCTGGTCCTGTATAACACTGAAGAAAATCTGCTGATCATTAACTCCGCCAATAAAAATATTGCCAATTTAGTCGGGGCGATGCTGGTTAAAGTGATCGGCTCAGTAAAAACAGTCACGATCAACATAAGTGATATCAAAAACGGACTGACAACGCGCCTTAAAAACCATCTGGACGGCGAAGAATCAGCCTTTGCCGGGTTTGAGGTCGGTGATTATGTCCAGCTATCCCGCCTGGCAGAACAGAAAGAAGTTATTCGCTACTCTGCGGAACACACTTCCGTTACCAATGAAATTCTGGAGAGCCTGAACACAGGTTTTATCGTCGATAACATGGAATTAAGAGGCTGTGGCGTCTCTTTTCTGCTTACAGATAAGTTCCATTTCCGGCGGATCGATACCAAGGATAATGATTATTCTGATGATGACGACAAAGCCTACCGCTGGCGTCACCAGGCAGGTACGGACATGTTCCAGTTCTGTAAAGTAATTAACCAGCTTTGTGATCTGCTCGCCTACAAAGAGCCCGAAGAACAAAAACCAGCAGCCTGATTAGAACAGCAGCAATTACCCCATTCTCATGGGTTGGGTTGCTGCACCCTAAAGCGCGTTGCAGCGCGTCAGTTGGAGAAAAACATAATGGCAAAAACAGCACAGCAGTTAATTAAAGATGCCTTTGAGGCAGCTAAAACAATGCCTCCTGCTACTGCAGAACTTCTTAAAGATTTGGCAACTATGCTCGATGTTTCGAACGTTACTCTTCGCCAGGCACGTAAAGAACGTGACGCCATGAAAGAAGAAGTTATTTCCTGGGCTAAAGAATGCGATCGCATTGTTGAACGTCACACCAAAACCCGCAGCAATATGCACGTCTTAGAAGCTATGCGCGATATGAAGAATATCTCGGCTGCTTCCACCAGTGATGTGGAGGCTGTCTGATGTCTAAAAATTCAGTAGATGTATACGGCGCCAGCGGAAAGACAAACGCACTCAAGTTTGATCCTGAAAATCTGCACCTGGTCACCGATAAGACCCACCCTCTCTACGATGAGCGGGTCCACCTGCCGATCGACGAAGGGATGGTGCTGAACATTAAGGAGTTGGGTGTACTGGAGCCGATTATCGTCTGGAAAGACCCTGAAACAGGGCTCACATGCGTTGTTGTAGGCCGCCAGCGCGTTAAACATACCATTGAGGCAAATAAACTCCTTCTTAAAGAAGGCAAAGACCCACTGTTTGTTCCTGGAGTCGTTAAACGCGGGTCAGCAAATCAGATGGCTAAATACATGGTCAGCGAAAACGAAATTCGCCGACCTGATACACCGCTTGGCCGGGCTAAAAAAATGTCAGATGCGCTCGACCGCGGGCTCGATGAGGACGACATTGCGGTGTTGTTTGGCTGCAGCGTTCAGACCGTTCGAGCAACACTCTCCCTCCTCGATGCTACCCAGGCCGTCCGGGAAGCGGTGGAGTCTGGCACAGTTACCGTTACCCAAGCCCGCCAGCTTGGCACGCTTCCCCCTGAAGAGCAGCGGGAAAAAGTGAAAGAGATTGAATCTGCGACCGCGGGGACTACCGGCCATGAAAAAGCCAGGCGTCAGCGCGCTGTGCTTGGCGAAACTAAGCCGCGTCTCAAAACACGCAAAGAAATTACCAAAGCCCTTGAAAATGCCAGCGGTGAATATGCCGCCGCATTGCGCTGGGTGCTCAATGAGGAGCCCCTCCAATGAAAGAGCACGGGATGATTTTTAATGGCGAAATGGCACGCGCCATTCTCGACGGCCGGAAGACGCAGACACGGCGGATCATAAAAAATCAGCGTCAGGGTGAAAGTTGGAGTGTCCAGTCAGCAAAGAATCCTCTCGTTCTAAAACATACCCATGACTGGTGGTTGGCGAATGCGACAAAGCCCTATTCTGCTTTAATTTGCCCGTTCGGTGCAGTTGGCGACCGTATCTGGGTGCGGGAAACATGGGCGACCCTGGGCAACGAAGACGGCTGTTATGTCGATTGGGAAGACAATCTTTGCAAAGGAGATGAGCGCTCAGCGGCAAGGATTTACCGCGCCAGCTGCGAACAGCGGCCGGGTGATTATGGCCTGTGGTCTATCCCCGATGACGCCTACTGGAAACCGCATACCAAAGATCACAAGTTCGAAGGTGCATGGCGACCATCGATTCACATGCCGCGCTGGGCCAGCCGTATCACCTTGGAAATAACCTGTGTGCGCGTGGAGCGGTTGAACGCTATCAGTGAGCACGATGCTCAGGCCGAAGGAGTAGCGAAGCTACGAGGGGGATTCTGGCAGCACTATCAGCCAGGCTGGACGCAACATCAATTGAGCGCCCGCGGCTCATTCGTAACCCTCTGGAAATCTATCTACGGCGAAGAATCTTGGAATTCCAATCCATGGGTTTGGGTTATTGAGTTCAAACGGATTGAGGAGCGTGCAGCATGACTGATATCACCGAACTGGCGCAGAGCCTGAAAGCGGCGGCGATCGATGCCAAAGAGCTCGCCATTATCGCCCGGTATTCGAAAGGTCGTGCGGCGGCGGAGAAATTTTACGCCCTGGCTAACCCAAACAATGTCATCGCACTGGTAGAGGCGCTGGAGAAGGCGCAGCAGCGTATTGATGAACTGGAGAATGACGAAGTTCGTCAACGGCTGGCTAACGCAGAGCATCAACTCCAGATAGCTGAACTGGCTAAGCATAACCTCAAAGCTAGCCGCAAAGCCCAGTTCCGCAAGCGTAGAGCGGCCGAGAAACGCATCGCCGAGCTGGAATCTCGCACCGTGAAGCTGCCAGAGGTACGAATCACTGTAGCCGAATCTCGACGCAGAAATATGACGTGGCGTGAACTGGGGGCTTACATCGAAGGTGCCGATGTTGCTGCTGAGAGAATCGGTAAGGTCCTAACCGCGCAGGGCATCAAGGTGGAGGCTGAGTGATGGCACTGACACACGATGAGCTTTGCCAGATAGCTTATCAATTCCTTAAGCGGAACGGCTTCAAAGTCTGCTTTCACGATCGCTTTGTTGCTGTAACCAGCACAGGTGAGCAGCCAGACGCCATGGGGTTCAGGAATTTCGCTTCCTGTCTGATAGAGGCTAAGTGCTCACGCGCCGACCTGCTCGCAGACAGGAAAAAACGTTTCCGGCTACGCCCCGAACTTGGCATGGGTGACTGGCGGTTCTTTATCAGCGAGCCGGGGATTATCTCTGTCGAAGACCTTCCGCCTGGCTGGGGTTTGTTGCATGTGGTTAATGGAAAGGTTCGAAAGGTTCACGGATGGCCACAGGGAAACTGTTGCTGGGGAAGCGCAGAGGTTAAGCCATTCACCGGCAATAAGCAGGTCGAATGCGATTACATGCTTTCAGCCCTGCGCAGGATGGAGCTGAGAGGGCATCTAAACGAAATTTATGACGGCGTGATAGTGAACCGGGCAGCAGAAGGAGCCAACCATGACCAAATCAACCATAACCAGAGAGCAGTTAATTGAAAAGGCGCAAGAGCAAATTGCGTTTTGCCGTCACACGACGATAACGGGTGAAGGCCGCGCCCATGTAAACCAATGTGCGGCGTTATTTGAAATCGCACTGACAGCACTAACCGCGCCAGATGATGTGCCTCGCCTGGTAATGAATGGAATCTGCGATATGAGCGACGGCGGCGTTGATGCGCAAGGGATATGGAAGCTGTGTAAGGCAGAAATCACCGGGAGATTGATTAAATGACCAATAAGACGATAGTCGCGGTTGTTATAGCGCTATACGCTGCGGTAACGCGCGCTTTGAAGTAGAGCGTTTGCTCGCCGCTGCCCCGCAGGAGGTGAAGTGAGAACAAACAAATTAAAGCGCCGTCGCTGGCGGCGTATCCGTGATGATTTGGCCTGGTATAAGGAGGAAGCAAAAGACCTGCATAACAGGCTAATGGAATTAGCCGATGAAGTGGCAAAGCTTCGGAGTCAGATTCTTACCGTACCTATGCCAGTAATAGTTCCTTTCCAGATTTATTCGGCAGTAACAGGAGAGCCAGACCACCAGCTTTGCAAAAAGTGTAATGACGGGCTTCGTGGAGGATGCTCTGCTTGTTCGTTTAGTGGCAAATAACCCGGTTGCAGCCGGATTAGTGGAGATATACGTATGGGGCAGCTAGTTACTATCTATGACTGGGCATCAGGGCCAAATGGTTTTAAATATCCAGTGAGCAAGGCAACGTTGAACAAAATAGCTAAAACCAAACAAACCTACCCGGCTGCAATCAAACAAGGTCGCCGCTGGGTGATTGATGAAGATGCTCGTTTTATTGGCATGGTGGGTGATGTTGATATTTCTACATCTCTGTCAGATAAAGCCCGCCAGTTAGTGGAGAAGGCCTTCTATGGCAGCTCGACCCAGAAAACATAACATTAATATTCCAAACTTATACTGCAAGTTAGATAAGAGAACATCCCGTATCTACTGGCAATACAGGCATCCCACATCAGGTGTTTTTGTAGGGTTTGGAACCGATGAAGATACAGCGAAAGCTGCTGCAACTGAGATGAATCGTCTCATTTCGGAACAGGAAGCAAAGCAATCATACGCTCTTGTCGATATGGCCATTAAAGCTAACGCCAAGAAAGCTCCGGGAATGAGAGTTAGCGACTGGATTAAAAAGTATAAGGAAATTCAACAGGAGAGGATGGAAAACAACGAGATAAAACTATCCACATTAAAAAATAGGCGTCTTTGCTCGAATATTTTATCTAAAAGAACACCGAATCTGCGAATAGCAGATGTGGATACCAAGATTATCGCAACCATCATTGATGAATATAAAAATGCAGGTAAGCAAAGAATGGGGCAACAGGTAAGGTCGGTTCTGGTTGATGTTTTTAAAGAGGCTCAACATGCAGGTGAGGTGCCTCCTGGTTATAACCCCGCTCTTGCTGCGAAGAATCCTGTAGTGAAGGTAAGGAGAAAACGATTGACCTTAGCAGAATGGAAAACCATTTTTAAACACGCCGGGGATATGCAGCCAGCTGCGCAGAACGCCATGCTTCTGGCTTTAGTTACTGGCCAGCGATTGGGTGACATCGTTGATTTCAAGTTTTCCGATGTGTGGGATGGGTACCTGCATATCACACAAAACAAGACGGGGTCCAAAATTGCCTTACCTCTTTCTCTTAGATGTGACGCCATCGGTATGACGCTTGAAGAAGTGATTGCAAGATGCAGGGATCGATTCGTTAGCAAGTACCTGGTCCATCACTCAGTTCTGCATGCGACGGCGAAGCCAGGAAGCAAAATCCCTGTGAACTCCATATCGCGGTATTTCACCATTGCAAGGGATCAATCAGGGATTAAGTGGCCTGAGGGTCATACCCCGCCATCGTTTCATGAACAACGTTCACTGGCCTCTCGCCTCTACAAAGAACAAGGCTTAAACGTTAAAACCTTGCTGGGTCATAAAACTGACGCGATGAGCGAAGAGTATGCAGATGATAGAGGACTGGAGTGGAAAAAGCTTCAGGTGTAGCTGCGTGAAAAATGGTGAGGCATTACCCTGCTGGTCTTGTATTTTTCACGTAGCGTTTTGGGGAAAGATATTGGGGATATATTGGGGAAACAAAAAACACATTATATTTCAATTAAATATATTTTAGCATTCTGCTTCACAAGCAGACCTCAAAAGCGGACGGTTAAACTTTTCCCGACAGCCAGCACAGACGCTGGCTGTTTTTTATCCCGCCTTACCCGGCCCGCCCCTGTTGCAAAGTACCGGGATCAATCTCCGACATAATCAGGTCGGGCAAGCTCTCCAGCTGGTGCACCTTGCCGCACTTAACGATGATCTGCCGCGCCTTGTCGTATCCCGGCGCCCAGAGTCGATTATTCATCCGCACATCTTTGTAGACCGCGATAAGCGGTTTTTTCCACGCCGCCGCCATATGGACCACCGAAGTATCCGGTGAGATAACTAAATCGGCCTGGGCAATAAGCGCCATGCAGTGATGCAGCGTTTTAAACGGATTCACGCAGACCTTTTCCGCCAGGGGAATGCGGATTTCATCGCGGTGATCGAGCAGGATGATGTTGACGTCGGGATAATCCTGACACAGCCTGGCGATAAGCGCAGCCAGCTGCGTCTGCGACATACTACGGTCCTGATGCCCGGCAAAAATATTAATCACCACGTTACGCCCGTTCAGCGCCGCCAGATATTCACGAACCTGATGATTAACATCCTGCGGGATATGCAGGTCATAAGAGTGCAGATATTTCTTATCCAGCTGCAGATAATCAGCGATGATCGAAAATGTCTTGCTGACGTGCCAGTTTTCACAGTCAAAATCAAAAGACCGGGTATAGTGATTGATGGAAGGCCATTTATTAAATCCGAGTACCGACCTGGGTTTTATCTGCCGTAAAAGCAGCATGCGGTGAACCGGAATATCAAACAGCGACGGGTCAATTACAATATCGTACTTATTATTCGCAAGCTCATTAATAACGGAGCGAGGAACGTTATGGGTAAATTTACGCAGATAAGCCGCCGAGTCGACATTCTCAGCTTCATAAATATGGCGAATATGTGGATTATCACGCATGACCTGGCTGTTTGATTTTGTTAACAGAAAATCAACGGTCATACCTGCCTTATGGAGGCATTTAACCAGCGCTGAATCTACTACCACGTCGCCGATCGCCCCTTCATTACGCATTAGCAACACCGTTTTAACAGAGGTTAAATCAGCTTCGCGGCGCACGCGACTATCCCAGAACGCTTTAGCGATATAGACTCGAATGACATTGCGTATTTTCTTAAATAAATAATTACGACGCCTGTTTAGCTCCCTTATTTTTTTAAACTTTCGGGGGGATGCCTGCACCGCTGCGTTTTCCATCATCATAACCTCATTACCGCTATCAATAGTACCGCCTGTTACCCTGCTAAGGACTGGTGAAAATAAGAAAAGTTCGCTTGATAATTAACATTATTTCATTTTTAGCGGCGGCAGGATAGCCGCAGCGCGGTTATTGCAGCATATTTTATTGAGAACAAAATGAGTGAAAAATGAATTTAGTCGAATATTTATGATAGCCACATAACTTAGCATCCTTATATTTAATCAGCTATTTATTTTCATTGCCGTTCGGTGATGACGCATGACGATGCTGGACAGACGACCAGTATGCTTATCATCGGTCGTGGCGCCACCGGGCCGCCCATGGTAGAATCATCTTAATCGTGCTGGCGAAATTATCATCATGAAATTACAGAATAAATTACTCCGTTATTTCATTTCTGCGGGGGTAGTTGTCCTGACATCTTCGTTTCTGGTGTATGAATTAGTCGCCAGCCATCGGGATATGTCAGAATACATGCGATATATCATCGAAAAGGGCGAATCCGCCTTTCTGTACGATAAATATCAAAATCAGCTCGTGATCTCCCAGGTCGCGCGAAAGCTGGATACGCATCCGACTGCCGAAAAAGCCCAACAGGCCTGCGCCAGCGTCGAGAACAAGGGTAAAGTCTTCGGCCTGAATATCGCCGGGCATACCTTCCCCGGGCTTCACGGTACGCTCAGTACCACGCAGGCGTCGTGCGGGCCATGGATCAACGCTCTCCCGGCGCTGCAGGCATTTGATGCCGCTATCGCCCAAAGCGATATGAACTCAGCGCTGAATGCGACAACATTCAAATCAGACAAACGTTTCCGCTACTATCTTGATTTAGATAATAAGTATGCCTATTTCTATTCACCAATTGAGATAAAAAGCAATCCAGTCGCCAACTGGGACTTTCTTCACGACAGCAAACTGGGCATCACTCAGAACAGCCTCAACGGTTTACTTCGTGGCCGCACGCTGATTTCCAGCATCTATGCTGACGCGTTAACCGGGCAGAATATTTTGTCATTTTTAACCCCGGTCTATCATCGGGATCGGCTGAAGGGCATCGTGATGGTGGATGTCACTCGCCATGATATTGAGAAACTTCTTTACACCGCCGACCGCCCTTTGGTCTGGCGCTATCTCGACATCACGTTAACGGACTCCGACTCAACATCTGAAATCCGTGTACACCGCAGCAACACGCATTTTTTCAGCTATGCCCACCATAGCCAGAAGGTAGCGGAAAACCTGCATATTGCGCTGTCGCTGGATATGACCTATTTTCTGCTTAGCTCCTGGAAGCTATTCCTGTTTTACCTGATATCTACCGGCGTTTTACTGCATCTGGTACGCATGCACTTTCGTCTGTATATCGACGTTTTCAAAGAGAATATTAGTGATTCTTTAACCGGTCTTTACAACCGTAAAATTCTCTCCTCGCTGCTGGAATCCCGCATGCAAAAGCTTACCGAGCAGGGGGTGAATATCGTGTTTATGGCGCTGGACTGCGACCGGCTTAAATACCTTAATGACACCTGGGGGCACGACGAAGGCGACCGCGCGATTGTGCTGCTCGCGCAATCCATTTCCGCCGCCATCCGTAAAAGCGATTACGGCATCCGTCTGGGCGGCGATGAGTTCTTCCTGATCCTGATCGATTATGAGGAACAAGAGGCGCAAAATATCCCCGAGCGTATTCGCCAGCACCTGAGGGCAATTGACATTAACCGGCGCGTTAATTTCTCATGGGGCGCCTGCAGCATGGCGCCGGGGGATAGCCTGGCCGATGTAATGAAAATCGCCGATGCCCGGCTGTACGAAAATAAAAAGCAAAAAAAGTATCCTTACCCGGGGCGAGAAGAAGAATCTTGAGGTTTTATTGTGAAGGAAAAAATCGACATGAACGCGCCTGTAAGAATCAGTATTCATCAGCAGCTGCTAGCGCTGCTTAACCGCTCCCACGCCCGCTATCGGGTCGTTGAACATGAGGCCGTCGGGAAATGTGAAGCCGTGTCGAAGATTCGCGGCACCGCGCTGGGCCAGGGAGCCAAGGCGCTGGTGTGTAAAGTGAAAGGGCATGGCGTTAATCAGCACGTTCTGGCTATCCTAGCCGCCGATCTTCAGGCGGATTTAGCCCGGCTGGCCGAATACATCGGCGGCAGTAAAGCCTCGCTGGCCAGCCCGGCGGAAGTGGACGCCCTGACCGCCTGCGCGTTTGGCGCCATTCCCCCCTTCACTTTCCATCCGGACCTGCGGCTGGTCGCCGATCCGCTGCTGTTTGCGCGTTTCCCGGAAATCGCCTTCAACGCCGGGCAGCTTGATAAGTCCATCATCCTTGATACCGCCGACTATCTGCGCATTGCCCGTCCGGAACTGACCGCGTTTCATCGCCTGGCCTGATTGCCCCCCTGCTACGCTAAGGCCGCGGGTAGCAATCGATCGTGCAGATGCCTCAAATCGCGAGTCTGCGATAAAAAACCTGTTTACTTACGCGATCATGCGTAGAGTAAACGGGTTTTTCTTTTTTTATTTTTTGGCAAGGACCTCTGCACATGCTCGACACCACCCTGTTAATACTGCTGGGCCTGGCGGCGCTCGGCTTTATTAGCCACAACACCACCGTTGCTATTTCAATCCTGGTTTTAATTATCGTCCGCGTCACCCCGCTCAACGCTTTCTTTCCATGGATTGAAAAGCAGGGGCTGACCATCGGTATTATTATCCTCACCATCGGCGTGATGGCCCCCATTGCCAGCGGTACGCTGCCGCCCTCAACGCTGCTGCACTCCTTTGTGAACTGGAAGTCGCTGCTGGCGATTGCCGTGGGGGTATTTGTTTCCTGGCTTGGCGGACGCGGCGTGGCGCTGATGGGCTCGCAGCCGCAGCTGGTGGCCGGACTGCTGGTCGGCACCGTCCTCGGCGTCGCCCTCTTCCGCGGCGTTCCGGTTGGCCCGCTGATCGCCGCCGGGATCATTTCGCTGTTTATTGGGAAGTCGTAGCCAGGCTGGCAAGATAGCGGCCCGGCGTTTGCCCGAGGCCCTTTTTAAACATGGTAATAAAGGCGGTGGTAGAGTCATAGCCCAGGCTCTGCGCCGTCTGCTGTACCGTCTGCCCGCGGACCAGCATCTGCAGGGCGAGGATCAGCTGCAGCTGATGTCGCCAGCGGCGAAAGCTTAAGCCCGTCTCACGCACCACCAGCCGCGCCAGATTGCGTTCGCTCATGGCGAATTCCGCCGCCCACTGCGCCAACGTTTGCCAGCGGGCCGGGTCGACGGCCATCGTGTCCACCATCTGACGAATTTTTGGATGCCCGGAGACCGGCAGCTGCAGGTGCTCCTGCGGCTGCTGCGGGAGTTCATCGAACAGCACCTGCACCAGGCGGTTCATTGCCGGTTTAGCGAGTTCTGCCCTGCCGCGCTCGGCCATGACGAGGATAAGCTCGCGCACCAGCGGTGAAATTTTTAACGTACAGCAGAAAGCCGGCATCGCCGCCGCGTCGGGTTCAATAAACAAAAAGCAGACCTGCGCCTCCGGCGTCGCCCGATTGCTGTGCGGCACCTGTCCGGGCACCCACACCGCGTACTGCGGCGGCACCATCCACATCGCGTTCTCCACTTCGCAGGTCAGCGCCCCGTGAAGCGCGAGAATAAGCTGCCCTTTGCGGTGCTGATGGCGCGGAATGTACTGCTCGTCCGCGACAACCTGAATACGAAAAGCCGCCGCCGCTTCGTGACCGCTGTCCGGGTCGTAGCCGTCAAGGCCCAGTCCGATCATAAAAATGTCCGACTTTAGCGATAATCTGTCATTTTAGCTTGATTTAAACAGAGGACAAACAGGCTATTGTAACCGCCTCGTATTCTAGTTTGAGATAGCCATGAATTCTGCTTCACCTTCTGCCGATCGCCGTCATCTTGTGTTGATTGCCGGTATTCTGCTTATCGCCACCACCTTACGCGTGGCTTTTACCGGCGCCGCGCCGCTGCTTGATGCCATTCGCAGCGAATATGGCCTCACCACCGCGCAAACCGGTCTGTTAACCACTCTGCCGCTGCTGGCCTTTGGCCTGGTCTCGCCGCTGGCGGCGGCTGTCGCCCGCCGCTTCGGCATTGAACGCAGCCTGCTGCTGGCGCTGATCCTGATTTGCCTCGGTATTGCACTGCGCTCCCTGCCCGTGGTCACGCTGCTGTTTATCGGCACCGCGATTATCGGCTGCGGCATCGCGCTGGGGAACGTTCTGTTACCAGGACTCATTAAGCGTGACTTCCCGCAGCACGTCGCCAAAATGACCGGCGCTTACTCTCTCACCATGGGGGGCGCGGCGGCGCTCGGTTCGGCAATGGTCGTTCCCTTGGCCTTCGCCGGGCTGGGCTGGCGCGGCGCGCTGTTGATGCTGATGGTATTTCCGCTGCTGGCGCTGTTTGTCTGGCTGCCGCAGTCGCGCAGGCAAGCCGCCGCGCCGCTGACCGGCTCCGGCGCCATCCACAACCGCGGGATCTGGCGATCGGCGCTGGCCTGGCAGGTGACGCTGTTTCTCGGGATTAACTCGCTGGTCTACTACGTCATTATCGGCTGGCTGCCCGCCATTCTGCAAAGCATTGGCTACAGCGAAGCGCAGGCGGGCTCCCTGCACGGGCTGCTCCAGCTGGCAACTGCCGCGCCGGGGCTGGCGATACCGTTAATACTTCATCGGCTGAAAGATCAGCGCGGTATCGCAGTTCTGATCGCCCTGATGTGCGCAGTCAGCGCGCTCGGATTATGGTTTTTACCCGGTCAGGCGGTGCTATGGACGCTTATCTTCGGCTTCGGGTCCGGCGCGACCATGATTCTCGGCTTGACCTTTATCGGTCTGCGGGCCAGCTCAGCGCACCAGGCCGCCGCGCTGTCCGGCATGGCGCAGACGGTGGGCTATCTGCTGGCCGCCTGCGGGCCGCCGGTGATGGGGAAAATTCATGATGCCAACGGCGACTGGCATATCCCGCTGATCGCCGTGGCGTTGATCTCAATTGCGATGGCGGTATTTGGCGCGCTGGCCGGGCGCGATCGGGAGATTAACGGCTAGCGCTAGCGATGCCCGGCGACCGCCGCCGGGCGTTCGCTCACTGACTTGCCGCGCGTAAAAACGCGTGAACCAGCGGCGCAGGTCTGCCTTCCAGCGCGTTGCGCTCGTGCTGGAATAACGTGGCGACAAAGAACGGATGGGTCACCAGTTCTACCGCCCGAATCTCGCCGTCATCATCCCAGCCCGTGACCCGCAGGTCGCCCTGCTCCAGTTCGCGGGCAAAATCGTCGGCAATCCCGTAGCTGCAGTGATACCCCTCTTCAATGCTGTCGCGGCCATAGGCGCGGGAGATAAGCGTATTGGCGCGCAGTTCAATATTGTCCGACTTTTCCACCAGCGAGCAGCTTAACGGCGCAATCACCATCCGCCCTTCGGTATCGGTTTCGGCATGCGCGGCATCCTGCCAGCCCATAACGTTGCGCGCGTATTCAATAATCGCGTGCTGGAAGCCGCCGCAGGTGCCAAGGAACGGAATACCGTTTTCCCGGGCGTGGCGAATGGCGATAAAGGCGCCTTCGGCATTTTTATAGGGGCTAGCGGGAACCACCCAGATAGCATCGTAATCGGCGAGGTCATCAGCGGATTTTATCTCACTGGTGGACAGCCAGTCATAGCGCAGCGGCAGTTCCAGTACGGCAGCGGCATCATCAATCGCCAGCGGAATCGCTTTATGGGCAACGACGTCGGGGTTGTAATCACCGACCAGAGCAATACGCAGGGGGGAGTTCATAGCAGGATCCTTATGTCATAGCGATTATCAGGCAACACAAGGAGCCTCAGGTTAGCGATCTCCACGGCAGAACACAATCCTTATTTTGTCTGCCCTTGAACGCGGGTAATTTACTCTAACTGGCGTTATGGTATTGGGCAAACAAACGGCTATGGATGCACGATGAAGGACAAAATTCTGGTTAGCGCCTGCCTGATGGGCTTTCAGGTTCGCTATAACGGCAGTCACAAAGCCCAACTGGCTAACGCGCTGTCTCGCTGGCAGAGCGAGGGGCGGCTGGTCACCCACTGCCCGGAGCTGGCTGCGGGGTTGCCCATCCCCAGACTACCGGCGGAGATCCTGGACGCACAGGGAGCGGACGTTATGCGAAATCGTGCTCAAATTGTCGAAAGCGACGGCCAGGACGTCACCGCGCACTATCAGCTGGCCGCCTGGCTGGCACTAAAAGCCGCGCAGGAGGAAGGCTGTACCGCGGCGCTGCTCACCGACGGCAGCCCAACCTGCGGCAGTCAGTTTATCTATGATGGTACCTTTAACGGACGGCGCAAACCCGGAGCCGGCGTTGCCGCCGCCCTGCTTCGCGAGAACGGGATTACGGTATTTTCCGAACAGCAACTGCCGCAGCTGCTTGCCTGGATGAAACAAAGGGAGAGTGACGATGATTCAATGTAAACGCGTTTATGACCCGCAGGAAGAGAGCGACGGCTACCGTATACTGGTAGACCGCCTGTGGCCGCGAGGAATAAAAAAAGAGGCACTCAATTACGCTGAGTGGTGCAAAACCCTGGCGCCATCGACAGATTTACGCAAGGCTTTTCACGGCGAGACGCTCGATTTTGCCCACTTTAGCCAGCGCTATCGCCAGGAGCTTGAGGCCCATCGTGATGAAGGCGAGCGCCTGGCCGCGCTGGCCCACCGGCAGACGCTGACGCTGCTCTACGCGGCGAAAAACACCCGGCATAACCATGCCCAGGTGCTGGCTGACTGGCTGAAAGCGCTATGACTTATCCGGATGATCGCGGCGCCAGAGCTCCCATTCATCTAACGTTTCACCACCGGGTAGCTTGCACTCGCTGCGCACGCCCTGCGGGCTTTGAATGGGAACCTGTTTCCCGCCCAGCTGCTGACAGTAAACCGAAGCCGGGTTAGCCATCCCTACCGGATGTGCTTGCTGTGTCGGCTGAGTCTGCGCGCATCCGGCAAGCGCCAGTGGCAGCATCAGTATCATCCCCTTCATTTCTGCTCCTTAATTGATGAAAACGGTCTTTGGTCCCGAATCTCCACGGTTTCTCCATTTTAGCTGCACTTTTGCGTCGTAGAGTAGCCCTGTTCTCGAACTGACCAGAGAACAGATCATTCCATAATCAATGAGTTTTTCCCCGTCGCCCCCGACGGGGCTTTTTTTCCCGCCGCGGATGCAGGTATTCTCCTAACAGATGTGTTAAATTTTATGTATCTATGTTAATTCTGCGCTGATTGTTGTTTAGCATAACTTGCTGGTAGTTATGATTAGCGTTCGGGAGCCGTATTCCTCATGTCCGATTTTATTCTCGCGCGCGTGACGCAAACGCTAGCCAATGAACACTCCCTCGAAACATTGGTGCGACAGCTGCTTGAGATGCTGGAGCTTGTTACCCGAATGGAATCCACCTACCTGACGCGTATTGACTTCGACGCGCAGCGACAGCTGATTATGTATGCGCATAACAGCAGCGAAATGCAGATCCCAGAAGGGTTCTCCGTCCCATGGAACGACTCGCTATGTAAACGTGCGCTCGACGAGCGTTGCCTTTTCAGTAACGATGTCGCCGAACGCTGGCGTTCGTGTATCGCCGCGCAGGATTTGGGCATCGCCACCTTTTTTAGCATTCCTGTGCGCCTGACCGACGGCTCATTATTCGGCACGCTGTGCGCCACCAGCCGGGTAAGACAACCCTATAACCTTGAGGGTGAGCAGGTCATGAATTTGTTCGCGAACCTCATCGCCCACTACGTTGAAAAAGAGACGCTAGTGCAGCAGCTTCGCTCGGCCAACGTCGCGCTTGAAATGCACTCATACACTGATGAGCTTACCGGTTTACCGAATCGCCGCTCGCTGTTTAAGTATCTTGCCGCGCAGTTTCCGCGGGCCCGCGAGCAGCGGCGCAGCATGCTGCTGATTTTTATCGATCTCGACGATTTTAAAGCAATAAACGATCGATTCGGCCATCCGTGCGGCGATAACTTTCTGATTCAGGTTGGCGAACGTCTGGCGGCTCACGTACGCAGCGGTGATATTGTCGGCCGTCTCGGCGGCGATGAATTTTTAATTGTCGGACCGGGCCCCGAATTAGCCGACCAGCAGGAGTATATCGCCGCGTTACGTCAAGCGCTGACGGGGATCTATTTCCTTGGCGAGCACCGGATTAACTACCCGGGGGCCAGCTTTGGCGTTATTGAGGCCGACCCGCAGCAGATTGACGTAGAACAGGCGCTACGCGCCGCCGACGACGCGATGTATCTGGATAAGCAGTCTCGTCGTCAGGGAAGATTTTTTCATATTGACTAATCTACGGTGAAATCCCGTATGATATTCGCCACGACTTGCACTTACAGGGGCTCAATAATGAGGCTGGGTATTCTATTTCCGGTGGCTATTTTCATCGTCGCCGTTGTTTTTCTGGGCTGGTTTTTTGTCGGCGGCTATGCGGCGCCAGGCGGAGCGTAATGAAAAAAAGCACCATTATTATGCTTATTGTCGCCATCGTCGCCCTGGCGGGGACGCAATTGGGTTGGTGGTAAATCCAGGAATATTCGCGCCGCTCTTCGGCAAAGATTGCAGAATTATCTCATCTACTCAATAACTTAAAAGAATACACTCACATCATCAGCCGATACCGCATGGCCGTTTCTGCGGACGGATTTAACTGGAGAAGTGAGAAATGAAAAAACCGATCGTGTTGCCGTTGATTCTCGCGCTTTGCACGCTGTTATCGGGATGTATTGTCGACCCAGGCTATCACCACCATCGCCACCATCATCATCATGACGACAGAGACTGGCGATAAAGCGGACAACATCATAAGGCGAACTTCGGTTCGCCTTATTGCATGGGATCAGTCCCGACGGTCGGAACCTAAAAAGAGGAAACCCAGCGGGATAGAGAACAGCAGCGTAAACACAATGCTATAAACCGTCACCATCGCCCCCTGCAGGAAGAACATTGACGTCGTCCACTCTGAGTAAGGCATATTGTATTCGCTCACCACGCCGCCGAAGGTCGCACGCCCAACCACGATAAGCGCGATAGCGAATATCGCCGCTATCGACAAAAAGAACTTCTTGCTATTTTTATTGCTGGTGAGTTTCTGCAGAATCATCCGGGTTCCCTTTTTTCTGAACGATAATCGGCTGTATATGTAACACCAATGCAATCAAAATTGAAGGAGTTTTGTTACAAGAAAGAGCCAATCGCTATCGGGCCGGTCGCGCGTCCCGGCCGCAACGATTACGACTGCAGCGTCGCCAGACGGGCGGCAAAACCAACAAATACAAGGCCTATCAGACTGTTGCCGATTTTCGCCAGTTTCTTTTTCGTCTTCACGTAACGCGTAACGAACGAGCCGGAGAGGATCAGAAAGCTCATATAGATGAAGCTAATAATCTCCAGGGTCAACGCCAGGATAAAGAACGCCAGCCCGGGCGTTTTGGCGCTGACGTCAATAAACTGCACGAAGAATGAGACATAAAAAAGAATGGCCTTTGGATTCGTCAGGCTGAGGGTCAGCGAACGTTTAAGAATCGCGCTCCCCGGCTCGGAATCAGCAGACGAATGACCGTCACGCTGGGTTAACACCGCGTAGAGCATCTTCCCGCCCATCCACAGCAGATAAATCGCCCCCAGGTATCGAACGATATTGAACAGTACCGGCGTGGTCTTGATAAGCGTCGCAACCCCGGCAAAAGCCAGGAACATCAGCACCGCATCACCGATAAATACGCCAGCGGCCGCCAGATACCCTTTCCTGACGCCGTGGGCGACGCCGGTCTTGAGGACAAAAAAGGTATTCGGGCCGGGAACCAGGATGATAAAGATAGCCCCAACCAGGTAGGTCAGGTAATTCAGTACACCAAACTCAGCGAACACAACGCACTCCTTCGCTTACAACAAAATATGATCCCGCGCACGTTAACGCAACCGGGACCATTTTGAAAGCGCCGCGAGTGCGGATGCCTTAATAGAGCGAAGTTTCACCCAGCGGACGGGTTTTAAAGCGGCGGTGAACCCATAGATACTGCTCCGGCGCGCGCAGGATTTCTTTCTCAATAACCTTATTGATATAGCTTGCCGCATCCTGTTTATCTTCGCCAGGATAGTCGCTCATTACGTCGCTGATGTGCAGGCTATAACCCCGGCGATCCGCTTTACGCACCATGCTGATGGTGAGCATTTTCGCGCCCGATAAACGAGAGAGCACGTAGGTGCCGTTGGTCGTTGCGGCCTGCTGTACCGAGAAGAACGGGGCAAATACGCTCCCCTTCGGACCGTAGTCCTGATCCGGCGCAAACCACACCGCTTCACCCGACTTTAGGGCATGCACCAGACCGGATAAATTACGACGGTCGATCATCGCCTTGTTCGAGCGCAAACGACCGCGCGTCTGCACCCACTCCATTAACGGGCTATTGTGCGGACGGTAGGTCGCCATCATCGGACGACACAGCCCCATCGTACGGCCGCCCAGCTCAAGAGACATAAAGTGGACGCCGACAACCATCACGCCTTTTTGTTCGCTCAGGGCATTGTTGAGATTAACCATGCCTTCGACGTCAAACCATTTCTTGACGCGTTCATCGCTCCAGAACCATGCCATTCCCGTTTCGATCAGGCCCATCCCTAGTGACATGAAGTTCTGCTCAATAAGCTTTTCGCGCGCCGCGGGCGACATCGTGGGGAAGCAAAGTTCGAGATTACGTCTGGCGATATGCTCACGACGCTTAAGGAAGCGCCGGGATGCGCGACCGGCGCTGGTACCGATAAGGTGCAATACGGGATAAGGGAGCTGGACGATAAGCCAGAGCACACCCAGGCCAAACCAGGTCCCCCAATTACGGGGATGAAGCAGTTTTTTATTAAAAGCGTAAGACATGTTTTTTCCTGTAAACATTAGAACATGAGGTAACGCTTAAGGAAAAAACGAGTCCCTTCATCTGTCATTAGGCGGTACGTGTAGCAGTTCAGACAATAATAATCCTGGTAAATTCACTCCGGCAAGTAAAAAAAGAGCCCAGTAGCAAAAAACACAATACCAGCACACTTGTAACAAAATGTAAAATAAAAAATGAAGAATAGTCAACAAATATCCATCACAAGAATGATTAACACGCTAATCATTCAACATGAAGCGGCGTGCCAGCAGACCAGAACGCGGCGGCTTCAGCCCCGCTAAGCGCCGCTGAAACCGTACCGCGCGGCACCTGGGACCCGGCGAGATCGGGGTAGGCTTTCCTCTCCGTTATCCATTTAACAACGTTTGCCGATACGCTATTCCTTTATGTTCTATAAGCCTCACTGACATAAAAGAGAAATATTTAAAAGGAATCCAGGGGTAAAGCCTAAAATAAGAATCAGCTTATTTTAGTTTCCTGACAATAATTAATATTTATCGACAATTATCCATATTGCCGCAGGTTATTTCAGACTTTTTACCTCCGTTGCTTTAACAGAACAGCAGGCAATAAAGTTAAGGTGCCTTTTCTGGCGTTGAAAAAAGCGCATCATACTTAAAAATCCCGGACGTTTCTCGCTCTTCAACACCCCGCCCGTTGCAGACAATTTTAAGCGCCTGTGTGCATTCAGCTGATTTGAAGCCAATTCCGCGATCGGCATAAAAATCTATTCAATATTTAACAATAACTTATCGTTACTATTGTGCGGTATCGCGCCGTGACGATCGCGCTTCAATTGAAATGATAACCATTCTCATATTAATATATGCCGTATTGATCAACTTTTCTGAACCTGGCTATGTCCCCTTCTTCCGCCATCGCCTCTCCGCTGACGCTTGCCTCGCTGTATAGCGACCATCACGGCTGGCTGAAAAAATGGCTTACCCATAAGCTGCAATCCGTTTATGACGCCGACGACGTAGCGCAGGATACCTTTGTCCGAATTATGGCCGGCGGGTCGCTGTCGACCATTCGCGACCCAAAATCTTTTCTTTGCACAATTGCCAATCGGGTGATGATCGATCTGTTCCGCCGAAATGCGCTGGAGCGCGCATGGCTCGAGATGCTCTCTCAGCTACCGGAAGAACTCTCCCCTTCCCCGGAACAGCGACAAAGCCAGCTTGAATTGTTACAGCAGATTGACGCCATGCTGGACGGGCTTAACGTCAAAGCCCGGGAGGCCTTTTTACTCTCGCAGCTTGAAGGATTGACCTACGCCGACATCGCCAGCCGCCTGGCGGTTTCCGTCAGTTCGGTTAAGAAATATATCGCGAAAGCCACCGAGCACTGCCTGCTGTTTCGTCTGGAGAATGGCCTGTGAAACCAATGCTAAGCGACTCCCGCCGTCAGGCGCTGCGTTCCGCTTCGCACTGGTACGCGGTCCTCAGCGACGGGCGCGTGAGCCCGCAGCAGGAGGCCCGCTGGCAGCAGTGGTATGAACAAAACAACGAAAATCAGTGGGCGTGGCAGCAGGTAGAAAACCTGCGCCAGCAGATGGGGCAGTTGCCGGGCGGGCTGGCCAGCCGTGCCCTTCACGATAGCCGCCTGGCGCGTCGTCACGTGCTGAAAGGGCTGCTGCTTTTACTGGTCGCCGGCGGCGGCTGGCGGCTCTGGGAGTCCGAGCTGGCGGAGGGGCTGCGCGCCGACTACCGAACGGCGAAGGGTATGCCGCGCCAGCAGCGGCTTGCCGACGGTACGCTGTTAACCCTGAATAGCGAAAGTGCCGCCGATGTCCGTTTTGACGCCCGGCAGCGGATGGTGCATTTACGCTATGGCGAAATCGCCATCACCACCGCTCAAGACAGCCGGCGGCGGCCATTCCGGGTGCAAACCCGCGAAGGCACCCTCACCGCGCTCGGCACCGAATTCACCGTCCGTCAGTTTGCCGGCGGCACCCGGCTGGCGGTACAGCAGCATGCCGTAGAAGCCGTTTTACCGTCCGGCGGCGCCCAAATCGTTAACGCCGGCGAAAGCCTGTGGTTTACCCGCGATCGTTTCGCCGCTCTGGTGAAGCTCAACGGCGGCGAGGATAGCTGGACCCGAGGCGTGCTGACCTTTCGCGATACCGCGCTGAGCGAGGTGGTCGCCACCCTCGCCCGCTATCGCACCGGAGTGCTGCGCTGCGATCCCGCCGTGGCTGATTTACGCCTGAGCGGCACCTTTACGCTGGGCGATCCGGACGCCATCCTGCAGGTCATCGCGCAAACGCTGCCGATTAAATTGCGGTTTGTCACCCGCTACTGGGTCACGCTCGCCGCGGCCTGAGAAAAAAAACGAAAAAATTCTCATTCTCCTTTGTCCCTTTTCCCCTGCTCGTTCGACTTATTAGGTGAATACAACCAAAAACGATCGTGGAGAAAACATGACGCCCTTACGCGTTTTACGCAAACCGATGCCTCTGGTGATGGTCATCCGTTTAAGCCTGCTGCCGTTCGCGGCGCTGGCTGCCGCGCCGGCATTTGCCGCCGCGCAGTTTGATATTGCCGCCGGAGATTTAGATACCGTACTGAACCAGTACGCCGCCCGCAGCGGTATCACGCTCTCTGCCGACGCCAGCCTGACGCGCGGCAAGCATAGCCCGGGCCTGCACGGCAGCTTTGAAACCGAAGAGGGCCTGCATACGTTGCTGAACGGCAGCGGATTACGGCTAAAGCCGCTGGGCAAGAATGTCTGGACCCTGGAGCCCGCGCCCGTTAGTTCAGAATCCACCCTCACCGTCGTCGGGGACTGGCTCGGCGACGCGCGCGAAAACGATGTCTTTGAACACGCCGGCGCCCGCGACGTTATCCGTCGGGGGGATTTCGGCAAAACCGGCGCCGCCACGATGCGCGAAGTGCTGAACCGGATCCCCGGCGTTAACGCGCCGGAAAATACCGGTACCGGCAGTCACGATCTGGCGATGAACTTTGGTATTCGCGGCCTCAATCCGCGCCTTGCCAGCCGTTCCACGGTGCTGATGGACGGTATTCCGGTTCCCTTCGCCCCCTACGGCCAGCCGCAGCTTTCTTTGGCGCCGGTCTCGCTCGGCAATATGGACGCCATCGATGTCGTGCGCGGCGGCGGCGCGGTGCGCTACGGGCCGCAGAGCGTCGGCGGCGTGGTGAACTTCGTCACCCGCGCAATCCCCGAGAATTTTGGCATTGAGGGCGGCGTTGAAGGACAGCTCAGCCCCACCTCGTCGCAAAACAATCCGAAAGAGACGCATAACTTCGCGATCGGCGGCACGGCGGAAAACGGTTTCGGCTCCGCTCTGCTCTATTCTGGCACCCGCGGCAGCGACTGGCGCGAACGCAGCGCGACGCGGATTGATGATGTGATGCTGAAAAGCAAATACGCGCCCAACGAAGTGCATACTTTTAACAGCCTGCTGCAATACTACGACGGCGAAGCCGATATGCCCGGCGGCCTCTCTCGCGCCGACTATAACGCCGACCGCTGGCAGTCGACCCGACCTTACGACCGCTTCTGGGGGCGTCGTCAGCTCGCCAGCCTCGGCTACCAGTTTCAGCCGGATGCGCAGCATAAGTTTAATATTCAGGGGTTCTATACGCACACCCTGCGCAGCGGCTACCTGGAACAGGGCAAGCGCATTACCCTCTCCCCGCGCGAATACTGGGTCCGCGGCATCGAACCGCGCTACAGCCAAAGCTTTATGATCGGCCCATCCGCCCACGAAGTCGGCGTCGGCTATCGCTACGTCAACGAATCGACCCACGAAATGCGTTACTACACCGCGACCACCAGCGGCGAGCTGCCCAGCGCCGCCAGCCCGTACGATCGCGATACCCGCTCCGGCACCGAAGCGCACGCCTGGTATATCGACGATCGTGTGGATATCGGCAACTGGACGATTACGCCAGGGATGCGCTTCGAGCACATTGCGTCTTATCAGGACAACGCTCTGCTGGGCACCCGCGAACGGGTCAGCTATAACGCCCCGCTCCCGGCGCTGAACGTTCTCTATCACCTCACCGACAGCTGGAATCTTTATGCTAATACAGAAGGTTCATTCGGCACCGTACAGTACAGCCAGATTGGCAAGGCTGTGCAAAGCGGCAATGTGGAACCGGAAAAAGCGCGCACCTGGGAAGTCGGCACCCGCTACGACGACGGCGCGCTGACCGCCGAAATGGGGCTGTTCCTGATCAACTTCAATAATCAGTACGACTCCAACCAGACCAATGACACGGTGACCGCCCGGGGTAAAACGCGTCATAGCGGCCTGGAAGCGCAAACCCGTTACTCTCTCGGCGAGCTTTCACCCGCCCTTGATAATCTCTCGCTCTACGCCAGCTATGCGTACGTCAACGCTGAAATCCGCGAAAAGGGCGATACCTACGGCAATCAGGTTCCCTTCTCGCCGAAACACAAAGGCAGCTTTGGCGTCGATTACAAGCCCGGCAGCTGGACGTTTAACCTCAACAGCGACTTCCAGTCCAGCCAGTTTGCCGATAACGCCAATACCGTTGCCGAAAGCGCCGATGGCAGCACCGGCCGTATTCCCGGCTATATGCTGTGGGGCGCTCGGGTGGCCTACGACTTTGGCCCGCAGATGGCCAATCTCAATCTCGCGCTGGGGGTGAAAAACATCTTCGATCATGAGTACTACACCCGCTCATACGACGATAACAACAAAGGGCTTTACGCCGGCCAGCCGCGCACGCTGTACCTGCAAGGGTCGATGAAGTTCTGATGAGAATGGGTTGCCGGACAGCGGTATTAGCGCCCTGTCCGGAAAACGGGAGTTGATTATGTTTAGCCTTGTTCGCCTGTGTATTTTCAGCCTGCTGTTTCTGGCAGGCCCGGTATTCGCCGTCACCGTGCAGGATGAGCACGGTCGCTTTACGCTTGATAAAACGCCGCAGCGCATCGTCGTGCTTGAGCTCTCCTTCGTCGACGCGCTGGCGGCGGTCAACGTCAGCCCGATTGGCGTGGCCGATGACAACGATCCGTCGCGTATTCTGTCGGACGTACGCGCGCGCCTGAAGCCCTGGCAGTCGGTGGGCACCCGCGCTCAGCCTTCGCTGGAAGCAATCAGCGCGCTGCATCCCGACCTGATCGTTGCCGATAGCAGCCGCCATGCCGGGATCTACGCCGCCCTGCGGCAGATTGCCCCGGTACTGCTATTGAAATCGCGCAATGAAACCTGGGAAGAGAACCTGCAGTCCGCGGCGATTATCGGCAAAGTCGTGGGTCAGGACGAGGAGATGCAGCGGCGTCTGGCGCAGCACCGGCAAAAAATGGCGGCGTTTTCCCGTCAGCTGCCGGCTGGCGCCAGCGTGCTGTTTGGCACCTCGCGCGAACAGCAGTTTAATCTTCATTCATCGCAAACCTATACCGGCAGCGTGCTGGCGGCCCTTGGCCTGAAGGTTCCGCTGCCGAACGGCGGCGCGCCGATGGCGGCGATAAATCTCGAACAGCTGCTGGCGCTAAATCCGCAATGGCTGCTGGTCGCCCACTACCGCGCTGAAAGCATCGTCACAAAATGGCAGCAGGACGCGCTGTGGCTAATGCTGCAGGCCGAGCAAAAACAGCAGGTCGCCGCCGTCGATAGCGACAGCTGGGCGCGGATGCGCGGGATCGTTGCCGCCGAGCGTATCGCCAGCGATATGGTGAAAATCGTCCACCACCAGGCCGTCGATATCGCGCCATGAAACTCTTCCATCGCGCGCCCTTTATCTGGGGATTGCCGCTGCTGGCGCTCACCGGCCTGTTCTGGTTGAGCCTGTTCTGCTATTCGCCGATCCCGATTTCGCCGTTAAACGCGCTTCACGCCCTGCTGGCGCCAGATACGCCTGCGCTTGCGGAGGCGCTGGTGCTTAACCTGCGCCTGCCCCGCAGCCTGGTGGCGATAATGCTCGGCGCCTCGCTGGCAATGTCCGGGGCCTTATTGCAAACGCTCACCCATAACCCGCTGGCGTCGCCTTCGCTGCTGGGCATTAATAGCGGCGCGGCGCTGGCGATGGCGCTGACCAGCGCCTTCAGTCCGGCGCCGCTGGCAGGCTTTTCGCTGGCGTTGATAGCCGCCTGCGGCGGCGGACTAAGCTGGTTGCTGGTGATGACCGCCGGCGGCGGCTGGCGCCAGCAGTTGGATCGCCATCGGCTGATCCTCGCCGGTATTGCTCTTTCGGCGCTATGCATGGCTCTGAGCAGAATGACCCTGCTGCTGGCGGAAGATCGCGCCTGGGGCATTCTGACCTGGCTTGCGGGCGGCGTTTCTCACGTGCGCTGGGCCGAGTTCTGGCAGCTTTTCCCTTTTTTCGCGCTCATTGCTCCCGGCGTATTCCTGCTGGCCAACGCGCTTAATCTGCTCAACGTCGGCGATACCGCGGCCCATTCGCTGGGAGTGAATTTGCCGCGCCTGCGCCTGCTTATCAACGCGGCCGTGTTGCTGCTTACCGGCGCCAGCGTCAGCGTCGCCGGGCCGGTGGCCTTTATTGGCCTACTGGTTCCGCATCTGGCGCGCTTTTGCGCAGGTCACGATCATCGTTTTCTTCTACCCATGAGCGCGGTGTTGGGCGCCCTGCTTATGCTGCTGGCCGATATTCTCGCCAGAGCGCTGGCCTGGCCAGGTGAACTGCCGGCGGGCGCGGTGCTGGCGCTGGTCGGGGCGCCTTGTTTTGTCTGGCTGGTCAGGAGGCGGGGATGAGACGACGCATCGTTTTTTTACTGCTCGCGCTGACGCTGTTAACCCTCTTTTCGCTGCGGATGGGCGCGATCCCGCTGCCGTGGCGAGTGCTGCTCGGCGGGTGGCATGCGGACAGCGAGTATCACTATGTCCTTATGCAATATCGCCTGCCGCGCGTCGTGCTGGCGCTGATTATTGGCGCCGCGCTGGCCGTTTCCGGGGCGCTGGTTCAGGGTGTGGTGCATAATCCGCTGGCCTCGCCGGACATTCTGGGAATTAACCACGGGGCGAGCCTGGCCTCGGTGGCCGCATTGTGGTTTTTGCCGTCCCTGCCCCTGCCGTGGTTGCCGCTGCTGGCCTTTATCGGCGGGATGGCGGCGATGACGATCGCGATCGCGCTTGCCGGGTTTTCCCGTCCAATGCGCCTGGCGCTCACCGGCATCGCGCTGTCGGCCTGCTGGGCCAGCGTGACCGATTACCTCTTACTTTCCCGGCCGCAGGAGATCAACAACGCGCTGCTGTGGCTGACCGGCAGCCTGTGGGGCAGGGACGGTTCGTTCGTCGTCATCGCCCTACCCCTGCTGGCGATTTTGCTGCCCTTAAGCTTCGCCCTCAGCCGCGATCTTGACCTACTGGCGTTAGGCCGCGACCGCGCGGGAACCCTCGGCGTCAACGTGCGCCGGCTTAACGGCTACGCGTTGACGCTGGCGGTCGCCCTCGCGTCGATCGGCGTGGCGGTTTGCGGACCCATCGCCTTTATCAGCCTCGTGGTGCCGCATCTTGTGCGTCGCCTGTTCGGCGGTCGCCACCGCTATTTATTGCCCCTGTCCGCGCTGACGGGCGGGCTGGTTCTGCTACTCGCCGATCTGCTGGCGCGAACGCTGCATCCGCCGCTTGAGCTGCCGGCAGGCGTATTGACGGCGATTATCGGCGCGCCCTGGTTTATCTGGCTGCTTGTGAGAATGCGTTAAATGGAACTGCGAACCCAAAAGCTCACCGCCGGCTATGGCGGCAAACACGTTATCAATCATCTCGACCTGACGCTGCCCGGCGGCAAAATCACCGCGCTGCTGGGGCCAAACGGCTGCGGTAAATCAACGCTGCTGAAGTGTTTCTCCCGCCTGCTAACGCCGCTCGCCGGCGAGATCTGGCTCGGTGATGTCGCCTTAACGCGCCTCTCCGTGCGTCAGCTGGCGCGCCGACTGGCGCTGTTGCCGCAGCAGCATCACGTTCCGGAAGGCGTCAGCGTACGCGAGCTGGTCGGCTATGGCCGCAGTCCGTGGCTACCGCTATGGGGTCGGCTTACAGAGCACGATCGACAGCTGGTCGACAGCGCGCTACAGCGCACCGGCATCGCTGCGCTGGCGGAACAGCCGCTGACCGCCCTTTCCGGCGGCCAGCGGCAGCGGGCTTTTCTGGCGCTGCTGCTGGCGCAGGATACGCCGCTGGTGCTGCTCGATGAGCCAACGACCTGGCTGGATATTAATCATCAGGTGGAACTGATGACGCTGATGCGCGAGCTGCAGCGGATGGGAAAAACCGTGGTTACCGTGCTGCACGATCTCAACCAGGCCAGCCGCTACTGCGATCATCTGGTGGTGCTTGAAGGGGGGCAGGTGCGGGCTCAAGGTTCAGCGGAAACGGTGCTGACGCCGGAGATGCTGCGGGAGATCTTTCACCTGGAAGCGGAAATTCACCCGGAGCCGGTGTCGCAGCGCCCGATGTGCGTGGTGAAATAACCCGGGTAAGGCGCCCTGCGCCCTACCCGAAGTTAATCAGTAGGTGTGGAAGTACTGCTGGATCACCTGCGGATTTTTCGTTTGCGTCAGCGCCGTCATCAGCAGGATGCGCGCTTTTGCCGGGTTGAGCGAATCGGATACCAGCCCCGGCTGGCCATCATCAACCGGCACGACGCCGCTGCCGGTGCGCGAGGCGCGAACCACCACGATACCGGCTTTTTCCGCTTTTTCGATCCCCGCCGCGCTGCGTACGGAGACCGATCCCGCGCCGGTGCCCGCATAGATAATGCCGTCTACATGGTGCGCGATCGCCGCGTCATACATATATTCAGGGTCATCCTGATAGCCATAAATAATGACTACCTTCGGTAGCGCGTTAAGCTGGCGGACGTCAAAAACCGAGCGCACGGTATGAATTTTATCCACGCGCGTTTCGAACTGCGGTTTGCCGCTCACGATAACGCCCAGATAGCCCTCTTCCGGCGCCTTGAAGGTATCCAGCGTTGTGGCATTGGTCTTCGTAACAAAACGCGCGGCGCCAATGCGATCATTGAGGACCACCATCACGCCGCGGCCTTTCGCTTGCGGATCGGCCGCCACGGTCACCGCTTCCAGCAGGTTCATCGGGCCGTCGGCGCTGATGGCCGTGGCCGGACGCATCGCCGCCGTGAAGACTACCGGTTTATTGCTTTTTACCGTCAGGTTGAGGAAGTAAGGCGTCTCGTCCAGAGTATCGGTGCCGTGGGTAATCACCACGCCGTCGACATCATCGCGGGCCAGCAGCTCATTGACGCGTTTTGACAGCTTGAGAATAATGTCGCTGGTCATATTTTCGCTGCCGATATTGGCAACCTGTTCGCCGTCAACGCGGGCGACTTTGCTCATCTCAGGCACGGCGTTAATCAGCGTCTGGACGCCAATCGCGCCGGCTTTGTACCCGGTAGTCTGGGTATTGCTGGCTGCCGAACCGGCAATCGTTCCTCCGGTCGCCAGGATAACGATATGCGGCAGACGCGTATCACTAAATGCAAAAGCGCTTATCGTCAGTAACGTAATTGCCAGTAATGCTCTAAAATTCATCATGACTCATCCCAAAATAGATATTAAATATATTCGCGCAGAGAGAATGCAAACGGCTTGCCAGGATTTAATATATTTTACCTGTTAAAAGTGATTAACTATCAGACAAAAAAGGATTTTTACTTCGTCCTGAGCGCTACTTTGGTGCAGGAACGCGCTAAAAACGGGCATGACATAAAAGCGAAATCAGAATCAACTTATTCAATCTATTTTGTCGTGTCGGCATCGCTATCAACGAAATAGACCAACACGATGCGGGTAATGCGATGGAGAAAACGATGCGTATCGCCTTAAAATCAGCATTGATGCTTACCTCCCGCGTCATACAAGTAATTAATCCCGAATTACACCTGCATATGCAACGCACGGCGCTGATTGCGCTGGAGCTTGCGCAGGCATCGGGCCTATCGCGCCGGCAGCAGCAAACTATCTTTTGCGCCGCGCTGCTGCACGACATTGGCGTGCTGGGCGATAAAAGGGCGTTTTCGTCGCTGAACGCCATCGATAACCTCAATGACCCACATCAGCACCGGGGAGCCGAAATGCTGGCCGGGTTAGCCACCCTGGCCCCCATCCTGCCGATTATCCGCGATCACCATTTTAGCCCAAACCACAGAGGCAGCCTCGAACAGCATATTGTCTATTTTGCCGACGTTTTTGAACGCCAGCTCCCTGGTGATAAGAGCGCAACCACCTATCAAACCGATATGAGTATTGATAACTTCCGCGCGCTTTACCAGGCGATCGACCCGCCGCTGTGTCAGACCTTGTGCCAGCTCGCAGAAAAAGAGCATTTTTGGCTGCATCTTAATCCCGGACATATTCAGCGAATGTTGGAAATCATCGGCCCCATCAACGATGTGTATATCGATATCGACGGACTGAAAGATATCTGTCTACTTATTGCCAAAATTGTCGATACCTACAGCAGCTTTACCGCCAGCCACAGTCTGAAGGTTGGTCAAATTTCGCGCGCCCTCGCCGCTTATATGAGTCTGCCGGATCTGGAGTGCAGGAAGATTGAGATTGCCGGTTATTTGCACGATATCGGCAAAGTGTATATTCCGCTGGCAATCCTCGAGAAACAGGGTGAGCTGAACGACGAAGAGTTGCTTCAGGTTCGCGAGCATAGCTATATGACCGGCGAAATTCTTAGCACCTTCAGCGAACTCGGCGAGATAATTAACTGGGCCGCAAACCATCATGAAAAACTGGATGGCAGCGGTTATCCGCTTCATCTCAATGAGGATTACCTGCAACTACCGGATCGGATTATCGCCATCGCGGATATATTCACCGCGCTGACCGAAGACCGCCCCTATCGCCCAGGAATGCGCCGTCAG
The DNA here is from genome assembly GCF_002556465.1 of Klebsiella sp. MBT K-1. Taxonomy (NCBI): domain Bacteria; kingdom Pseudomonadati; phylum Pseudomonadota; class Gammaproteobacteria; order Enterobacterales; family Enterobacteriaceae; genus Klebsiella; species Klebsiella sp. MBT K-1. The sequence continues at coordinate 277,462 of NZ_PDEL01000006.1, read as the reverse complement.
CAAGCGTTACAGCTGATAGAGAGTGATGTTATAAATGGCGCGTTGGATAAAGATGTGTATCGCATATTGCATCAGCATGCCGAAGCGCTGCACGCTATTATTACTCACACGCTGCCCCCTTAATCACCGGCTTTTTCTGGTGAAGCCGGTGCGCAACGATAAAAACAAAATAATTCATCTGCACGCAAGGAATATTCGGTGAGAATCGCCACCATGACCAACTGGGCCTACGGGATCACCGTCGCCCTGACCCTCGCCTCAGGCATCGCAATGCTGATGGCTTCAAGTGCGGATAATGCCGAACGCCGCGCCGTCGAACAACGCCAGGTGTTCGACCAGCTAAGCGAAGAAGTGGAAAGCGGCGCCTGGGAGCTTTCCGATCTCGCGCGACTTTACATCATCAAAAAAAATCAGGATGTGCTGCAGGAGTACCGGCAGCAAACTCAGGCCATCACCGCCATTGAACGCCGGCTAGTAAAGCTGAAAGACAATGGCGCAACCACTGAAGAGCTGGCGCTGCTGCGCGAGGGGTTACAGATGGCCGATGAACTCCAGGACGAGCAGCGGACGGCGCTGGCGCAGGTTGCCAGGGGCGAGGAAAAAGAGGCGGTCAACCTGCTTTACGGCACCGCCTATGAGCAGGAGCTCGAGCGGGTCCAGACGCAGCTTGACCACTTTCGCCTGATGCTCGAAGGCCGGGTGAATAAAACCATTGCCGAGGCGACGGAGAAATCGCGGATCTGGCGTACGCTCTCTGAGGTCATGGTTGGGCTCACGGCGCTGATGTTCCTGTTTGTGCTGGGCTTTATTCTTAAGCGGCGGGTGCTGTATCCCGTCGTCCGTCTGAGCGATGTCGTGCAGCGGCTGGCCTCGCAGGATTACGCGGTTGAAACGCCGCAGTTTACCCAGATTGATGAAATTGGCGATATGGCCCAGGCCATTCGCATCTTTCGCGAGAACGGGCTGGCGCGCCAGCGGCTGGAACAAGAGCGCGACGCCGATTGGGCGGTCCGCGAGCTGCTGGCGCGGATGACCCAGCGTTTACAGGGCTGCGAATCCTTCGAGGACGTGATCAAGGTTGCCGAACTGTTCGCGCCGAATATCGCCCCGGCGATCCCGGGGCGACTGTATATTCTTGATACCGATCCCTGGCAGATGCGCTGCGTGGCGCAGTGGCTTTCTCCGCCGCTTGAAGCGGACGTCTTTCATCCGGATAACTGCTGGGCCGTGCGGCGCGGGCTGAGCCATCCGCCGGTCAACGGTGAGCCGGATATCGCCTGTTATCACCTGTCGGAATCGCAGGCTAATCAGTCGCTATGCGTGCCGCTGATTGCGCAGGGAGAAGCGATTGGCCTGCTCTCCTTCAGCAACGTTACTTCCGCGACCGCCCCTTCCCGCGCCTATCTTGAACTGATGGCCGAAGCGCTGGGTCTGGCGCTGGCGAATCAGCGTTTGCGCAACGCGCTGCTGGAAAAGGCGCTGTTTGATTCATTAACCGGCCTGCGTAACCGCCACCACCTGGATGACGCTCTGCATACCCAGATGAATCTGGCGGTTCGCAACGGCACGCCGCTGAGCTGCCTGATGATCGATATCGATCACTTTAAGGCGATTAATGATAGTTACGGTCACGAGGCGGGCGACCTGGTGATCAAAAGCGTCGCCGCGATTATTCAACGCGCGGTGCGCGATATCGGCATGGCCTTCCGCTATGGCGGCGAAGAGTTCCTGGTGCTGCTGGGTGGAACCGATGAACAGACCGCGATGGTCTGCGCGAACGATATCTATAACAGCGTGCACCTGCTAACCCTACGCTACGGCCTCGCTGAGATTGGCCAGATCGATGTCTCCATCGGCATCGCCAGCTACCCCCAGCATACGCAAAGCGACAGCCTGCTGCGCGCGGCCGATGCAGCGCTCTACCGGGCCAAAGAGCTGGGGCGGTCGAGAATTGTGAGTTTTGGGATGTTAAAGGCGGATTGAGCCGCGTTCCAGAAGGCGAAGATGCCCTATTCACCCGTGCTATGAAAGCCGACGCGCGGGTGAATAACGCTCACATCGCGCTTAATAGCGCGTCTTCCATCAGTTGCCCCAACAGCGCCCGCGCTCCGTGAACCCCGTCGTTCCCCTGGCCGTGCGTCAGCGTAATACCGAGATTCCCCGGCGATGGCAGCAGGCTTCCCGCCACGCGCAGGTTGCCGGGCATGCCGATGCGCGTACGTACGGTAATGCCCAGTCCGGCCTGCAGCGCCGCCCAGATGCCGCTCAGACTATGGCTGATAAACACCACCTGCCAGGCGATGTTGGCCCGGTCCAGACAGTCGATGGCGCGGGAACGCATCAGGCACGGGCTGTCCAGCATCACCAACGGTAACGGCTTGCCCTCCGCCAGCAGCGCGGCAATATCCAGCTGCGGATGGGTTATCCACTCCAGCCGGCTCTGGCCGATCGGTTTGCCTTCACGCTGCGCGCTCTCCGGCTGCCACAGCAGCGCCATATCAAGCATATTGTCATTGAGCGCGTTGAGCAGCGCCCGGTTGCGATCGACACGGGCAATAATTCGCATTCCTGGATGGTGACGCTTGAACTCGCCAAGGATGCCGGGCATAAGCGACTCGCCAAAATCCTCCTGCATGCCAATGCGTATTTCTCCCTGCAAAAGTTCGCCCTGCAGGGCTCGCTGCGCTTCATCGTTCAGCGCCAGCAGACGCCGGGCATAGCCCATAATTATCTCGCCATTCTGCGTCAGCGCCAGGTGGCGGCCTCTCTTCTCCACCAGAGCGGTGCCGCACTGCTGCTCCAGCTTTTTCAGCTGAGCGCTCACCGCCGAGGTTGAACGGCAGAGGCGACCTGCCGCCTGCGCAAAGCTGCCGCATTCAATACCGGTGACAAAACTGCGCAGCGCGTCGAGATCGAACGTGAGTGGGAGCTTGTTCATAATTGTCCTGATAAACGGGATGAACGGTCTAATATAATTCAATTTTCAGGATTGAAACAGCGCGCCAGAATGACGTTATTGTCAATACGGAGAGATAACGATGGCCAACCCCCTCGATCGTGAAACCCTGGCTCGCATCGCGCCGAAGCTAGCCGAGCTGAGTCAGAATGTACTTTTTAATGATATCTGGACGCGTGAACCGCTTTCTCCCCGCGAGCGCAGCCTGGTGACGCTCGGCGCGCTGACGGCGCTGGGCCGCGTTCAGCAGCTCCCCTGGCATATCCGCTTCGCCCAGCAAAATGGCCTGACCCGTGAAGAAATCGTTGAGGTTTTCACCCATCTGGCATTCTACGCCGGCTGGCCCGCGGCGGTTTCCGCCCTCGAATGCCTGCAAGAGGAGTAACGCCGATGCCCTTTACCCGCATTAGCCTCCATCAGAGTTATAACGATACGCAAATCATGCAGATTTCCGACATTCTGCAACAGAGCCTTGAAACAGAATTTGCCGTCCCGCCCCACGATCGCTTTCAGGTTTTCGAACGGCTGCCGGCGAACCAGCATGTGTTCGACCGCCGCTATAAAAGCGCTGGCCGCAGCGACAGTTTTATTCAGTTCCATCTTCTGGCAGGTAAGCCTCGTTCAGTGGAGCAGAAGAGGAACTTCTGCCGTACCCTGTGCCAGCGGCTGCAGACGAAACTGCATATTAGTCCGGATGATGTGATGGTGATGATGCAGTTCAATACCGCCGATGAGTGGAGTTTCAGCCACGGGCTGCTGCTCTCCGAGGAGGCGTGATGATGGTGATGCCGTATCGTTTTACCTGGCCGGGCCGACTACCCAGGACTCTCACTGACCAACGCATTGTGCAAAACGGCGCCAGGCTTATCATTCAGGTGTAAAAAAAAACGGGAGCCCATCGGCTCCCGTTTTTGTCTAACCCAGAGACTGGATTACATATTCGCGATAATCGCGTCGCCAAACTCACTACATTTCAGCAGCTTAGCGCCTTCCATCAGACGTTCAAAGTCATAGGTCACGGTCTTAGCGGCGATTGCGCCTTCGGTGCCTTTAACGATCAGGTCTGCCGCTTCGAACCACTGCATGTGGCGCAGCATCATCTCAGCGGACAGAATAATAGAACCTGGGTTCACTTTATCCTGGCCGGCATATTTCGGCGCAGTACCGTGGGTCGCTTCGAACAGTGCACACTCGTCGCCGATGTTCGCGCCCGGAGCGATACCGATACCGCCAACCTGCGCCGCCAGGGCGTCAGAGATATAGTCGCCGTTCAGGTTCATACAGGCGATAACATCGTATTCCGCCGGACGCAGCAGGATCTGCTGCAGGAAGGCGTCGGCGATAACGTCTTTCACGACGATCTCTTTCCCGGTGTTCGGGTTTTTGATCTTCAGCCACGGGCCGCCGTCAATCAGCTCACCGCCGAACTCTTCGCGTGCCAGCTGGTAGCCCCAGTCTTTGAATGCGCCTTCGGTGAATTTCATGATGTTGCCTTTGTGCACCAGGGTTAGTGAATCGCGATCGTTGGTGATGGCGTATTCAATGGCGGCGCGAACCAGGCGTTTGGTACCTTCTTCAGAGCACGGCTTGATGCCGATACCGCAATGTTCCGGGAAGCGAATTTTCTTCACGCCCATTTCATCGCGCAGGAATTTGATCACTTTATCCGCTTCGGCAGAATCGGCTTTCCACTCGATACCGGCGTAGATGTCTTCGGAGTTTTCGCGGAAGATAACCATATCGGTCAGTTCAGGATGTTTAACCGGGCTCGGAGTACCCTGATAATAACGAACCGGGCGCAGGCAAACGTAGAGGTCCAGTTCCTGACGCAGGGCAACGTTCAGAGAACGGATACCGCCGCCGACTGGCGTGGTCAGAGGGCCTTTGATAGCAACACGATATTCACGAATCAGATCAAGAGTTTCGGCAGGCAGCCAGACATCCTGGCCATAAACCTGGGTCGATTTTTCACCGGTGTAAACTTCCATCCAGGAAATTTTACGCTCGCCCTTATAGGCTTTCTCGACGGCAGCATCAACCACTTTCAGCATCGCCGGAGTCACGTCAACGCCGATACCATCGCCTTCGATGAACGGGATAATCGGGTTATTAGGGACGTTCAGCTTGCCGTTTTGCAGGGTGATTTTTTGACCTTCCGCCGGAACTACTACTTTGCTTTCCATTAACCTCTCCTTCGAGCGCTTCTGGTTCTGCTCTTCCCTCTTCACGCTAGCCGGGCGTTGGCTTTATTCGCCCACTCCCGTCATCGGAATATCCCGCTAACCGGAGATTTCGCGTCCGTGTCGCCTTCCTGTAATGCGAATCGGTTTGAGCAACCTTTTTGTTAATAAGTTGTAATGAGCATGTCAATACTACCTGAATGTTTGCGTCCATGAAAGGCATTCGTAATTAGGCTATAATGCGGCAATTGATTGAGTCTGAAAATACCATGCAAAAAACTTCTTTTAGAAAACATCGCGTTGAGCGATTCAGCACGCAACAAGTCACCAGACAACGCAAAGAACGCCAGCCAAAAACTGTGATCTTGTTCAATAAACCATATGATGTATTGCCGCAATTTACCGATGAAGCCGGACGCAGCACGCTTAAAGATTTTATTCCGGTTGCCGGCGTCTACGCTGCCGGTCGGCTGGACCGCGATAGCGAAGGCCTGCTGGTGCTGACTAACGACGGCGCGCTGCAGGCGGCCCTCACCCAGCCGGGCAAGCGCACCGGAAAGATTTATTTTGTCCAGGTGGAAGGCGAACCCACGGCGGACGCGCTGGCCGCCCTTCGCGACGGCGTCACGCTGAATGACGGCCCCACCCTGCCTGCGGGAGTCGAGCGGGTGGCGGAGCCAGAGTGGCTATGGCCGCGAAATCCGCCCATTCGCGAGCGCAAATCCATCCCTACCAGCTGGCTTAAAATCACCCTCTATGAAGGACGCAACCGCCAGGTGCGGCGGATGACCGCCCACGTCGGCTTTCCGACGCTACGTCTGATTCGCTACGCGATGGGCGGCTATACGCTGGATGGCCTGGCCAACGGCGAATGGCGCAAAATTGATTAACAGTAGCCTAAGGAAAATCAATGTTTAAACCGCACGTCACCGTCGCCTGCGTGGTTCACGCGAAAGGCAAATTCCTCGTTGTTGAAGAGACGATCAACGGAAAAGCGCTGTGGAACCAGCCTGCGGGCCACCTCGAAGCCGATGAAACGCTGGTTCAGGCCGCAGAGCGCGAGCTCTGGGAAGAGACCGGCATTCGCGCCACGCCGCAGCACTTTCTTCGCCTGCATCAGTGGATAGCCCCGGATCGCACCCCATTTTTGCGCTTCCTCTTTACTATCGAGCTTAACGATACGTGCGCCACCGAGCCCCATGATAGCGATATCGATCGCTGCCTGTGGCTTAGCGCTGAGGAAATTCTTAACGCAACAAACCTGCGTTCTCAACTGGTTGCTGAGAGCATTCGCAGCTATCAGCAGGATCCGCGCTACCCGCTGTCGCTCATCGGTGAATTTAACTGGCCGTTTACAGGGGGTGCCTCAACCGAGGACGCGTGCTAGAATACGCCGCCTCGAAGTTCAATGTAATGAGTATTCCAATGTCAGAAAGCCAGAAAAAAGTGATCGTCGGCATGTCCGGCGGGGTTGATTCCTCAGTTTCCGCCTACCTGCTGCTCCAGCAAGGGTATAAGGTGGAAGGCCTGTTCATGAAGAACTGGGAAGAAGACGACGGCGAGGAATACTGCACCGCAGCGGCGGATCTTGCCGACGCGCAGGCCGTTTGCGATAAGCTGGGAATTGAACTTCATACCGTTAACTTTGCCGCAGAATACTGGGACAACGTATTCGAACTGTTCCTTGAAGAATACAAAGCCGGACGCACGCCGAACCCGGATATTCTGTGTAACAAAGAAATTAAATTTAAAGCTTTCCTCGAATTTGCCGCAGAAGACCTCGGCGCCGACTACATCGCTACCGGACACTACGTGCGCCGCGCCGACGTTAACGGCAAGAGCCAGCTGCTGCGCGGCCTCGACGGTAACAAAGACCAGAGCTACTTCCTTTATACCCTAAGCCACGAACAGATCGCGCAAAGCCTGTTCCCGGTGGGGGAGCTGGAAAAGCCGCAGGTGCGTAAAATCGCCGAAGAGTTGGATCTCATTACCGCGAAGAAAAAAGACTCGACCGGTATCTGTTTTATCGGCGAACGCAAATTCCGTGAGTTCCTTGGCCGCTACCTGCCCGCTCAGCCGGGAAAAATTATCAGCGTTGACGGCGACGAAGTTGGCGAGCATCAGGGCCTGATGTACCACACCCTTGGGCAGCGTAAAGGCCTTGGCATCGGCGGTATCAAAGACGGCGGCGAAGACCCGTGGTACGTGGTCGACAAAGACGTCGAAAACAATATTCTGGTTGTCGCCCAGGGCCACGACCATCCGCGTCTGATGTCCGTTGGGCTGATTGCCCAACAGCTGCACTGGGTCGATCGCGAGCCGGTTACGGGCACGCTGCGCTGCACGGTGAAAACCCGCTACCGTCAGACCGATATCCCCTGCAGCGTTAAAGCGCTGGATGACGACCGCATTGAAGTCATCTTTGATGAGCCGGTTGCCGCCGTGACGCCGGGCCAGTCTGCGGTCTTCTACCGCGGCGAAGTCTGCCTCGGCGGCGGGATTATCGAACAGCGCTTGCCGCTGCCGGCTTGACAGACATTTCAGCCGCTGAATGCGCCGCTCGGGCATTTGGCGGTTTATAAGGAGAATGTGTGGCGAAGAATTATTATGACATTACGCTGGCGCTGGCCGGCGTTTGCCAGGCCGCGCGTCTGGTTCAGGAACTGGCGCACCAGGGGCACTGCGATAGCGATGCTCTGCATGTGTCGCTGAACAGCATCATCGACCTCGATCCGGATTCAACGCTGGCGGTGTTCGGTGGTAGCGAAGCCAATCTTCGCCTCGGGCTGGAGACCCTTATTGGCGTGCTGAATACCAGCAGCCGCCAGGGGCTGAACGCCGAACTTACCCGCTATACTTTAAGCCTGATGGTGCTGGAGCGTAAGCTTGCCGCCAGCAAGGGGGCCATGGATACCCTCGGCAACCGTATCGGTGGCCTGCGCCGTCAGCTTGAACATTTCGATCTGCAATCCGAGACGCTGCTCAGCGCGATGGCCGGCATCTATGTTGATGTCATTAGCCCGCTGGGCCCGCGGATTCAGGTGACCGGCTCTCCCGCCGTGCTGCAAAGCCCTCAGGTTCAGGCGAAGGTTCGCTCTGCCCTGCTGGCCGGAATTCGCTCCGCGGTGCTCTGGCACCAGGTCGGCGGCGGGCGCCTGCAGCTGATGTTTTCTCGTCATCGTCTGGTTAACCAGGCAAAACAAATTCTTGCTCATTTAACCCCGGAGTTGTGATCTATGGAATTATCCTCACTGACCGCCGTTTCCCCAGTCGACGGCCGCTACGGCGACAAAGTCAGCGCGCTGCGCGGTATCTTCAGCGAATTCGGTTTGCTGAAATTCCGCGTTCAGGTAGAAGTGCGTTGGTTGCAAAAACTGGCCGCGCACGCAGCGATCAAGGAAGTTCCTGCTTTTGCTGCCGACGCAAACGGTTACCTTGATAAAATCGTCGCTGATTTCAGCGTAGAAGATGCAGAGCGCATCAAAACCATCGAGCGCACCACCAACCACGACGTCAAAGCGGTTGAGTATTTCCTTAAGGAAAAAGTCGCCGATGTCGCTGAACTGCACGCGGTCTCCGAGTTTATCCACTTTGCCTGCACCTCCGAGGACATCAACAATCTGTCCCACGCGCTGATGCTAAAAACCGCTCGCGACGAAGTGATCCTGCCCTACTGGCGCAAGCTGATCGACGCGGTGAAAGACCTGGCGGTGCAATATCGCGATATCCCGCTGCTTTCCCGCACTCACGGCCAGCCGGCCACGCCATCCACCATGGGGAAAGAGATGGCGAACGTCGCTTACCGTATGGAGCGCCAGTATCGTCAGCTGAATCAGATTGAAATCCTTGGCAAAATCAACGGCGCGGTGGGTAACTATAACGCCCACATCGCCGCCTACCCGGAAGTCGACTGGCACCAGTTCAGCGAAGAGTTCGTCACCTCGCTGGGTATCCAGTGGAACCCGTACACCACCCAGATTGAACCCCACGACTATATCGCCGAACTGTTCGACTGCGTCGCGCGCTTTAACACTATCCTGATTGATTTCGATCGTGACGTCTGGGGCTATATCGCGCTCAACCATTTCAAGCAGAAAACGATTGCCGGCGAAATCGGATCTTCCACCATGCCGCATAAAGTGAACCCGATCGACTTCGAGAACTCCGAAGGCAACCTCGGTCTGGCTAATGCGGTGATGCAGCATCTGGCATGCAAACTACCGGTTTCCCGCTGGCAGCGCGACCTGACCGACTCCACCGTCCTGCGTAACCTCGGCGTGGGTATCGGCTACGCGCTGATCGCTTATCAATCCACGCTCAAAGGCATAAGCAAACTCGAACTGAACCAGGATCGTCTGCTGGATGAGCTGGACCACAACTGGGAAGTTCTTGCCGAGCCGATCCAGACCGTGATGCGCCGCTACGGCATCGAGAAACCTTACGAGAAGCTCAAAGAGCTGACCCGCGGCAAGCGCGTCGACGCGCAAGGAATGCAGCAATTCATCGATAGCCTGCCGCTGCCGGAAGATGAAAAAGTTCGCCTGAAGGCGATGACCCCGGCCAACTACATCGGCCGCGCGACCACCATGGTTGATGAACTGAAGTAAACCTTTCCACCCTCTTTCCGCTCTGGGAAGAGGGTTTCCCTGCCCCCGCGATCGTTAAATCCAGACGTCGTTCACCGCGGTCCGATCTCCGCCCTCATGCCCGGTATTCAGGACGCCGCGCGGCTCGATCAGCATAAGTTTGGTTTCGGTTTCCGCCGAGGTTTTATGCTCAACGCCCCGAGGCACCACGATCATTTCGCCGGCCTGGAGCAACAGATGCTTATCGCGAAAATCCAGACGCAGCACGCCCTCCAGCACAATCAGGGTTTCATCCGTTTCCGGATGGCTATGCCAGATAAAGTCGCCGAGGATCCTGACCACCTTGAACTGATAATCATTCATTTCGGCCACCACCTTCGGCTGCCATTGCTCGGTAAAGAGAGTGAATTTCTGAGCAATATTAATCGATTGATACATGAGCTGACTCCTTGTGATAAAGGCTGTCAGCATAGATAACTCCCTACCGCAGAGATTGAACGATTGTGCAACTTGCGGCGCGTCAGGGGCGGACAAACTTCAGCCAGCGGCCGGGAGAGAGGCCAAAGCGGCTGATGAACTGGCGCGTCATATGGCTTTGATCGGCAAAGCCCGCGTGGGCTGCGATATCCGCCAGATTATCCCCTGCCAGCATCCGCTGGCGGCAAAATTCGAGGCGCCTCATCATCACATAACGCCAGGGGCTGGCGCCAAACAGCGCCCTGAAATCGCGGCTCAGGCTCCAGCGGTCTCTGCCGCTGACGTTCGCCAGAGTGTCGAGGGTGATGTTCTGCGCAAAACAGGCGTGGATATACTCCCGGGCCCTTTCCGCAGCGGGGTAATCGAAGGCCCGGCGTCGAAAGCGCTGGCCGCCGACGGCGGCCAGGGTCTGCGCCAGATCGTACAGCGCGTCCTCCTCCTCCAGAGGCGCGAAGTGGGCATTGACGTCTTTCAGCAACGGCAGCGCGGCGTGCAGCAAGCGCGGATCGCTGGATATTCCCCCGGGGATAAAGGGCAACGGCCTACCGCCAAGGATCTTTTGAATCAGCGCGGGCTCAATGTACACCATCCGGTAGCGAAACCCCTCCTCGGTCCCTGCCTCGCCGTCATGGACTTCATCGGGGTGCAAAACCATCGTCCCACCGGGGAGGCTGTGCTGGAGGCCGCCGCGATAGTGAAAGCGCTGCACGCCGGAGAGCGTCTGGCCAATGGCGTAAGTATCATGCCGGTGAGGCTCATAACCGTGGCCGCCGAAAAAGGCTTCGATACGCTCAATATGCGCGGGCGACTGGGCCAGGCGGACCCAATCCGCACGTTTCTGTTGTGGCATGTGATTTACGCTCCCGCGCGCCATTAAAAACGACATCCGCTATTCCGCTATATTACACAAAAAATTAACATCGCCGCTCGTTCTCCGCTACCCTTCACCACCGTTATGGTTGGTCATCACGCCCCGAGTCATCAACCAGAACAGCAGCGCCAGCAGACTGACCGATGCCCCCAGCAGGCAAACGCCCTGCCATCCCGCGCGCGCATATACCGCGGTCGTACTAACCGCCCCCAAACCGCTGCCAAGCGCATAAAACAGCATATACAGACCGACCAGCCTGCTGTGCGCTTCGGGTCGGGTACGGAAAATCATGCTTTGATTAGTGACATGCAGCGCCTGACCGCCGAGATCCAGCAGCACAATGCCAGCCAACAGCGCCGCTGGCGACCATGCCATCAGCGATAATGGCCACCAGGCCACCAGCAACATGACCAGGGCCACGGCGCTGGTGCGCTGCCCGTATCCGCGATCGGCCCATTTACCGGCTCGCCCCGCCGCCAGGGCGCCGATAGCCCCCACCAGGCCCAGGGCGCCGATCTCCGTATGCGAAAAGCCGAAGGGCGGAGCGCTCAAGGGCAAAACCAGCGCGCTCCAGAAGATATTGAAGGCGGCAAACATCAGTAACGCCAGCACGCCGCGCACCTGAAGCACTTTTTCCTGACGCAGCAGAGTCAGCATCGATGCCAACAGGCACGGGTAGCTCAGGGGGGTCGACGCTACCGCTAACACCGGCAGCCGACGCCACAGCGGCAGCGCAATGCCCAGCATCAGTAAAGCGGCAAAGATGTATACCCCGCGCCAGCCGAAGAGATCGCTTACGCCCCCTGAAAATACCCGCGCCAGCAGCAGCCCGATAAAGACTCCGCTCTGCGCGGCGCCCACCACGCGTCCCTGTTCATGGGGCGAAGCGGCGCTGGCGGCATAGGCGATCAACCCCTGGGTCATTGCGGTACCCAGCAGGCCAACGGCAAGCATGCCGCCCAACAGCATCACGGTGGTGGACGCCAGACTCACCGCCGTCAGCGCAGCGATCAACAGAAAAACCTGCGTCGCTATCAGGCGGCGGCGATTGACTCTGTCGCCCAGCGGTACCAGCAAGAGCAACGCCATCGCGCAGCCAATCTGAGTCGCCGCAATCACCCCGCCAATCGCGGCGTCGCTGATGGCGAAATCTCGCGCCAGCGCGTCGAGCAGCGGTTGTGCGTAATAAACGTTCGCCACGCTCAACCCGCTGGCGAGAGCAAACAGCCACACCAGGCTACGCGGCATAACCGTTTCCGGGTCTATTAGCGATGGGGATAACATTGACGCTTTCATGATTCCAGCCTTAATAATCTAGTTTCAAAATAAAACTAGTTGTAGGCTAGAACAGGGAGTTTTAAAATGCAACTACTTTACCCGACCGTTTGGAGAGCCCATGCCTGCGCGTGAAAAAATGAAAAACGAAACCTGCCCCGTCGCCCGAAGCGTGGATATTATCGGCGATCGCTGGTCCTTGTTGATTGTGCGCGACGCCTTCGATGGTATGCGCCGCTTTAGCGATTTCCAGCGAAGCCTCGGTATGGCGCGTAATATTCTCTCTGACCGTCTGCACAAACTGGTAAATTCAGGTATCCTCACGACGCAAGCCGCCTCGGACGGCACGGCTTATCAGGAATACGTACTGACGGCAAAGGGGGAGCGTTTGTTCCCTGTGGTGGTTGCGCTACGCCAGTGGGGAGAGCAGCATCTGTTTGCCCCTGACGAACCCCATTCCGTCCTGATCGATAAACGTACGCTGCGCCCGGTTCCCATGATGTCGCCCGCGGCCGAAGACGGACTCGTCCTGATGCCTCACGAGACTGAGGTACAAAAAATCAAATAAAATTCTTTATTTAACAGCTGTTTATGTTAAAGGTGTATAATAAGCGCTAAACTATTCAAATCATAAATAAAATGGAGAACGGGCATGCGCGTACTCGTGGTTGAGGATAACGCTCTCCTGCGCCATCACCTGAAAGTTCAGCTGCAGGAGCTGGGACATCAGGTCGATGCGGCGGAAGACGCAAAGGAAGCGGATTACTATCTGGGTGAACATGTTCCGGACATCGCCATCGTCGACCTTGGCCTGCCGGATGAAGACGGCCTTTCGCTGATTCGTCGCTGGCGCAGCCACGACGTGTCGGTGCCGGTGCTGGTGCTGACCGCGCGCGAAGGCTGGCAGGATAAAGTCGAGGTGCTGAGCGCCGGCGCGGATGATTACGTCACTAAGCCGTTCCATATCGAAGAGGTCGCGGCCCGCATGCAGGCGCTGCTGCGGCGTAACAGCGGCCTGGCGTCACAGGTCATCTCCATACCGCCTTTCCAGGTGGATTTATCGCGTCGCGAGCTGTCGGTCAACGACCAGCCCATCAAGCTGACGGCATTTGAATACACCATTATGGAAACCCTGATCCGCAACCGGGGCAAAGTGGTCAGCAAAGATTCGCTGATGCTGCAGCTCTATCCCGACGCCGAGCTGCGCGAAAGCCATACTATCGATGTGCTGATGGGACGACTGCGCAAAAAAATACAGGCTGAGTATCCGCAGGATGTGATTACCACCGTGCGCGGCCAGGGCTATCTGTTCGAACTGCGCGGATGAAAGGGCTACTGCGGCATATTCTGCCGCTGTCGTTGCGCGTCCGCTTTCTGCTGGCAACGGCCGCCGTGGTGCTGGTGCTATCGCTTTCCTATGGCATGGTCGCGCTGGTGGGATATAGCGTTAGCTTCGATAAAACCACCTTCCGCCTGCTGCGCGGCGAGAGCAACCTGTTCTATATGCTGGCGAAGTGGGAAAACAACACCATCGAAGTTGATATTCCCGATAACCTCAATATGCAGAGCCCCACGGTAACGCTGATTTACGACGCTCACGGCCAGCTGTTGTGGGCGCAGCGCGATGTTCCGTGGCTCGTCAAGCGTATTCAACCTGACTGGCTCAAAAATAACGGCTTTCATGAGATTGAGGCCGACGTAGACAGCAGCAGTATGCTGCAGCACAACAATCATGAGATTCAGCAACAGCTGGACGCCATCCGGGAAGAGGACGACGGCTCCGAGATGACCCACTCGGTGGCGATCAACATCTATCCGGCCACCAGCACCATGCCGCAGCTCAGTATCGTGGTTGTCGACACCATTCCGGTGGAGCTGAAGCGCTCCTATATGGTGTGGAGCTGGTTTATTTACGTCCTGGCAGCCAACCTGCTGCTGGTGATCCCGCTATTGTGGGTCGCGGCGTGGTGGAGCCTGCGCCCTATCGAATCGCTGGCCAAAGAGGTGCGCGAACTGGAGGAGCATCACCGCGAGATGCTCAACCCGAACACCACCCGGGAGCTTACGCGGCTGGTCAGCAATCTCAACCGCCTGCTGAAAAGCGAACGCGAACGCTATGATAAATACCGCACGACGCTGACCGACCTCACCCACAGCCTGAAAACCCCTCTCGCGGTGATGCAGAGCACGCTGCGTTCCATGCGCGGCGAGAAGCTGAGCGTCAACGAAGCAGAACCGGTGATGCTGGAGCAGATTAGCCGCATCTCGCAGCAGATTGGCTACTATCTGCATCGCGCCAGCATGCGCAGCGGCGGTTCGCTGCTCAGCCGCGAACTGCACCCCATCGCTCCGCTGCTCGACAGCCTGACCTCGGCGCTGAACAAAGTCTATCAGCGCAAAGGCGTGAACATTACCCTGGATATCTCGCCGGAAATTAGCTTTGTCGGCGAAAAGAACGATTTTATGGAAGTCATGGGCAACGTTCTCGATAACGCCTGCAAATATTGCCTGGAGTTTGTGGAAGTCTCCGTTCGTCAGACCAACGACAATCATCTGCATATTTTGGTTGAAGATGATGGCCCGGGGATCCCGGCAACGATGCGCAGCGCGGTGTTCGATCGCGGCCAGCGCGCCGATACGCTGCGCCCCGGGCAGGGCGTGGGCCTCTCGGTTGCCCGCGATATCGTTGCCCAGTACGACGGCCGTATCCTGGCCGAGGACAGCCTTCTCGGCGGCGCCTGCATGGAAGTGATTTTTGGCCGTCAGACCCTCGAAGATAAAGAGAGCTAAAACAGTCGGTTTTTTAACGGCGCCTGCATCATGCTGGTGCCGCATCCGTTATAATCCCTATCAGACACCTGCTGTGGAATATAAATATGGATTATCAATTAACGCTTAACTGGCCCGACTTTATCGAACGCTACTGGCAAAAACGCCCTGTAGTGCTAAAACGGGGCTTTGCTAATTTCGTCGATCCGTTAAGCCCGGACGAGCTGGCCGGACTGGCGATGGAGAGCGAAGTCGATAGCCGCCTGGTCAGTCATCAGGACGGTAAATGGCAGGTTAGCCACGGCCCCTTCGAGAGCTACGATCACCTGAGCGAGAATAACTGGTCGCTGCTGGTACAGGCGGTTAATAACTGGCACCAGCCAACGGCGGCGCTGATGCATCCGTTCCGCGCTCTGCCCGACTGGCGCATCGACGATCTGATGATCTCGTTTTCCGTCCCGGGCGGCGGCGTCGGTCCGCATCTCGACCAGTACGATGTGTTCATCATTCAGGGGACCGGCCGCCGCCGCTGGCGCGTGGGCGAAAAAGTGCCGATGAAACAGCACTGTCCGCATCCGGACCTGCTGCAGGTCGATCCGTTTGAAGCCATTATTGATGAAGAGATGGAGCCGGGCGATATTCTGTATATTCCGCCGGGATTCCCGCATGAAGGCTACTCGCTGGAAAATTCGCTTAACTATTCGGTCGGCTATCGCGCGCCAAATGCCCGTGAGCTGTTCAGCGGCTTTGCCGATTACGTTTTGCAGCGCGAACTGGGCAGCCAGCGCTACGCCGATCCGGACGTACCGTCTCGCGACCATCCTGCCGACATTTTGCCGGTTGAACTGGATCGTCTGCGCGAGATGATGCTGGGGCTGATTAACCAGCCGGAGCACTTTAAGCAGTGGTTTGGCGAGTTTATCACCCAGTCCCGCCACGAACTGGATGTCGCGCCGCCGGAGCCGCCGTATCAGCCGGATGAAATTTACGATGCGCTGCAGCAGGGGGACAAGCTGTCGCGGCTCGGCGGTCTGCGCGTGCTGCGGATTGATGGCGAGGTATTCGTCAACGGCGAGAAAATCAACTCACCGCACCGGCCGGCGCTGGATGCCCTGGCGACTCATCTGACGCTAAACGCAGAGCATCTCGGCGATGCGCTGGAAGATCCCTCCTTCCTCGCCCTGCTGGCCGCGCTAGTCAACAGCGGCTACTGGTTCTTTGAGGACTGAGCCATCTGTTTGCCCGGTGGCGGCTGGCGCCTTACCGGGCCTACGGGGTGTGCCGTGGATTAACCTTCCGCGCCGTCTGTTTCGCCCGGTGGCGGCTGACGCCTTACCGGGCCTACGGGGTTGTGCCGTGGATTAACCTTCCGCGCCGTCTGTTTCGCCCGGTGGCGGCTGATGATTTAACGAACTGGTGGGATAGATGACCGGGTCGGTAGGCCGGGTAAGGCGCCAGCCGCCACCCGGCGTTTTATCTACGCTCGCCGGCGTCAAAATCGGCAACATTCCCAGCCCAATCCGGGGGATACAACCCCGCGCGAACATCGCGGTGAAACGTTGAATACGGCCAGTCAATAACGTTCTTCACGTAGCCATGTTTCACCGGGTTAATATAAACGTAATCCACATGCCGACGATAATCATCTTCGTTACGGATCGCATGTTCCCAAAAACGCGGCTGCCAGACCTGGCGTATCGCCAAATCGCGGGAGAACGTTTTTTTAATATCCCGCCAGCGTCCCGAATAATCGCTATCCCCCTCCGGCAACGTCCAGATACAGTGCATCTGTTCGGGTAAAATAACCCACGCCTGAATCAGAAAAGGCTTTTTGCGTTTAGTGAAGATCGTCGCAGCGCGGAGTCGCTCAATATGACGAATAAGAAGATCGCTTTGTCTATTTTGTAGATTAACAGTGAAGAACCAGGTGCCGCCGGGAATAACGCTGCGGCGATAATTCGACATCAGAGGCTCCCTCCTCTTCGCCTAATACGGACCTTTTAGAACACAACCCCGACTATTTCGCCCGGTGGCGGCTGGCGCCTCACCGGGCCTATGGGATGGCATTCTACATTTGCCTACCGCACCGTCAGTTTCACCACCTCACCGGGCCGTAGCTTATAGAACCTTTATGCGCCGCGTTTCGCCGTCAGCTCGGCAATGCGTACAATCACCTGCACCGCCTTCTCCATGCCTTCAAGCGTCACAAACTCATGCTTCCCGTGGTAGTTATAGCCGCCGGTAAACAGGTTCGGGCACGGCAGGCCCATAAACGAGAGCTGCGCGCCGTCGGTACCGCCGCGAATCGGCTTTAACTGCGGTTCAATATCGCAATCCACCATCGCCTGGCGGGCGATATCGACCACGTGCGGGTGCGCCATCACCTTCTCATGCATATTGTAATAGCTGTCCTCAATGACCAGCTCGATATAGCAATCCGGATGAAGCCCCTTGCCGACCTTTTTGGCGATCTCCATCATCTTGCGCTTGCGGGCCTCAAACTGCTTCCGGTCAAAATCGCGGATGATGTAGTGCATATCTGCCCGATCGACGGTGCCTTTGATGCTGGCCAGATGGTAGAAACCTTCGTAGCCTTCGGTGGTCTCGGGCGCTTCGTCCGCTGGCACCTCGGCATGAATGCGCGCCGCCAGCGATAGGGCGTTCACCATCACCCCTTTCGCCGTGCCGGGATGAACGTTATTACCCACGATCTTAATCGTCACCGAGGCGGCGTTAAAGTTCTCGAACTCCAGTTCACCCACGCCGCCGCCGTCGACGGTGTAAGCCCAGCGCGCATCGAATGCCGCGACATCAAAATGCTTCGCCCCTTTACCCACCTCTTCATCCGGCGTAAAGGCGACGCGGATATCGCCGTGGGGAATATTCTTCGCTTTTAGCGTCGCCAGCGCGGTCATGATCTCCGCGATGCCCGCTTTGTCATCCGCGCCGAGCAGCGTTTTGCCATCGGTGGTAATCAGCGTCTGCCCGAGCAGCTGGTGCAGTACCGGGAACATCACCGGGGAGAGAACCTCGTCGCCAATACCGAGAGCGATATCACCGCCGCGGTAGTTTTCGACGATCTGCGGATTAACATTCTTACCGCTGAAGTCAGGCGACGTATCGACATGGGAAATAAAACCAACGGCCGGAATATCACCCTCAACGTTAGCCGCCAGGGTGCCCATGACCGTCCCTTTCTCACTCAGCGTCACGTTCACCAGTCCCATTTCTTGCAGCTGCGCCTGAAGCAGACGTAACAGCTTCCACTGACCTTCCGTGCTCGGTACCTGACGCACGCCAGGCTTCGACTGCGTGTCTAAAGAAACGTACTGCAAAAAACGCTCAAGCAATTTATCCATGTAGCCACCCTCTTCTTTTGTGACAACATTATTGATAAGCCGGAAAAGACAAATATTGCGTCAGGTCATTTTTAGCCCGGCAAATGAGAATTTAATCCATTTCGCACGATAATGTTGTAAAGGTAGCTCATCATAGCGCATCAATCATTGGCGATTACAATCGTTTGCCGTAGAATGCTCGGCCTTATTATTTTATGTGTCAAACCAAAGGTGGTTAACCACAAACCCCGCATCGGTAAGCTTTCCGCTGCGCCTACATGGGACAGAGTCAAAAATTGAATACACAACCGCGTTCGCGTTCTCCGCTGGTTCAGCTGGCGGGAATTCGCAAAAGCTTTGATGGTAAAACGGTAATATCCGACCTCAATCTGACCATCAACAACGGTGAGTTTCTCACCCTGCTTGGCCCCTCCGGCTGCGGTAAAACAACCGTTCTTCGTCTTATCGCCGGCCTGGAAAGCGTCGATAGCGGCCGAATCCATCTCGAAGATCACGATATCACCCATATCCCGGCGGAAAACCGCCACGTTAACACCGTCTTTCAAAGCTATGCGCTGTTTCCGCACATGACGGTGTTTGAAAACGTCGCCTTTGGCCTGCGTATGCAGAAAACCCCGGCCGCGGAAATTACCCCCCGCGTCCACGACGCCCTGCGTATGGTGCAGCTTGACGCGTTTGCCCAGCGTAAACCGCATCAGCTCTCCGGCGGCCAGCAGCAGCGCGTCGCCATCGCCCGCGCGGTAGTCAACAAACCGCGCCTGCTGCTGCTTGATGAATCTCTCTCCGCACTTGATTATAAACTGCGCAAGCAGATGCAGAATGAGCTGAAGGCGCTTCAGCGTAAGCTCGGTATCACCTTCGTCTTCGTGACCCACGATCAGGAGGAGGCGCTGACCATGTCCGACCGCATCGTGGTCATGCGCGAGGGTAAAATTGAGCAGGACGGCACGCCGCGCGAGATCTACGAAGAGCCAAAAAACCTGTTTGTCGCCAGCTTTATCGGCGAAATCAACATCTTCGATGCCACAGTCATCGAGCGGATCGACGAGCAGCGGGTGCGCGCCAGCGTCGAAGGCCGCGAATGCAATATTTACGTCAGCTTCGCCGTTGAAAAAGGCCAGCGGCTTAACGTTCTGCTGCGTCCGGAAGATCTGCGCGTGGATGAGATCCACCACAGTAACGATGCCGATGGCTTGATAGGCTATATCCGCGAACGCAACTATAAAGGCATGACGCTGGAATCGGTGGTTGAACTGGAAAACGGCAAAATGGTCATGGTCAGCGAATTCTTTAATGAAGACGATCCTGATTTTGACCACTCTCTCGACCAGAAAATGGCCATTAACTGGGTAGAAAGCTGGGAGGTTGTGCTGGCCGATGAAGAACACAAGTAAATTCCAGAATGTGGTGATCGCCACCATCGTGGGCTGGCTTGTGCTGTTCGTCTTTTTGCCCAACCTGATGATCATCGCTACCAGCTTCCTGACCCGCGACGATACCAACTTCGTTAAGCTGGTCTTTACGCTGGATAACTACGCGCGCCTGCTCGACCCGCTCTACTACGACGTGCTGTTGCATTCGTTGAATATGGCGCTGCTGGCGACGCTGGCCTGCCTGGCGCTCGGCTACCCTTTCGCCTGGTTCCTGGCAAGGCTGCCGGAGAAAGTGCGCCCGCTGATGCTGTTTCTGCTGATCGTGCCGTTCTGGACCAATTCGCTGATTCGTATCTACGGGCTGAAGATTTTCCTCAGCACCAAGGGCTACCTCAACGAATTTTTGCTGTGGCTGGGGGTCATCGATACGCCGCTGCGCATCATGTACACCCCCTCGGCGGTCATTATCGGCCTGGTCTATATTCTGCTGCCGTTTATGGTGATGCCGCTCTACTCCAGCATCGAGAAGCTCGACCGCCCGCTGCTGGAAGCGGCGAGAGATCTTGGCGCCAGTAAGCTGCAAACCTTTATCCGCATCATCATTCCGCTGACTATGCCGGGCATTATCGCCGGCTGCCTGCTGGTGATGCTTCCGGCGATGGGGCTGTTCTACGTTTCCGACCTGATGGGCGGCGCGAAGAACCTGCTGATCGGCAACGTGATTAAGAGCCAGTTCCTCAACATTCGCGACTGGCCGTTCGGCGCGGCGACCAGCATCACGCTGACGCTGGTGATGGGCCTGATGCTGCTGATTTACTGGCGCGCGGCGCGCTTACTGAATAAAAAGGTGGAGCTGGAATGATTGGTCGACTGCTGCGCGGCGGCTTTATGACCGCCATTTACGCGTATCTCTACATCCCCATTATTATTCTGATCGTGAATTCGTTTAACAGTTCGCGCTTTGGCATCAACTGGCAGGGTTTCACCACCAACTGGTATAGCCTGCTGATGAATAACGACAGCCTGCTGCAGGCGGCGCAGCACTCGCTGACCATGGCGGTGCTGTCGGCCACCTTCGCCACCCTTATCGGCTCGCTGACCGCCGTAGCGCTCTACCGCTATCGCTTTCGCGGCAAGCCGTTCGTCAGCGGGATGCTGTTCGTGGTGATGATGTCGCCGGATATCGTGATGGCGATTTCGCTGCTGGTACTATTTATGCTGATCGGCATTCAGCTGGGATTCTGGTCGCTGCTGTTTTCGCATATCACTTTCTGCCTCCCCTTCGTGGTGGTCACGGTGTTTTCGCGCCTGAAAGGCTTCGATGTACGCATGCTGGAAGCCGCAAAAGATCTCGGCGCCAGCGAACTGACCATTCTGCGAAAAATCATTTTACCGCTGGCGCTGCCCGCGGTGGCCGCGGGGTGGCTGCTGAGCTTTACCCTGTCGATGGATGATGTGGTGGTTTCTTCATTCGTCACCGGGCCGGGCTATGAGATCCTGCCGCTGAAGATTTATTCGATGGTTAAAGTGGGGGTATCGCCAGAGGTTAACGCGCTGGCGACCATTCTGTTGGTTCTGTCGCTGGTGATGGTTATTGCCAGCCAGTTAATTGCACGTGATAAAACTCAGGGGACGTTAAAATGAAAAAATGGTCACGCCACCTGCTCGCTGCGGGCGCTCTGGCAGTCGGGATGAGCGCCGCGCATGCGGACGATAGCAAAACGCTCTATTTCTACAACTGGACCGAGTATGTCCCGCCGGGACTGCTGGAGCAGTTCACCAAAGAGACCGGCATCAAGGTTATCTATTCGACCTACGAATCGAATGAAACCATGTACGCCAAGCTCAAAACCTATAAAGACGGCGCCTACGACCTGGTGGTGCCGTCCACCTACTTCGTCGACAAAATGCGCAAAGAGGGCATGCTGCAGAAGATCGATAAGAGCAAGCTGAGCAACTTCGGCAATCTTGACCCTGAAATGCTCAACAAACCCTTCGACCCGAACAACGACTACTCGATTCCGTACATCTGGGGCGCGACGGCCATTGGCATCAACAGCGACGAGATCGATCCCAAAACCGTCACCAGCTGGGCGGATCTGTGGAAGCCAGAGTATAAGAGCAGCCTGCTGCTCACCGACGACGCGCGCGAAGTGTTCCAGGTAGCGCTGCGTAAGCTGGGTTACTCCGGCAATACTACCGATCCCAAAGAGATCGAGGCGGCCTATAACGAGCTGAAAAAGCTAATGCCGAACGTGGCGGCGTTCAACTCGGATAACCCGGCGAACCCGTATATGGAAGGCGAAGTAAACCTCGGCATGGTATGGAACGGCTCCGCGTGGGTCGCGCGTCAGGCCGGTACGCCGCTGGAAGTGGTGTGGCCGAAAGAAGGCGGCATCTTCTGGATGGATAGCCTGTCGATTCCGGCAAACGCCAAAAACGTCGACGGCGCGCTGAAGCTGATCAACTTCCTGCTGCGCCCGGAAATCGCCAAACAGGTAGCGGAAACCATCGGCTACCCGACGCCAAACCTGGCCGCGCGTAAGATGCTGAGCCCGGAAGTCGCCAATGATAAATCGCTCTACCCGGACGCCGCGACGATTCAGAAAGGCGAATGGCAGAACGATGTCGGCAGCGCCAGCACCCTGTATGAAGAGTATTATCAGAAACTGAAAGCGGGTCGTTAATTTCGCCATACTGCCGGGCTTCGGCCCGGCAGTATGCGCTTATCCCGGTAGGCGTTATTGGCGCACGAATAACGCACAGAAGCCGGACGTACACGCAGCACGTGAGGATTGTCTCGCTACGCTCGCCCTCCGGGCCGCCCTGAAGGGCGTTCAAAATACTTCCGTATTGTGTCAAGCACTGCCCAGGTCCAAAATGGCCAGTGAAAGAGTCCTGATGGGATAGGCTCTAAGATGTGTTACAAGGGTTAGTTATCCTGTTGTTCTGTTTTTCAATCTGTCACCAGGCTTTCCCCAGCCTGGGTGAGAGTGAATTACGGCGGCGGCTTTTTTACGACCCGTCAGAGGCCTACTCTTTGCGCTTTCCCTTACGTTTATTTGCGGCGTCGGTGACATAGTTCAGCGGCTTCCAGAGCGCTGCTATCGTAATAAGCGTACCGAACGCGGCGATATCGCCCTGTGCGCTCTGGCCGACCAACAGCAGATAGAGCAGATGAAACAAACATGAAGCGGCGGATCCGATACCGAGAAAAAAACAAATAATAAACAGGATATTTCGGCTATCGGAAAGACGGGGCAGGCAATACTGACTCCACAGCCCAACCCCAACTGCGGCAATAAAAATAATGAAAGATATCACTAACGGGCTATCCATAGCCGCTCCTGTTTTCCATTGCGATTTATCAAAGACGTGGCGTCGACCTGGCGACCTCATGCAGCAATTTTTCCACAAACCTCGGTACTTCTTCGCTTGCCAGGCCATAGTGCTTTTCAGCAAATTCGCTGCCCACCTGGCTTGGTTCGAGGTTTAGCTCAACCGTATGGGCGCCCTGCAGCCGCGCTTCGTGGACAAAGCCGGCCGCCGGATAAACGTGCCCGGAAGTGCCGATGGCGATAAAGATATCGCACTCGGCCAGCGCCAGGTAGATTTCATCCATATCCAGCGGCATCTCGCCGAACCACACCACGTGCGGGCGCAGCGGCGCGGGAAACTGGCAGCAGTGGCATTTATCCTCCGTGGTCACATCGCCGGTCCACTCCAGCACCTGCCCACTCCACGAGCAACGCACCTTCAGCAGTTCGCCGTGCATGTGTATTATCCGCCGGTTACCCGCGCGTTCGTGTAGATTATCGATATTCTGGGTCACCAGCAGGAAATGGTCGCCCAGCGCCTCTTCCAGCCGCGCCAGCGCCTGATGCGCCGCATTGGGCGCAATGTCAGGGCTTTGCAGCTGGCGGCGGCGGTCGTTGTAAAACGCCTGTACCAGCGCCGGGTCGCGGGCGAAACCTTCCGGCGTCGCCACGTCTTCCACCTGATGCTCTTCCCACAGACCATCTGCGGCGCGGAAGGTTTTAATTCCCGATTCCGCCGAGATGCCCGCGCCGGTTAGCACCACGACTCTTGGTTTTTCCATCGTTTCAGGTGTCTCCTTATCTTCGCCGAAGAAAATCCGCTGGCGCAAACGGTCTCGTAACCGGCGCTTGTTGCGGCGAAATCGGCTTAATCGGTGTAAGCGGCGCGACTGCATAGCTACCTCTGTCGTTATTGAGTCAGATGAAGGAAGGCCGCACCGCGCATACCTCCGGCATCGCCATGACGCGCGCGCTCAATACGCGGCACGCTGGCAACGGGAAGCAGATGTCGCGGCAGGCGCTGCGCCAGCCCTTCGGTTATTGCAGTAAAGTTAGACAATCCTCCGCCAAGCACCAGCAGATCGGGGTCGACAATGGTTAAAATATTGCCCAGACACACCGCCAGCAGATCGAGATAGCGCTCAACGTGCTCGCGCGCCTTCGCGTCTCCCTGTTGCCAGAGCGCGACGATCTCGGGTGAGGTTAAGGATTGTTGATAAAAGTGTTGGTATAACCAGGCGAAACCGCGCCCGGAAAGATAGTTTTCAATACAGCCCAGCTGACCGCAGCCGCAGCGGGTCAGAGGAAAATCACGCCCTACCACTTCCAGCGCATCCACCGGCAGGCGGATATGGCCGAATTCGCCGGTAATATAGCGATGCCCGGTAATCGATTTACCGTTAAGCACCAGACCGCCGCCAACCCCGGTGCCGAGGATCAGCCCCATCACCAGCGGATATTGCGTAAATTCATCGTCCCACGCTTCGGAGAGGGCAAAACAGTTGGCGTCGTTATCAAGGCGCACGTCGCGCCCCAGACGCTCGCTCAGATCGGCCCGCAGGCGCCTGCCGCTGGCGGCGGGCACGTTGGCGGCGTACAGCGTGCCGTCTTCAGTTTCCGGCATTCCCGGAATACCAATGCCCACCGAGCCCTGGCAGCCAAAGCGCTGGTCAGCTTCCTGTACCAGCGCTTCTACCGCCTGCAAAAATGCTTCGTAGCTCTCTTTCGGCGTGGCGACGCGTTTTTCCCACTGCAGCCGCCGCGCTTTATCAAATATGCCCAGCGCTATCTTGCTGCCGCCAATGTCAAATCCATAGTACATTTCAGCAATTCCTCTTTACTGGTCAGCAAAGCCGACCATGACGATAAATTACTGGCCACTCAGCACCCTCGCCGGGTCAATGCGGCTGGCGCGGCGGGCGGGATACCAGCTGGCCAGCAAACTCAGCAACAGTGCCGTCACCAGCACGTAAACGACGTCCAGCCAGTGCAGTTCAGACGGCAGGAAGTCAATAAAATAGATGTCGCCGGAGAGGAATTTATGCCCGATCAGGTTCTCAATACCGTTAATGATTGCGGTCAGCTTGAAGGCGCAGATAACGCCAATCGCCACCCCAATCAGGCTCCCTACCGAACCGGCAAGTAAACCATACCATACGAAAATCGCGCGGATCAGCCCGTCTTTTGCGCCAAGCGTGCGCAGCACCGCAATATCGCCGCTTTTATCCTTCACCGCCATCACCAGGGTCGAGACGATGTTAAAGCAGGCCACGCCGATCACCAGCACCATCGCGAGGTACATAATGGCGCGGATCATCTGGATGTCGCGGTACATATAGCCATAGGTGCCTATCCAACTCTTAATGTATACGTAGCTGTTGGTCACTTCGCCGGCATCGCGCACCAGGGTGTTCGCGTGGAACACATCGGTGACTTTAATGGCGATACCGGTCACGCTGCTGCCCATTTCAAGGTACTGCTGCGCATCCTGCATGGGGATCATGGCAAAACTATGATCGAGCTGGCCGCTGAGCTGCAAAATACCGGTAACGTGGAGCCTGACGCGCTTTGGCTGCAGCAGCTGGTGGTCGGCATCCGAGTTGGGGATCATGATTGACACCCAGTCGCCCTGCTTAACGTGCAGCGCATCGGCGACGCCTTTACCGAGGATCACCTGCTGCTCTCCTGCTTTAAAGCTGGCCCACGCGTTGTTCTGCACAAAGTTGGGTAGCGAACTGAGGCGGCTCTCCTGCTGCGGATCGACGCCCTTTACCTGGATGGCGCGCATGTTGCTGCCGCTCTCCACCAGCCCGGTGAAGTTAATGTAAGGCGCCGCGGCAACGATGCCTTTGACCTTTTCAACCTTCGCCAGCGCTTCGTTCCAGTTGTTCCACGGCTGGTTCACCGGCTCAATTTCACCGTGCGGCACCACCGCCAGAATGCGGTTGTTGAGCTCGCGCTCGAAGCCGTTCATGGCGCTCAGGCCAACGATCAGCACCGCCACGCCTAGCGCAATGCCGATGGTCGAGATAACTGAAATCAGCGAAACCATCCCTCCGCGCCGCCGTCCGCGGCTAAAGCGCAGGGCAATCAATAATGATAACGGAGAAGCCATTACTCAGCCCCCATCAGGGAGAGTTCGGCGGTCAGGCGCCCGTCGCGCATCTCCAGCTGGCGGCTCATCCGTTTTGCCAGCTGCAGGTCGTGGGTCACCACCAGAAAGGCGGTGCGCTGCGCCACGTTCAGTTCGCCAAGCAGCTGAAAAATGCTGTCGGCGTTGCGGGCATCAAGGTTACCGGTAGGTTCATCCGCCAGCACCAGCCGCGGTTTATTGACCAGCGCGCGGGCAATCGCTACGCGCTGACGCTCGCCGCCGGAGAGCTCCGACGGGCGGTGGTCGCTGCGGTGCTCAAGCCCGACGGCGCGCAGCATCGCTTTCGCCTGACGCTCAATATCCGCCGCCTTCTGTTTACCGATTAACAGCGGCATCGCCACGTTTTCCAGCGCGGTGAAATCCGGCAGCAGGTGGTGAAACTGATAAATAAAGCCCAGCTCGCGGTTGCGCAGATCGGCGCGCGCGGCGGCTGAGAGTCGGCTCATCGACTGACCGGAAAAGATAACGTCGCCGGAGGTCGGCGTATCCAGCCCGCCAAGCAGATGCAGCAGCGTACTTTTGCCGGAACCGGAGGTGCCGACAATCGCCATCATCTCGCCCTCTTCAATGCTGAAGCTGACATCATGCAACACGTCGGTTTGCACGCTGCCTTCCTGATAGCGTTTGCACAGGTTGTCGCATTGCAGCAGGATCTTATTCATAACGTAAAGCCTCAGCGGGTTGAGTGGCGGCAGCGCGCCATGAAGGATACAACGTAGAGAGTAATGCCAGCGCCATTGCCACCAGGGCAATCACGATCACCTGTAGCGGCTCAATGGCTACCGGCAGCGCGGCGCCGTCGAGGAACGCGCCGATAATCGGCATCAAATTATTCAGCTGGCTGGCAAGCAGCGCGCCCAGTCCGGCGCCAAGCAGCGCGCCGACGATCCCGGCGCTCGCGCCCTGGACCATAAAGACCAGCATGATCTGCCGCGGCGTCAGGCCGAGAGTCTGGAGGATCGCCACCTCGCCCTGCTTTTCCATGACCATCATGCCTAGCGAGGTAATGATGTTAAAAGCGGCGACGGCGACGATCAGGCTCAACAGCAGGCCCATCATATTTTTTTCCATCCGCACGGCCTGGAACAGCTCGCCTTTACGTTCGCGCCAGTCCTGCCATTTGGTCCCTTCCGGTAGCGTCTGCTGGCTGAGGGTATCCACCTGTAAAGGCTGATTCAGCCACAGCCGCCAGCCGGTAATATTCCCCTGCGGATAGCGCATCAGGCGCGAAGCGTCGTCAATGTTGGTCAACATCTGATAGCCATCGACTTCGCTGTTGGCGGCAAAGGTGCCGATCACGTTAAACAGACGCTGGCTGGGAACCCGCCCCATCGGGGTGAACTGGCTGGCGGAGGGCACCATCACGCGGATCTGGTCGCCGCGATTGACGCCCAACTGCCCTGCCAGCTGCTCGCCCAGGATGACGTTATACTTTCCGGCCTGCAGATCGCTCTGCTTGACGTTAACCAGGTAAGGCGTCAGGGGATCTTTTTGCGCCGGGTCGATGCCGAGCATTACGCCAACCGCCACGCTGCGGGCGCTTTGCAGCACCACATCGCCGGTGGTCAGCGGCGCCACGCGGGTGACGCCCTGTAATCTGGCCGCGCTTTCCGGCAGCTGTTGCGGGTTTATGGACCCCTGCTTGGCGCTAAGGATGGCCTGCGGCATCAGCCCCAGGATGTTATTTTGCAGCTCGCGCTCAAAGCCGTTCATCACCGACAGAACGGTAACCAGCGCCATGACGCCAAGCGTAATGCCAATGGTCGAGAGCCAGGAGACGAAACGACCGAAGCGGTCGGCTGCGCGCCCACGCATATAGCGAAGGCCGATAAAGAGTGCGGCAGGTTGATACATGTCATCCATCTGATTGCTGATAGCCGATGCCCGAGTATATAAGCGATTATGAGCAGCGTAAATGACTGATACCTGTAGATTTTATTGGCAATAATAACAAAAATTCAATATAAACAACAAGATAGACAAGCAAGTCGTTATTTAACTTTACGCTTATCGGAGTTCGTTACATTTCTGGCCAAAACATGACCTTTGCGATACGGGTTGGCGAATCCGGGTCAATCGCGGATAATCTCACTATTGAATATCAGCGAGTTGCCCTCCATATCGGCAGAGCGAATACCCAAGAGATCATGATACCGTCTATGCCTGAACAATACCGATACTCTCTGCCGGTTAAAGCCGGCGATCAGCGCCAGCTTGGCGAACTTACCGGCGCGGCCTGCGCCACTCTGGTGGCGGAAATGGCCGAGCGCCACGGCGGCCCGGTGGTACTGATTGCCCCCGATATGCAAAACGCCCTGCGTCTGAACGATGAAATCAGGCAGTTTACCGATAGCATGGTGGCGGGCCTCGCGGACTGGGAAACGCTCCCCTACGATAGCTTCTCCCCGCACCAGGACATTATCTCTTCGCGTCTCGCTACCTTATACCAGCTCCCGACGATGGAACGCGGCGTATTAATCATTCCGGTCAGCACCCTGATGCAGCGCGTCTGTCCGCATAATTTCCTCCACGGCCACGCGCTGGTGATGAAAAAAGGCCAGCGGCTGTCGCGGGATGCGCTGCGCGCCCAGCTGGATAGCGCCGGCTATCGTCACGTCGACCAGGTGATGGAGCACGGCGAGTACGCCACCCGCGGCGCATTGCTTGACCTGTTCCCTATGGGCAGCGAGCAGCCCTATCGTCTCGATTTTTTTGATGATGAGATAGATAGCCTGCGTCTGTTCGACGTCGACAGCCAGCGTACGCTGGAGGAAGTCGCCAGCATCAACCTGCTTCCGGCGCACGAATTCCCGACGGATCAGGCCGCCATCGAGCTGTTCCGCAGCCAGTGGCGCGACCGCTTTGAGGTCAAACGCGACGCCGAGCATATTTATCAGCAGGTCAGTAAAGGCACGCTGCCTGCGGGGATCGAATACTGGCAGCCGCTGTTCTTTAACGAGCCGCTGCCGCCGCTGTTCAGCTATTTCCCGGCGAAAACGCTGATCGTTAACACCGGCGATCTGGAAGCCAGCGCCGAACGTTTCCAGAACGAAACGCGCGCCCGCTTTGAAAACCGCGGCGTCGATCCGATGCGCCCGCTTTTGCCGCCGGAGCAGCTGTGGCTACGCAGTGATGAACTGTTTAGCGAGCTGAAAAAATGGCCGCGCGTACAGCTCAAAACCGAGCGTCTGGCGGAAAAAGCCGCCAATACCAACCTCGGCTACCAGAAACTACCCGAGCTGGCGATCCAGGCGCAGAACAAAGCGCCGCTGGATAATCTGC
The DNA here is from genome assembly GCF_002556465.1 of Klebsiella sp. MBT K-1. Lineage (NCBI taxonomy): Bacteria > Pseudomonadati > Pseudomonadota > Gammaproteobacteria > Enterobacterales > Enterobacteriaceae > Klebsiella > Klebsiella sp. MBT K-1. Next base: position 247,863 of record NZ_PDEL01000006.1, on the reverse strand, counting down.
GTCGCTTCCTCGAGTCCTTCAGCGGGCCGGTGATTTTCTCGGTCGAGAGCGAGGGGCGTCGCGAGGCGCTCGGCGAAATGCTGGCGCGCATTAAAATCGCGCCAAAGCATATCCTGCGTCTTGAAGAGGCGACGGCTAACGGCCGCTATCTGATGATTGGCGCGGCAGAGCATGGCTTTATCGATAGCCAGCGGAATCTGGCGCTGATTTGCGAAAGCGATCTGCTGGGCGAGCGCGTCGCCCGCCGTCGTCAGGATTCACGCCGCACCATCAATCCGGACACCTTAATCCGTAACCTGGCGGAGCTGCATATCGGCCAACCGGTGGTGCATCTTGAGCATGGGGTTGGGCGCTACGCCGGCATGACCACGCTTGAGGCGGGCGGGATTAACGGCGAATACCTGATGCTGACCTACGCGAACGACGCCAAACTGTACGTGCCGGTATCGTCGCTGCATCTGATTAGCCGCTACGCCGGCGGCGCGGAAGAGAATGCGCCGCTGCACAAGCTGGGCGGCGATGCGTGGGCGCGAGCGCGGCAAAAAGCCGCCGAAAAGGTGCGCGACGTGGCCGCCGAGCTGCTGGATATCTACGCCCAGCGCGCGGCAAAAGCGGGCTACGCATTTAAACATGATAAAGAGCAGTATCAGCTGTTCTGCGACGGCTTCCCGTTCGAAACCACGCCCGATCAGGCGCAGGCCATCAACGCCGTACTGAGCGATATGTGCCAGCCGCTGGCGATGGACCGCCTGGTGTGCGGCGACGTTGGCTTCGGCAAGACGGAAGTGGCGATGCGCGCCGCGTTTCTGGCGGTGGAAAACCATAAGCAGGTGGCGGTGCTGGTGCCTACCACCCTCCTCGCCCAGCAGCACTTCGATAACTTCCGCGATCGCTTCGCCAACTGGCCGGTGCGCATTGAGATGCTCTCGCGCTTTCGGAGCGCTAAAGAGCAGGCGCAGATCCTTGAGCAGGTCGCGGAGGGGAAAATCGATATTCTTATCGGCACCCATAAGCTGCTGCAGCCGGACGTTAAGCTGCGCGATCTCGGCCTGCTGATTGTCGATGAAGAGCACCGCTTTGGCGTACGCCACAAAGAGCGCATTAAGGCAATGCGCGCCGACGTCGATATCCTGACCCTGACCGCGACGCCGATTCCGCGAACGCTGAATATGGCAATGAGCGGTATGCGCGACCTCTCGATCATCGCCACGCCCCCCGCACGGCGTCTGGCGGTCAAAACCTTCGTTCGCGAATATGACGCGCTGGTGGTACGTGAGGCGATCCTGCGTGAGGTGCTGCGCGGCGGCCAGGTCTACTATCTCTATAATGACGTCGAGAATATTCAAAAAGCGGCGGAAAGACTCGCGGAGCTGGTGCCGGAAGCGCGTATCGCCATTGGCCACGGGCAGATGCGCGAACGCGAACTCGAACGGGTGATGAACGATTTCCACCACCAGCGTTTTAACGTGCTGGTATGTACCACCATTATCGAGACCGGGATCGACATTCCGACGGCGAACACCATTATTATCGAGCGCGCCGATCACTTCGGGCTGGCTCAGCTGCACCAGCTGCGCGGCCGCGTCGGGCGTTCGCATCATCAGGCCTACGCATGGCTGTTGACGCCGCATCCAAAAGCGATGACCACCGATGCGCAAAAACGCCTTGAGGCTATCGCGTCGCTGGAAGATCTCGGCGCCGGATTCGCGCTGGCCACCCACGACCTCGAAATTCGCGGCGCGGGTGAACTGCTGGGCGAAGATCAGAGCGGCTCCATGGAAACCATCGGCTTCTCTCTCTACATGGAGCTGCTGGAAAATGCCGTTGACGCGCTAAAAGCCGGACGCGAGCCCTCGCTGGAGGATCTCACCAGCCAGCAGACCGAAGTTGAGCTACGGATGCCGTCGCTGCTGCCGGACGACTTCATCCCCGACGTCAATACGCGCCTGTCGTTCTACAAACGCGTTGCCAGCGCGAAGAACGAGATTGAGCTGGAGGAGATCAAAGTCGAGCTTATCGATCGCTTTGGCCTGCTGCCGGATCCGGCAAGAAACCTGCTCGACATCGCCCGACTGCGCCAGCAGGCGCAGAAGCTAGGGATCCGTAAGCTGGAGAGCAACGAAAAAGGCGGCACCATTGAGTTTAACGAGAAGAATAACGTTAACCCGGTGTGGCTGATTGGTCTGTTGCAGAAGCAGCCCCAGCACTATCGCCTGGACGGCCCGACGCGTCTGAAGTTTATGCAGGATCTCGCCGAGCGTAAAACGCGGATGGAGTGGGTGCGCCAGTTTATGCGCCAGCTGGAAGAGAACGCTACCGCCTGATAGCATTCGGGATACGGTCCGCGCGCCGTATCCCGCCCCTCCCCGCCTGTGCGGCAAAATTTACAAACATTTTGCAATCCCTCTGAACTTCCAGACACTCGTTTCACCATAATCTCAGGGACTTTTCGTATAAAAATAACCACTTACTTATTATGGAAATTAGAGTGATGAAAAGCTTTTCGCGAATTTCTCTCTGGCTGGGGATGATAGCTATCGCCACCGCGCTGGCGCTGCCCGCTCGCGCCAATACCTGGCCCCTGCCGCCGCCGGGCAGCCGTCTGGTCGGGCAAAACCAGTTCCACGTGGTCGAGAATAACGGCGGCTCGCTCGAAGCGATCGCTAAAAAGTATAACGTCGGTTTTCTGGCCCTGCTCCAGGCGAACCCCGGCGTGGACCCTTATGTTCCGCGAGCCGGTAGCGTGCTGACGATTCCGCTGCAAACTCTGCTGCCTGACGCGCCGCGAGAAGGGTTAGTCCTTAACCTCGCCGAACTTCGCCTCTATTACTATCCGCCAGGAAGAAGTGAAGTGACCGTGTATCCTATCGGCATCGGTCAGCTCGGCGGTGATACCATCACGCCGACAATGGTCACCACCGTCTCCGACAAACGCGCCAACCCGACCTGGACGCCAACGGCCAATATTCGCGCCCGCTATAAAGCCATGGGCATCGATCTGCCCGCCGTGATGCCCGCCGGCCCGGATAACCCGATGGGGCACCACGCCATTCGCCTGGCGGCGTACGGCGGCGTGTATCTGCTGCACGGTACTAATGCCGATTTCGGCATCGGCATGCGCGTCAGCTCCGGCTGTATTCGCCTGCGCGATGACGACATCAAAGCGTTGTACAACGAAATAACCCCGGGAACGAAGGTGACGATTATCAATACGCCAATCAAGGTTTCCGTTGAGCCGAACGGCGCCCGCCTGGTGGAGGTGCATCAGCCGCTGTCGAAGCATATCGATGACGATCCGCAGACGCTACCGATCGTCCTCAATGACATCATGCAAGCGTTCAAACAGGCGCAGCTGACCGATACCGAGGTAATGGAACGCGCAATGACGCTGCGTTCGGGTATGCCAATTGATGTCACCCGCCACCATCGCGTCACGGAGCAGTCGCTATAGTTTCCTGAATCGTTGACGAAAAAAAACCGCCTACAGTTCACTGGGGCGGTTTTTTTATGGCAATAATCAAACAGGGTACTGCTTTTTTGCGGGTTGCGGCGCCAGATAAGGGGTGGGCGCCGCTTCGCGTCAGAGACAACGCTTTCTTACTTCACGCGGACTGCTGAAGGGGGTCAGATCCGCGCGTGGTCAGTGGCATAACAGGAGTAGCGTGACAATTATTTGTAAATAACCGCAGTCCCGTGAAGGGTGTTAGGACCTGTGACTGACGTAATACGGTAAGAGGTTGCGCCCATCTCTTCCGCCTTTTGCGCCAGCTGATCTTCCAGCGAACCGAGGTTGGTCCCGGCTGAGGCGGAAACGGTACCGATTTTATGCTGACCCGCCGGCGTTGACTGGACTTCGACAGCGGCAAAGCTGGCGAATGAGAGTGAGCTAAGAACCGCGGCGATGGCAAGCGTTTTAACGTTTTTCATGATTGTTATACCTGTGCAGATGAATGTTATTGTAGGGGCGAACGCATTTAATTAACGATCGATAGGGAAATAATAATGTGATCCACATCACACGTCAAACGATTTTTATAACGACCGTTTAACTATTTATAAAAAGCATAAAATTCATACATATATGAATTATTTATTTTTAGACCGACATCGCTGGCAGCACGTAAGGTTTATTTTTATAATGGCCTTTCAACAAACCAACATAGGTACAGCGGCACCATGACAACTGACGTTCAAAGTTGCACGAAAAAAAGCCGTGGCCGACCTAAAGTGTTCGACAGGGAAGCGGCGCTGGATAAGGCCATGACACTCTTCTGGCAGCACGGCTATGAAGCCACCTCTCTCGCCGATTTAGTGGAAGCAACGGGCGCCAAAGCGCCTACGCTCTACGCAGAGTTTGTGAATAAAGAGGGGTTGTTTCGCGCGGTGCTGGATCGCTATATCTCCCGCTTTGCCGCCAAACACGAAGCGCTTCTTTTTGATGAGGAAAAAAGCGTCGATCGGGCGTTACGCGATTATTTCACCGCCGTCGCGACCTGCTTCACCAGTAAAGAGACGCCGGCAGGCTGTTTTATGATCAATACCTCCGCGGCGCTGGCGGCGGCGTCAACCGACATCGCCAATACCGTTAAGTCGCGGCACGCGATGCAGGAACAGACCCTTACGCAGTTTCTGCAGCAGCGTCAGCTGCGCGGCGAACTCCCGGCAGAGGGCGATGTGCGTCAGTTGGCCCAGTTCCTTAACTGCATATTACAAGGCATGTCGATCGGCGCACGCGAAGGCGCCGATTTCACTAAAATCATGCAAATCGCCGAGACCACGCTGCGCCTGTGGCCCCAGGTTCTTCAGCGCTAAGGCCTCGCTCACCGGTGGGCTCCCACCGGTTCCCTCCCCCTTAATCCCTACATAACGTCATGTTTTCAGTGATTTATTTTGTGCATTTCACGAGAATGATATTGATAACAATAATCAATACGGGCAAAATTCAGCTTTAAACATTTCTGTTTATTTCACCGTGTAACAACCGGTACGCCCGTATCGGAAAACTAAAACAACGATATCGTAAGCCCTTAATAATTCGAGTTGCAGGACAAGGCACGTGTGCCTTGAACTGCGCTAGCGCTGGCCCCGTAGGGGCGAGTAACGCGCCTGCGACTTGGAGAATGACGGGTATAAACTCATAAAAGGAATGAGCATGAACAAGCGTCTCTGGGTACTAAACCCACTGCTGCTGGCAACCGCCCTGCCCGCCTGGGCGGCTGATGACAACATGATCGTCAGCGCTAACCGAACGCACCGTACCGTCGCAGAAATGGCCCAGACCACCTGGGTTATTGAAGGCCAGGAAATTGAACAGCAGGTTCAGGGCGGTAAAGAATTCAAAGACGTGCTGGCGCAGCTGATCCCCGGCATCGACGTCAGCAGCCAGGGACGCACCAACTACGGCATGAATATGCGCGGCCGCGCGATCGTCGTCCTGATCGACGGCGTTCGCCTTAACTCCTCCCGTACCGACAGCCGCCAGTTAGACTCTATCGATCCGTTTAACATTGAACACATCGAGGTGATCTCCGGCGCAACATCCCTGTACGGCGGCGGCAGTACCGGCGGCCTGATTAATATCGTCACCAAAAAGGGCCAACAGGAGCGCCAGGTCGATCTGGAGCTGGGGGGTAAATCCGGTTTTGCCAACAGCAACGACCATGATGAACGCGTGGCGGCCGCGGTAAGCGGCGGCACAGACCACGCATCCGGTCGTTTATCGGTCGCTTATCAGCGTTTTGGCGGCTGGTATGACGGTAACCACGATGCGCTGCTCCTGGATAATACCCAAACCGGGCTTCAGCATTCCGATCGTCTGGATGTGATGGGAACGGGAACCATTGAGATTGACGAGAACCGCCAGCTGCAGCTGGTGACGCAGTACTATAAAAGCCAGGGCGACGATTACGGCCTGTACCTGGGGAAAAATATGTCGGCGGTGACCGGCGACGGCAAAGCTTTTACTACCGACGGTCTGAATTCCGACCGCGTCCCCGGCACCGAACGCCACCTGATTAGCCTGCAGTACTCCGATGCCGATTTCCTCGGGCAGAACCTGGTCAGTCAGGTCTATTATCGCGATGAATCCCTGACCTTTTATCCTTTCCCGACGCTCAGCAAAGGCCAGGTCAGCAGCTTCTCGTCTTCAAAGCAGGATACCGATCAGTACGGCGCGAAAATCACCCTGAATAGCCAGCCGCTGGACGGCTGGGACCTGACCTGGGGAGTCGACGCCGACCATGAAACCTTCAACGCCAATCAGATGTTCTTCGATTTGGGCCAGTCGATGTCTTCCGGCGGCCTGAACAATCAGGCCATCTTCACCACCGGCCGTTACCCGGGCTACAGCATCACCAACCTGGCGCCGTTCCTGCAGTCCAGCTATGACCTGAACGATATCTTCACTATCAGCGGCGGCGTGCGTTATCAGTGGACGGAAAACCGGGTCGATGATTTTGTCGGCTATGCCCAGCAGCAGGATGTCGCCAGCGGCAAGGTTAGCTCGGCGGATGCCATTCCGGGCGGAAAAACCGATTACGATAACTTCCTGTTTAATGCCGGGATTGTGGCGCATCTCACCGACCGTCAGCAGACCTGGTTTAACTTCTCCCAGGGCGTTGAGCTGCCGGATCCGGGCAAATACTACGGCATCGGTAAATACGGCGCGGCGGTCAATGGCCATCTTCCGCTGCTCTCAAGCGTCAACGTTGGCGATTCGCCGCTGCAGGGGATTAAAGTTAACTCCTACGAACTGGGCTGGCGCTACACCGGCGATAATTTGCGTACCCAGCTGGCGGCTTACTACTCGACCTCCGATAAAACCATCGTCGTTAACCGTACCGATATGACCATCGATGTGCAGTCCGATAAGCGCCGTATTTATGGCGTAGAGGGCGCGGTGGATTACTACTTCCCGAACAGCGACTGGAGCGCCGGGGCTAACTTTAACGTTTTGAAATCACAGGTGAAGAGCGATGGCAGCTGGCAGAAGTGGGACGTCACTCTCGCCTCGCCGTCAAAGGCCACCGCCTGGGTTGGCTGGGCGCCGGAACCGTGGTCGCTGCGGGTGCAGAGCCAGCAGGTGTTTGATATAAGCGATGCCAGCGGCAATAAGCTCGATGGCTACAATACCGTCGACTTTATCGGCAGCTACGCGCTCCCTGTCGGCAAGCTGACCTTCAGCATCGAGAACCTGCTCAATGAAGATTACGTCACCGTATGGGGCCAGCGCGCGCCGCTGCTTTACAGCCCGACCTACGGCAGCAGTTCTCTATACGAGTACAAAGGTCGCGGCCGTACCTTCGGCCTGAACTACGCTCTGAGCTTCTGATAAAAAAAGCCCCTCGGCCAGAGAGCCTGAGGGGCTAATAAAGATATACATCTTTTTTACGCTTTGTTAGTCAGAATCAGCTGGCCATTGCTGTCCAGCGGGATTTGCGTACCGGGGTCGCGATCCATACGGATTTTGCCCTGCTGATCGCCGATTTTGTAAGTGACGTCATAGCCGAGCATTTTCTCTGATTTGTCGTACACCGTTTTACAGCGCTGCTGCGTCGTGGTGTAGGTATCCCCTTCCTGCATAGAGCCCTGAATCTGGTTACCGGCATAGCCGCCGCCCAGCGCGCCCACGACGGTGGCAACGTCGCGGCCGCGTCCGCCGCCGAACTGATGACCAATAACCCCACCGGCCACCGCGCCTAAGACGGAACCGGCGATGCGGTTTTCATCCTGCACCGGTCGACGATGGGTTACGGTGACGTTACGACACTCCTGACGCGGGGTTTTGACGCTCTCTTTTATCGGCGTACTGGACACTACCTGGGCATACTGCGGGCCGCGGTCTAACACGTTAAGACCGGCAACGGCTGCGACGCCCAGCGCGGCAGCCACGCCAATTCCTATACCCGCCAACATTGATTTATTCACGGGACTTCCTCCTTCGTTGCTATTGCCTGTAATTTTGCAACCCAGCCATCAGGCTTGCAAATAAGAAAGCGGATGAAAAGTGCGTGAACGTACGGCAAATCAATGGGATTCGGAGGAATCCGAGAGGGTTTTCCGGGAAGGACAGGAGGATATTCTGTCGATTGTTCTCATCATTCGACAGGAAAACGGGCGGTCAAAACCTTCTGGCTTTACCGCCCATAGACATTAATGCAGCTTCAGGCGCGGACGAATAATGCGGTTGATACGTCCAACCAGCATCATCAGGCCGGTTTTAAAGTAACCGTGCAGCGCAATCTGGTGCATGCGATACAGAGAGATATAGACGAAACGCGCAATACGCCCTTCGATCATCATTGAACCGCGCATCAGGTTGCCCATCAGACTGCCAACGGTGGAATAGTTAGAGAGCGACACCAGCGAGCCGTGATCTTTATAGGTATAAGCTTTCAGCGGTTTACCTTTCATCTGCGCCACAATATTGTACAGAGCGCAGGTCGCCATCTGGTGCGCGGCCTGAGCGCGCGGCGGGACAAAACCGCCTTCCGGGCGGGCGCAGGACGCGCAGTCGCCGATAGCGTAGATATCCGTGTCGCGAGTCGTTTGCAGGGTCGGCTCAACTACCAGCTGGTTGATACGGTTGGTTTCCAGACCGCCAATCTCTTTCATAAAGTCCGGCGCTTTAATCCCCGCCGCCCAGACCATCAGGTCAGCGTGGATAAATTCGCCTTCTTTCGTATGCAGGCCGTTAGCATCGGCGCTGGTGACCATGGTTTTGGTCAGTACGCGAACGCCAAGCTTGGTCAGCTCGCTGTGCGCGGCGCCGGAAATGCGCGGCGGCAGCGCGGGCAGAATGCGCTCGCCGGCTTCAACCAGCGTGACGTTCAGGGCTTCATTGGTCAGCCCTTTATAGCCGTAGCTGTGCAGCTGCTTCACCGCGTTATGCAGTTCGGCCGACAGCTCGACACCGGTCGCGCCACCGCCAACGATAGCGATATTCACCTTGCCGTTCGCCCCGAGATTCGCCGAATACTTGAGGAACAGGTCCAGCATTTCCTGGTGGAAACGACGCGCCTGATGCGGATTGTCGAGGAAAATGCAGTTCTCTTTCACGCCTGGCGTGTTGAAGTCGTTCGAGGTACTTCCCAGCGCCATCACCAGCGTGTCGTAAGGCAGCTTACGCTCGGGCACCAGCAGCTCGCCCTTCTCGTTATGCAGCTCGGCAAGGGTGATCGTTTTGGTTTCGCGGTTAATATCCACCACCGACCCCAGCTGGAACTGGAAGTCGTGGTTACGGGCGTGAGCAAGGTAGCTCAGCGCGTCTACACCTTCATCAAGTGAACCGGTCGCCACTTCATGCAGCAGCGGTTTCCACAGGTGGCTGTGGTTACGATCGACCAGCGTAATTTTGGCCTTTTTATTACGGCCCAGCTTTTTCCCCAACTGGGTAGCCAGCTCCAGCCCACCGGCACCACCACCCACAATCACTATTTTTTTCAATGGTGTAGTCACGCGACCCCCTAAAATTATTAACCAATTGTTAATTAAAAGTTATACATATAACCTTTAGTTAACAACAGGTTACGGCAGTGAAACCATTCAGCGGGATCGAGAATAACATGAACGGTGCATTGGTCATACCAAAATTGATATGCATCAAGTTTTACTGCATATTTTTTGAGCGTGAAATCGCAAAATCGATAAAAAAAGCCCGCGATGTTGGCACATCGCGGGCCGGGAGGAGATCAGCCGAGGGTTTTAAAGGCCTTTATTCGCTGCAGATGCGGGGAGATGTTTTTAAATTTGTGGGTCTGCTCTTCATCCCAGATTATCTCATAGTAATGGTGCAGCAGCTCCGCCGAACGCTGGCTATTCAGCGCTTCGTCCTGGCGTGACAGCACCACCAGGCAACGGTCGCGGTTTTTTTCGCGGAAATTGTTAACGCACTTGGTAGCGATATCCGCATACTCTTCCGGCCGATCAATCTTCCCTTCCATGTTTTCATTGGGAAACAGGTTTGGATTAAAAATGGCCTGGCGGATATCGCAAAGAAAGCCAATTCGCTCCGCCCAGAAACCGCCGAGACCCACGCCGCAAATCAGCGGCCGATCGTCGGCGCTCAGCTGCAGCATCTTATCGACCTCTTTTAATAAGTGCTGCATATCATGTTTGGGATGCCGCGTGCTGTAGCTAATCAACCGAACATCGGGGTCAATAAACTGAAGCTGAAGCACCTTCTCATGGTTACCGGGGCTGTTTGAGTCAAAACCATGTAAATAGATAATCATCGCATCCTCACCAGACAACAACGCCTTTCAGGTTTATTACGCGGATTTCGCCTCTTGCCAGCGCGCGTGAAGCTGCTCAAGCTGCGCGCTGATCGTCTTCCAGCGGGCGGAATCCCTTAACGCCTGACGGCTAAAGGAACCTTTATGATACAATTTCGTAACACGCTCTGCTTTGATCGGCGACAGGTTATCCAGCACGCTGACCGCACCCTTACGATTATTGCAGACGAGGATCATATCGCAACCCGCATCCAGCGATGCCTGGCCGCGCTCGGCGTAGCTGCCCATAATCGCCGCCCCTTCCATCGAGAGATCGTCAGAGAAGATGACCCCATCGAAGCCCAGCTCGCCGCGCAGGACCGTTTTTAACCAATACGCGGAGCCGCTGGCCGGGCGCGGGTCGACGTCGCTGTAGATAACGTGGGCGGGCATAATGGCGTCCAGCCGCTGCTCGCCGATCAGCGTACGGAAGATGGACATATCTCTGGCGCGAATTTCCGCTTCCGCGCGCGGATCGCGCGGCGTCTCTTTATGGGAATCGGCCGTCACCGCTCCGTGTCCCGGAAAGTGCTTACCGGTGGTTTTCATGCCCGCAGCGTGCATGCCGTCAATAAAATGACGAGCTATCGCCAGGGCTTTGTCAGGATCGTCGTGATAAGAACGCTCGCCAATAGCGGCGCTGATATGCCCAACGTCCAGCACCGGCGCAAAGCTGATATCAATATCCATGGCGATCATTTCGCTGGCCATCAGCCAGCCGGCCTCTGCGGCCAGCTTACCGCCCTCCTCCATGCCGAGCAGCGCAGCGAAGGACTGCGCTGCGGGAAGACGGGTAAAACCCTCACGGAAACGCTGCACGCGCCCGCCTTCCTGGTCTACCGCCACCACCAGATGGTTGCGCGAAGCCTCGCGGATCTGGCGAACCAACTCGCGCAGCTGCGCCGGATCGTGATAGTTGCGGGTAAACAAGATCAGCCCGCCAACCAAAGGATGCGCCAGAATCTCACGCTCTTCCGCATCCAGTTCAAAACCTTCGACATCCAACATTACCGGACCCACACCCACCTCTCTTATCCTTTTACTTTTTGTCTAACTGGCGCCATATCTCATCCGCCAGCGCAATAAACTGCCGGTCGCCGGTTTGCTGCCAGCGCCGCTCGTACCAGCCCGCCATCAGCAGCCGCACCCACGGACGCCAGCGCTGAATTTGCCGCCAGAGCTGATGCTCATCGATGCTCGCCTGTCTCGCGTATTCTGCGGCTAGCCGACGATGCGCGGCGGGATCGATCCACACCGCCGCCAGCTCCAGCGCGATATCGCCATCGCCCGCATATTCCCAGTCAATCAGCCGCAGCCCCGCCTCGCCGTGAACGATGTTGCCCGCATGGACATCCATATGTAACGGGGCGAGGCGCAGCGGCCGAGGCTCGCCGCGACGCAGCAGGCGTTTATGCCAGCGCAGCCACCTTGGCGTACGCCGCGCGGGGCTGCACTGTTGCCAGTACAGCTCAAGCAGCGGCCGCAGCGCGATACGCCAGCCAAAGCGCGGCTGCCGGTGCAGATGATACAGTAACCCTGCGAGCGCCGGACACTCCGGTAACGCGTTGACCACGTCGCCAGTGCAGTATTCCACCACCATCCAGGCGGGAGAATAAAAAACCGGCGCGGGCGCTAAGGAATCGGGAAGGCGTGACAGGACATGATACTGACGGCGAAAATCGCAGGCTGGCGCATGCGGATCGTGCGGCTGGCGCAGCACCCGCCTTTGCCGACCATCGCTGAGAATGCAGCTGCCGCCACTCAGCCCGTTTTGGGACAGCGCGGCGACAGGCCTATAGCGCGGGAAAAAGCGCGACAGAACCTCGTCGCGCGTAAGCTTATTGTTGCTGAACTGCACCTTTACCTGACCAGATAATTTCGCCGGTCTGTACCAGCATCAGCTGCATTTTCAGCTCAGGTGAATTGACGTTGCCGGTCGCGTTGGAATAGAGCACATATTGTGCGCCAACGGTACGCGCAATGCCCATCGCTTTGCTGCGGCTGCCAAGGCTATCCTGCGGCGACAGGCCGAGCTGCTGTTTGGCTACGCCCAGCTGCTGCTGCGAGACCAGGGTGAATTTTCCGTTGCCTTCCAGCGCGTTGCGCAGCGCCGTGGTGGCCTCACCGGCATTCAGGGTGCCGTTGGTGCGGTTATTGACGCTGTCGACCAGCAAAATACTCCCCGCATTCACGCCGCTGGCCTGCAGCATCTGCCCGATCATCGGCTGCACCGCGGAACTCCAGTCAAAGTGACGTACGCGCGGCGCGGGCTGAGCTGGCTGCTCGCCGTGTTCAATCGGCCCCGGCTGCGTAGGGATCGCGGGAATAGTCGGCACAGTCGGCTGCGGCTGAACCGGCTGCTGCGGCTTCGGCTGCGCTTCCTCAACGGGAGCGGGTTCCTGACGTTGCCCCACGCATCCGGCAAGGAATATCGCCAGTGCGGTAACTAATGCATAGCGACATAGTTTAATCATTACGATTACCTCTTACAGATAAAGATAAAGTCGGGCTTTGTGCGCCCCCAGAATATTGGCGCTGCCATACAGCGTAACGGAAGAGTGCGCCGGAACCGTTATACTGCGCGCCGGATCCAGCGGATGCATTTCCAGCCCCCTGGCGTCATACCAGAAAAAGCGATAATGCACGGTCACCGGCACCTGGCGTTCATTAAACAATCTGGTGGTCGCCGTCGCTTGAATCTCGGATGCGGTCACCGTCGGTACTTCAGCGCTAATTCCCGCCGCCAGTACGTTTGATTCCATCACCAGACTTTGCCGATCGCTGACCGGAATTTCCGGATGCGAACCGCACCCGGCCAGTAACGTCACGGCCAGAAGTGCGCCGAAATGGGCTGCGCGCATGGATGTTAACCTTTATGAGCCAGCATCGGGCCTAATGGACGACCGCCCAGCAGGTGCATATGGATATGGTAGACCTCCTGGCCCCCGTGGCGATTGCAGTTGACGATCAGGCGATAGCCATCGTCGGCAAGCCCCTCGTCGCGGGCGATTTTCGCCGCAACGGTCATCATGCGTCCCAGGGCAAGCTCATGCTCTGCGGTCACATCGTTGACGGTGGGAATCAGGATATTGGGAACGATTAGAATATGGGTTGGCGCCTGCGGAGAGATGTCGCGAAAAGCGGTAACGAGCTCATCCTGATAAACCACATCCGACGGGATCTCCCGGCGAATGATTTTGCTGAAAATCGTTTCTTCTGCCATGACTGATTCCTTAATAATTTTTATACCGTGCTCTGGCCTGCCTCTGCAGGTAAACGCGGATGCACAGGATTCCCCTAAGAGTATGAGCGAGTTACTCCCCCTCTTTCAACCTGAATGCGTTTTTTCTTACGCGACTAAGCGCTTAGCTGCTGACGGATTAAGCGTTTCTCAGCGGCATGCGGTGCCGCGCTCGCGAAAGCGGCCTGCGGACCGCTATTTTTACCCTTGTTTACACATTAAATATTAATGCGTATATTTCTCATTTGTATTCACAATAAAAGCAGTGCGCTGACAATCGACCGGGGCCATAGCGCCGCAGCGAATAACAACTATTGAATGATCAAGGGTTTATGATGTCTCTCTCCACCAATTCCCGGGATGGGCGAACCGCGCCGTCCCTGCTTGCTGTAGGCATAGCGCTGGCGCTGTTTCCAAACCTTAGCCAGGCAGCCGGCGCCGCCGAAGACACTATCATTGTAGAAGGTTCCTCAGATAGCGCGTCGGATACACAAGAACAGGACTACAGTGTCAGAACCACCTCAGCCGGGACCAAAATGGAGATGGCCCAGCGCGATATTCCGCAGTCGGTCAGCATCATCACCGGGCAGCGGATGCAGGATCAACAGCTACAAACCCTGGGCGATGTGATGGAGCATACCATGGGGATCAGCGGCAGCCAGGCGGATTCCGACCGCACCAGTTACTACTCCCGCGGTTTTGAGATAGACAACTATATGGTCGATGGCATTCCGACCTGGTTTGAATCCCGCTGGAATCTGGGCGACGCGCTTTCCGATATGGCTCTCTTCGAACGGGTTGAGGTCGTGCGCGGCGCTAACGGCCTGCTGACCGGTACCGGCAATCCTGCTGCGTCGATCAATATGATCCGCAAGCACGCGACTAGCCGGGAGTTCAAGGGAGAGGTCTCGGCGGAGTATGGCAGCTGGGATAAGCAGCGCTACGTTGCGGATATGCAAAGCCCGCTGACTGACGATGGCAGCGTAAGGGCGCGCATTATCGCGGGTTATCAAAACAATGACTCGTGGCTGGATCGCTACAACAGCGAAAAAACGTTCTTCTCCGGCATTCTTGATGCCGATCTCGGTACATCGACCGCTTTATCCGCCGGCTACGAGTATCAGCGTATCGACGTGAATAGCCCGACATGGGGCGGTCTGCCGCGCTGGAATACCGATGGCAGCAGCAACCGCTATGACCGCGCCCGCAGCACCGCCCCGGATTGGGCCTATAACGATAAAGAGATCAACAAAGTCTTCGTCACGCTGAAACAGCGCTTTGCCGAGACCTGGCAGGCGACGATGAATGCCACCCATTCCGAGGTCAAATTCGACAGCAAAATGATGTACGTGGACGCGTACGTCAATAAAGCGACCGGAATGCTGGTGGGTCCTTATAGCAGCTACGGTCCGGGCTATGATTACGTCGGCGGTACCGGCTGGAACAGCGGCAAGCGTAAGGTCGACGCCGTTGACCTGTTCGCCGACGGCGGCTACGACCTGTTTGGTCGCCAGCACAACCTGATGATCGGCGCCAGCTACAGCAAGCAAAATAACCGCTATTTCAGCGCCTGGGCCAACGTGTTCCCCGATGAGATTGGCAGCTTCAATAACTTTAATAGCAGTAGTTTCCCGGAGACCAGTTGGGGCCCGCAGAGCCTGGCACAGGACGATACCACGCGAATGAAATCGGTATATGCCGCGACGCGTTTTTCCCTGCTTGACACGCTGCATCTGATCGTTGGCGTCCGCTATAACAACTGGAGTATCGAGACGCTGACCTACAACATGGAGAAAAACCATACCACCCCCTACGCCGGGCTGGTTTACGACATCAACGACAACTGGTCGGCCTACACCAGCTATACCTCCGTGTTCCAGCCGCAGAACAAGCGCGATAGTTCCGGTAAATACCTGACCCCGATTACCGGAAACAACTATGAAGTGGGCCTGAAGTCCGACTGGATGGACAGCCGTTTAACGACGACTCTCGCCCTCTTCCGTATTGAGCAGGATAATCTTGGCCAGGCGACCGGCGGGCAAATCCCGGGCAGCAACGGCGAAGCCGCCTATAAAACCGTCGACGGTACCGTGAGCAAAGGGGTGGAGTTTGAAATCAACGGCGCGCTCACCGATAACTGGCAGATGACCTTCGGGGCGACGCGTTTTGTCGCTGAAGACAATGAAGGCAATGCGGTGAACCCTAACCTGCCGCGTACCAGCGTCAAGCTGTTTACCCGCTACCGTCTGCCGGTAATGCCTGAGCTGACCATCGGTGGCGGCGTAAACTGGCAGAACCGGGTATATAAAGATACCGCTACGCCGTACGGCACCTTCCGTGCGGAACAGGGCAGCTATGCGCTGGTGGATATGTTCACTCGCTACCAGGTCACTAAAAATTTTGCTGTGCAGGGTAACGTCAATAACCTGTTCGACAAAACCTACGACACCAACATCGATGGTTCAATTGTCTACGGCGAACCGCGCAACTTCAGCATAACGGCCAGCTATCAATTCTGATAAGCAGTCAACGTCACGGGAGCCGCCGGGCTCCCTTTTTGATGCCGGATGCCCATTAAAAAAGGCAGCCAGTTGGCTGCCTTAGTCTCCCCATATCACAACTTAGTTGCTGCGGATGTATTCATCCATTTCAGTTTTCAGGTTATCGGATTTGGTACCGAAAATAGCCTGAACGCCTGAACCTGCAACAACCACGCCTGCGGCACCCAGTTTTTTCAGGCCAGCCTGATCAACTTTCGCCACATCCGCCACGCTGACGCGCAGACGGGTGATACATGCGTCAAGGTTAGTAATGTTCTCTTTACCGCCGAAAGCGGCAATCAGTGCCGGAGCCATTTCGCTGGTGGCGCCAGCTTTGCTGTCTTCGGTTGCATCTTCACGACCCGGGGTTTTCAGATCCAGCGCTTTGATCAGCACGCGGAACACCACGTAGTAAACGATCGCATAGCAGATGCCGACTATCGGGAACAGCCACAGTTTGCTGCTGTTGCCGGACAGAACGATAAAGTCGATCAGACCGTGAGAGAACGAAGTACCGTCACGCATACCCAGCAGGATACAGATCGGGAAGGCCAGGCCTGCCAGAATCGCATGGATAATGTACAGGATCGGCGCAACGAACATGAAGGAGAACTCGATCGGCTCGGTGATACCGGTCAGGAACGAGGTCAGCGCTGCGGAGATCATGATACCGCCCACTTTCGCGCGGTTTTCTGGTTTTGCAGAGTGCCAGATAGCGATAGCAGCAGCCGGCAGACCGTACATTTTGAACAGGAAGCCGCCGGACAGTTTGCCCGCAGTCGGGTCACCTGCCATATAGCGCGGGATATCGCCGTGGAATACCTGACCTGCCGCGTTGGTGTATTCACCAATCTGCATCTGGAAAGGAACGTTCCAGATGTGGTGCAGACCAAACGGCACCAGGCAGCGCTCAATGAAGCCATAGATACCGAACGCGACAACCGGGTTCTGGTAGGCGGCCCACTGGGAGAAAGTCTGGATTGCGGTACCGATCGGCGGCCAGATAAAGGACAGGATCACGCCAGTGAAGATCGCTGCCAGGCCGGAGATGATTGGCACAAAACGCTTGCCCGCAAAGAAGCCCAGATACTCAGGCAGCTTGATGCGGTAGAAGCGGTTGAACATGTACGCTGCGATGGCACCGGAGATAATACCGCCGAGTACGCCGGTATCCGCCAGGTGTTTAGCCGCAATCTCTTCAGCAGGTAAATGCAGGACCAGAGGTGCAACCACGGACATGGTTTTTACCATGATGCCGTAAGCGACGACCGATGCCAGAGCGGATACGCCGTCGTTGTTGGTGAAGCCAAGTGCGACACCGATAGCAAAGATCAGCGGCATGTTAGCGAAGACCGAACCGCCCGCTTCCGCCATGACGTGGGAAACTACGGCTGGCAGCCAGCTGAAGTTTGCGGAACCGACGCCCAGCAGGATACCTGCGATAGGCAGTACGGATACCGGCAGCATCAGCGATTTACCGACCTTCTGCAGGTTAGCAAATGCATTCTTAAACATAATTGAGAGTGCTCCTGAGTATTTGGTGCTTTTTTACGTTTTCACGCATTGGCTCGGGGGGAGAACCGCGCCGTGGACAGGACATCTAAGCGCCCTTTATTTATTACACAGAGTAAAATAATTACCGGGATGATTGTTTGACGGCTATCACGTTTCAATCAGACATCCATTAAAAACTTACATTGGTTTACATAACTCGTGTCTGAATGTTGCCAAAAAACCTTCACCGCCCCATTTGTGGCGGTGAACTTTACTCGCTTTGGCTATTAATTACGAGCCTTAAAATAATAAGCAATATCAGAGAGGTTGCAGCCGGGAGGGGTCGATATGAAAAAGCGTAGCGAAATTTTCCGTGGTCTGTTGCGCCAGCTGCTCCAGCGATACGCCCTTAAGCACCGCCATATACTCGGCGACGTCCCTGACCATGGCCGGCTGGTTCTCTTTACCGCGATGCGGTACCGGCGCCAGATACGGCGAATCGGTCTCTACCAGCAGGCGATCGAGAGGGACATAGCGCGCAGCATCGCGAAGCTGCTCCGCATTTCGGAACGTCACAATGCCGGAAAACGAGATGTAGAACCCCATATCCAGCAGCTTACCCGCGGTCTCCCTATCCTCAGTGAAACAGTGTAGTACGCCACCGCAATCCGTCACTTTTTCTTCGCGTAAAATTTCCAGCGTATCGGCGCGGGCATCGCGGGTATGCACGATAACCGGTTTATTCAGCTCCCGACCTATACGGATATGGTCGCGAAAGGACGCCTGCTGACGCGCTTTCGTTTCCGGCGTGTAGAAATAATCGAGCCCGGTTTCGCCCATCGCGACCACGCCGTCGTCTGCGGCGAGCTGGCGCAGCTCTTCAACGTCATACTCTTCATCCTGGTTTAACGGATGCACGCCGCAGGAGAAAACGACGTCGCGACGCTGGCCCACCAGTTCGCGCATACCGCGGTATCCCGGCAGCGTCGTGGCAACCGCCAGGCAAAATTTCACATCGCGCGCGGCGGCCTTTGCCAGCACATCGTCCACATCTTTATGCAGCGCTTGATAATCCAGGCCATCGAGATGGCAATGGGAGTCGACTAAAAACATGATGTCTCTCTCAGAGATGGGATACGGGAAGGACCGCCCCGGGTTGCAGGTAATGTTCCCAGCGCAGAAGGCGCTCGGTTAGCAGCAGTTCGCGATTAATGCCGACCACGCTCAGCAGCTGCTCGCGGCAGGCGCTGACGTCGCGCGCGATCGCCTGCAGGCGCGCCGCCGGCAGCGCAGCGGCCAGCTGATTGACCAGAGGCCAGACATCAGGATTGCTGATAAGGGTAATCCCCTGCTGCCTTTTTTGCGCGTCGACCAGCAGCGATGCCAGCCAGTGCAGGCGAATCGCGGCCTGTTCATGGTTTAACATCGGCAACAGCGTCAGCCAGTCGCCGTGGGTTAAAATATTTCCGAGAATCTGGCAAAGCTGCTGCCGCGGTGCCCAGTGAGCTTCCTGAAGCAGATCCAGCGCCGCCGCTGGCGCGTTGGCGCTCAGCCGCAGCGCCGCGAGCAGCGCGTCTTGTGACATTGTCACTTCACGCTCTAACCACGCCAGCGCGTAGCGTTCTGAAGGCGGAGCGAGGTGAAATAACCGACAGCGGCTGCGCAGCGTCGCCAGCAGGCGCGCGGGTTCCTGACAGGCCAGGAAGAACCAGGTATTCTCCGGCGGCTCCTCCAGCGTTTTTAGCAGCGCGTTTGCCGCCGCGTCGGTCAGCATGGCGGCATCGCCGATCCACACCACCTTCGCGCCGCCCAGCCGGGCGTGTTCATAGAGCTTTTCGCTCACTTCGCGCACGGCATCGATGCCGAGCGAGCTCTTCCCCTTTTCCGGGGTCAACGCATAATAATCTGGATGGGTGCCGGCCTGCATCAGCTGGCAGCTATGGCAATGACCGCAGCTTTTATGCCCTTCCGGCTGGCGGCACATCAGAAAGCGACAAAGCGCATAAATCAGCGCATCGCTACCCATGCCCGGCAGGGCCTGAACCATTAGCGCATGGTGGCCGCGCCCCGCCTGATAGCTGGCAACCAGCTGTTCAAAGGGCGGGCGTAACCACGGATACCATTTCATGCGCCTTGCTCCGCGACCCACTGATTCACTACCGCCCGAATGTCGCGCTTCACGGCCTCCAGCGGCTGGGTAGCGTCAACGGTGCGTATAGTGGGATCCTGCGCCGCCAGTTCAAGGTAGCGCGCGCGGGTACGATTAAAGAAATCCAGCGACTCCTGCTCGATTCGGTCAAGTTCACCGCGGGCGCGGGCGCGCTTCAGGCCGACTTCCGGAGTCACGTCAAGGTAAAGCGTCAGATGGGGACGAAAGTCTCCCAGTACCGCGTCACGCAGGGTCGCCAGCATCGTCTGATCAATTCCGCGACCGCCGCCCTGATAAGCCTGGGTTGAGAGATCGTGACGATCGCCGATGACCCACTGACCGCGCGCCAGAGCGGGTTTGATAACCGTCTCCACCAGCTGTACGCGCGCCGCGTAAAACATCAGCACTTCCGCTTTATCATTAATCACTTCATCGCCGGTGGACTGAATATCCAGCACCAGGCTGCGCAGCTTCTCGGCCAGAATGGTGCCGCCCGGTTCGCGGGTAAACACCATATCGCTAACGCCCAGCTGTTTTAGCGTCTCTACCACACAATCACGCGCGGTGGTTTTCCCTGCGCCTTCCAGGCCCTCGATGACGATATAGTTACTGCGCATTTTTTTCCTTAAGTACTTTCAAATAGTCCTGGACCGAGCGGTTATGGCTGGCCAGGTTAGTGTTAAACGTATGTCCGCCCTTCCCATCCGCGACAAAATAAAGGTACGGCGTTTTCGCCGGATGCGCGGCGGCGTTTAGCGAGGCCTCGCCCGGTGCGGCGATCGGTCCCGGCGGCATGCCGTTTATGACGTAGGTATTGTAAGCGGTTGGGGTTTCCAGGTCTTTACGCGTCAACTTGCCATTATAACTCTCACCCATCCCGTAAATCACGGTCGGATCGGTTTGCAGGCGCATACCGATCCGTAAACGGTTGATAAATACCGATGCGACGCGGTCGCGCTCGTCCGATACCGCCGTCTCTTTTTCGATAATCGAGGCCATTGTCAGCAGCTGGTTCTTATCGTGATACGGCAGATTCTCCATCCGCCCTTCCCAGGCTTTATCGACCGCGGCAACCATCTTCTGATGCGCCCGCTTAAGGATCGCCACATCGCTGGTATTGGCGGTATACATCCAGGTATCCGGCCAGAACCAGCCTTCGATCCAGTCAGGATGCTCGAGATCAAGGGCCTTCGCGACGGTTTCATAGCTATCATCCGCCAGCGTATGCTTGACGTAAGGCGCATCGCGCAGCTGGCGCAGGTAATCGCTCACCCGCATCCCTTCAACGAAGCGCAGCGGAAACTGCGCCTCTTTGCCGCTGGCCAGCAGCTGCAGCATCTGGCGGACCGTCATATCAGGCGTGAAGCGATAGGTTCCGGCTTTAAAATGGGAGAGCTCAGGCTCGATGCGCAGCAGCCACTGGAAAACCCGCGGTCGGTTAATGACTTTATCGCTATACAGCTGTTGCCCAAGCGCCAGGCGCCCCGTTCCGGTGGCAAGAGTAAAGATAGTCTCTTCTTTAATCAGCAACTTGCTGTCCGCCAGCTGGCGAACTTTCCACATACCGATGCCCGCGGCAATGCCCAGCACCACCACCAACAGCAGGATGAAACGTAACATTTTCTTCATGACTAATCAGGCAGCTCACACAAAGGGGCTAAAAAATGGTAAAGCTCGCGGGCGGACCAACATTTATCGTTCCAGCGGCGAACAGGCACCAGCGGCATTAAGGCGTTACAGACCACGACCTCATCGGCTTCGCGTAACGCCTCGGGACGCATGGTGGCTTCGACAACGCGAAACGGCGATGGTGCCAGCTTAGCGAGAATGTACTGGCGCATAATACCGTTGACCCCCGTCTGATCGAGGCGCGGGGTAAAGACGTCGGATCCTTTACGCCAGAATACGTTCGCGGCACAGCATTCCGTAAGCCACCCGTCGCTGTCAAGGACCAGCGCCTCATCGGCGTCCGTCTGCTCAAGATGAGAACGAATCAGCACCTGCTCCAGCCGGTTAAGGTGCTTGAGTCCGGCGAGTGAAGGGTTGCGTCCCAGCCTGACAGGGCTCAGCGACAGGGAAATCCCCTCCTCGCGCCAGCGCAGATAGTGGGCCGGCCTGGGCGACACGCTGAGAATTCTCGTGGGATTGACGCAGCCCGCGGCGCTATAGCCGCGGCCGCCCGCTCCGCGAGTGATGATGACCTTCAGCACGCCATCCTGATGAGGCTGCGCCAGACGCGCCATCTCCTGCGCTAATAGCACCCAGTCGTCATAGGGGATAAAGAGCTTTTCACAAGTCGTCTGCAGGCGGGCCAGATGGGCTGACAGCAGTTGAACCTGGCCTCTGAGGATGCGCGCAGTGGTAAAGCAGCCATCGCCGAACTGCACGCCGCGATCGTTCACCGCGAGCGTTTCACTTTCAGCGCCATTGATTAAAAACATAAAAGACTCCTTATCGCTGGCCGGTTAGTTTCGCAGGAGGAGAGACATTGAACAAGCGGAGAAAACCGAATAAAAAAGGCCCGACAAGCGGGCCAATTTTCGATGGGCATTGACGTCAACCGAGATGTTACGTCAGGCGCGCATCACACCTTTTTAAAGATTAACGAGCCGTTAGTGCCGCCGAAGCCGAAGGAGTTACACAGGGTATACTCCAGACCGCTTACCTGGCGCGCTTCGTGCGGGACGAAGTCTAGATCGCAACCTTCATCCGGGTTATCCAGGTTGATGGTTGGCGGAACGGCGCTATCGCGCAGCGCGAGGATGGAGTAGATAGACTCTACTGCGCCCGCTGCACCGAGCAGGTGGCCGGTCATTGACTTAGTCGAGCTCACCATTACGCGGCTGGCAGCGTCGCCGAAGACAGATTTCACCGCCTGCGCTTCTGCTTTATCGCCCGCCGGCGTAGAGGTACCGTGGGCGTTGACGTAGCCAATCTGGCTTGCGTCAATACCCGCGTCGCGAATGGCGTTCACCATCGCCAGCGCTGCTCCAGCACCATCTTCCGGCGGTGAAGTCATATGGTAGGCATCGCTGCTCATACCAAAACCGACGATTTCAGCATAGATTTTCGCACCGCGTTTCTTCGCGTGCTCGTACTCTTCCAGCACGACCATGCCGGCGCCGTCGCCCAGCACGAAACCATCACGCTCTTTATCCCACGGACGGCTTGCCGCCTGCGGGTTGTCATTGCGAGTGGACAGCGCGCGCGCTGCACCAAAGCCGCCTACGCCCAGCGGGGTACTGGCTTTTTCCGCACCACCGGCGACCATTGCGTCAGCATCGCCATAGGCGATAACGCGCGCGGCGTGACCAATGTTGTGTACGCCAGAAGTACATGCGGTTGCGATGGAAATGCTTGGTCCACGCAGACCAAACATGATGGTCAGATGCCCGGCCACCATGTTAACGATTGTGGAAGGAACAAAGAATGGGCTGATCTTACGCGGTCCGCCTTTTACCAGCGAACTGTGGTTTTCTTCGATCAGGCCAAGCCCGCCAATACCGGAACCAATAGCGGCGCCGATGCGGGTAGCATTCTCTTCCGTCACTTCAAGGCCAGAATCCTGCATGGCCTGAATGCCAGCGACAATTCCATATTGAATGAAGGCATCCATCTTGCGCTGCTCTTTGCGCGAGATGAAGTCATCACAGTTAAAATCCTTTACTAAGCCAGCAAATTTCGTTGCATAGGCGCTAGTATCGAAATGGTCGATCAGGCTGATGCCACTCTGACCGGCAAGGAGAGCTTTCCAGGTAGACTCTACGGTATTGCCGACAGGAGACAACATGCCCAGTCCGGTCACAACTACACGACGCTTAGACACGGTTGTCCTCCAGGGAGGGAAAATAGATTCTTGTGGGACAAAATGTAGATAAAACTCAGGCGGTCGAATGACCGCCTGGAGATGTTCACTTACGCCTGGTGGCCGTTGATGTAATCAATGGCAGCCTGAACAGTAGTGATTTTCTCAGCTTCTTCGTCCGGAATCTCAGTATCAAACTCTTCTTCCAGAGCCATTACCAGCTCAACGGTGTCAAGAGAATCAGCGCCCAGGTCTTCAACGAAGGAAGCATTGTTGGTAACTTCTTCCTGCTTAACGCCCAGCTGTTCGCCGATAATTTTCTTAACGCGTTCTTCGATAGTGCTCATACTCTTAAATTTCCTATCAAAACTCGCTTTCGCGATGGTTTTCGTAGTGTATAAAATGTTGAAAAATTTGCAACTAAATCCCGGCAGGTCTTACCACGATTTTACGCTATTTTGCGGCTGTTTGCCCTCATAACGCAAATCATTTTGTACAAAACATTACAGTGAACCGCACAGACTGCGCGGTTCCTGAGCGTTTTGCGCAAATCTCGGTCAGACCATATACATTCCGCCGTTGACGTGCAGAGTTTCACCGGTGATGTAACTCGCTTCGTCAGAGGCTAAAAATGCCACCGCACTGGCGATTTCATTTGGAGAGCCGAGGCGCCCCGCAGGAACTGCCGCCAGCGTACCCGCACGCTGCTCATCGGTCAGCGCACGCGTCATGTCCGTTTCAATAAAGCCCGGAGCAACAACGTTTACAGTAATACCGCGGGACGCAACTTCGCGAGCCAGTGATTTACTGAAGCCAATCAGACCCGCTTTCGCCGCAGCGTAGTTGGCCTGACCCGCATTTCCCATGGTACCAACCACAGAACCGATAGTGATAATACGTCCATGACGCTTTTTCATCATAGCGCGCATTACCGCTTTTGACAGACGGAAAACAGATGACAGGTTGGTTTCGATAATATCGTTCCACTCATCATCTTTCATGCGCATTAACAGGTTATCACGAGTGATCCCGGCATTGTTCACCAGGATATCAACTTCACCAAATTCTGCGCGAATATTTCCCAGAACAGATTCAATAGATGCAGGATCGGTCACATTCAGCAGCAGACCTTTACCGTTAGCACCTAAATAATCGCTGATCGCCTGCGCGCCGCTTTCGCTGGTCGCAGTCCCGATAACTTTCGCGCCACGGGCAACGAGCGTTTCAGCGATTGCGCGGCCAATCCCGCGACTTGCACCGGTAACCAGCGCGATTTTTCCTTCAAAACTCATGGTTTTCCTCTTTTATTGCTCAAGCGCCGCAGACATCGCCGCCGGCTCGTTAAGCGCGGAAGCGGTCAGGGTGTCAACAATACGTTTAGTCAGGCCGGTGAGGACTTTACCCGGGCCAACTTCATACAGATGCTCTACGCCCTGTGAAGCCATAAACTCAACGGTTTTGGTCCACTGAACTGGGCTATACAGCTGGCGGATCAGGGCATCACGAATAGCATCAGGCGCCGTTTCACTTTGCACGTCGACGTTATTCACTACCGGAATCGTCGGCGCGTTAAAGGTGATTTTCTGCAGCTCAACGGCCAGTTTTTCCGCCGCAGGCTTCATCAGCGCGCAGTGGGACGGTACGCTGACCGGCAGCGGCAGCGCACGTTTAGCGCCCGCAGCCTTACAGGCTGCGCCAGCGCGCTCTACGGCTTCTTTGTTACCGGCAATAACAACCTGCCCTGGCGAGTTAAAGTTCACCGGAGAGACGACCTGCCCTTCGGCAGACTCTTCGCAGGCTTTCGCAATCGCCGCGTCGTCAAGCCCGATGATCGCGGACATCGCGCCGGTACCTTCCGGTACCGCTTCCTGCATAAACTTGCCGCGCATCTCAACCAGGCGTACGGCATCGGCAAAATCGATAACGCCTGCGCATACCAGCGCAGAATATTCGCCGAGGCTGTGGCCCGCCAGCAGAACAGGCGTTTTACCGCCCTGCTGCTGCCAGACGCGATACAGCGCAACGGAAGCGGTCAGCAGCGCCGGCTGAGTCTGCCAGGTTTTGTTCAATTCTTCCGCCGGGCCTTGCTGCGCAAGCGCCCACAGATCGTAACCCAACGCCGCAGAGGCTTCACGGAACGTCTCTTCAATTACCGGGTAAGCGGCCGCCATATCTGACAGCATCCCGACACTCTGAGAGCCCTGTCCCGGGAACACAAAAGCAAATTGCGTCATGTTTAAATCCTTATCCTAAAAACGAACCAGCGCGGAACCCCAGGTGAACCCGCCACCAAAGGCTTCCAGCAGAATAAGCTGACCACGTTGAATGCGGCCATCGCGAACGGCTTCATCCAGCGCACAAGGAACGGAAGCCGCCGAGGTATTGCCGTGTCGGTCGAGCGTGACGACGACATTATCCATCGACATTCCCAGCTTCTTCGCCGTGGCGCTGATAATGCGCAGGTTGGCCTGATGCGGCACCAGCCAGTCCAGCGCCGAACGCTCGAGATTATTCGCGGCTAAAGTCTCGTCCACGATATGCGCCAGTTCGGTCACCGCAACCTTAAAGACTTCATTACCCGCCATCGTCAGATAGATCGGGTTTTCCGGTTCGACGCGATCGGCGTTCGGCAGCGTCAGCAGTTCGCCGTAGCTCCCATCCGCATGCAGATGCGTAGAGATAATGCCCGGCTCTTCAGAAGCGCCCAGCACAACGGCGCCAGCGCCATCGCCAAAAATAATGATGGTTCCGCGATCGGCAGGATCACAGGTGCGCGCCAGCACGTCAGCGCCAATCACCAAAGCGTAATCAACCGCGCCGTTTTTCACGTATTGATCGGCAACGCTGAGCGCGTAGGTGAAACCCGCGCAGGCCGCAGCAACGTCAAACGCCGGGCAGCCTTTGATACCCAGCATTGATTGAATCTGGCAAGCCGAGCTAGGAAACGCATGGGTACCGGAGGTAGTCGCAACAATAATCAGACCAATTTGCTCCGGCTTGACGCCCGCCATATCCAGCGCATTCTTAGCGGCTTCAAGGCCCATCGTAGCAACTGTTTCATTCGGTGCGGCAATACGACGCTCGCGGATACCGGTACGAGTAACAATCCACTCGTCAGACGTATCAACCATATTTTCCAGTTCAGCGTTCGTACGCACGTGCTCAGGCAGATAGCTGCCGGTACCAATAATCTTCGTATACATGTACGCTCAGTCACTCTTGGGTAATATACCGGGTTAACTCAAACTGCGAGGCGTCAGTCGTTTCCGGTCATCCGGGTTTGAGGCCTGGAACTTCCGCTTCTGCCGCCTTCAGGCAATTCGAAACCTGCAGGGTATAAAGATTCCAGGCGAGCGGCAATTCGCTGAGGAACCTGCCGCTGCACAGCCTGCACTGCCTGCTCTATCGCGACGCAAAAAGCGCGCTGATTGGCAGCCCCATGACTTTTAATCACGGAACCGCGTAATCCTAACAGACAGGCACCATTATACTGGTCGGGGTTGAGGTGACTGAATCGCCTCGACAGGCTTTTTTGTAACCAACGCTTTAATAAAAGCAGCCACCACGACCTTTTTTTCCCCTCTCCCTGTGATTTCAACAGTGAAAGGAACATTCTGACAACACCTTCCATCGTTTTTAATGTGACGTTGCCCGTGAATCCATCACAAACTAAAACATCCGTTTTGCCCGTCAACAATTCGTTGGCTTCCAGATACCCAATATAGTTGAGGGTTGGCAGGGTTTTCAAAACTGCCGCCGCGTCACGAATGCTGCTGAGACCTTTCATCTCTTCTTCGCCGATATTCAGAAGCGCAACCCGGGGATCCTTAATACCGATAACTTCTTCGGCAAGAACCGCCCCCATAACGGCAAACTGCACCAGCATCGTGCTATCGCAATCGACGTTAGCGCCTAAATCCAGCACCACCGTTTTGCCCTTCAACTGATGCGGTAGCATGGTGACCAGCGCGGGGCGCTCAATTCCCTCAATGGGCTTAAGCAGCAGCTTCGCCAACCCCATCAGCGCGCCGGTGTTACCCGCGCTGACGCAGGCCTGCGCCCGCCCTTCTTTTACTAACTCCAGCGCGATGCGCATTGAGCTGCCGCGACTGGCGCGAATGGCCTGCGCGGGTCGAGCATCACTGGCAATAACCGACTGCGCAGGGATAACCTGCAGACGTGAACGTTGTTCAAAATCAGCTTTGGCAAGTAATGGCGCGATAGCGTCGGGATCGCCGACTAAAAGAAGTGTGAGTTGTGAATTAGAGTTCAGTGCCTGCAATGCTGCAGGCACTGTCACGGAAGGGCCAAAATCCCCGCCCATGACATCTAACGCCAGGGTTAGACGTGTCAAGGTATCGTCGCTGCCCGGTTCGGTTATTCCCCAGTTACCCGGGGAAATCCTCACTAAGCTTCATCACGCTTTCGCGTGATTACTTAGCGATAACCTTGCGACCGCGGTAGAAACCGTCGGCAGTGATGTGGTGACGCAGGTGTTTTTCACCAGAAGCTTTGTCTACAGACAGGCTGGTGACTGCGGTCAGCGCGTCATGGGAACGACGCATGCCACGTTTGGAACGGGTTGGTTTATTCTGTTGTACGGCCATGGACCTTACTCCTCAATTACTTATGCTTTAAGCTGGCTAATACGGCAAATGGATTTGGTTTTTGTGCCTCTTCAGGCAGTTCACCAAAGACCATGTCCGCGTCGGACACTTCACAGTGTTCAGAATCATGCACCGGAACTACGGGCAAGGCGAGGATGATTTCATCTTCAACCAGCGCCAGCAGATCGATTTCACCGAATTCGTTAACCTCAATCGGCTCATACGCTTCCGGCAGTGCCTCGGCCTGTTCGTCATTTCTGACGGGGCTGAAACAATACGTTGTGTGGACATGATGGGGGAACGGTTTCCCGCAACGCTGACATTCGAGGGTTACCGACACCGTCGCATCGCCGTTTAACACGGCAAGACGTTGGTTATCGATAGCGAACGACATGCTGCATTCCACATCGCTGTCCACGCTGACAACAGAATCAGCGACACGCACAGCCTGATCACGGGTATAGATACCTTGGTAATCTAAGCGTTTTTGAGCCGTGCGAACCGGATCGAGAGTCAGGGGTAATTTTACCTTTTGCATAGGGCGCGCATATTAACTTTGTAACGTCATAGAGTCAAAGAAAAAGGCAGCCTCAGGTTGCCTTTTGCCATTTATTCGCACACATTGCGGCGCATAGTTTAAAATGATGCTCTGCGAAGCGCTATATGTGGATGAAAAAATATGTCTGAACTAATCCTCGCGTCAACCTCGCCCTGGCGGCGAATGCTGCTGGAAAAACTGTCGGTGCCTTTTGAATGCGCGGCGCCGGAAGTTGATGAGACCCCGCTGCCCGGCGAACCCGCCCGCCAGCTGGTGCTGCGTCTGGCGCAGGCAAAGGCGCAGGCCCTTGCCGCGCGCTACCCTCAGCACCTCATTATAGGCTCCGATCAGGTTTGCGTCCTGGACGGTGAAATTACCGGCAAACCGCACACGGAAGAAAACGCCCATCGCCAGTTGAGAAAGGCCAGCGGCACCATCGTCACGTTCTATACCGGCCTGGCGCTGTACAATTCCGCCAACGGTCACCTGCAAACCGAATGCGAACCTTTCGACGTTCATTTCCGCCGTTTAAGCGACCAGGAAATTGAGAGCTATATCCGCAAGGAAAACCCGCTGCAGTGCGCCGGAAGCTTTAAAAGCGAAGGGTTAGGCATCACGCTGTTCGACCGCCTCGAGGGACGCGATCCCAACGCGCTGGTCGGTTTGCCGCTCATTGCCCTCTGCCAGATGCTGCGCCGGGAGGAGTGTAACCCTCTGCTCACTTGACCGCGATTTCATGTGGCCTCTTTATGAGGCCGTCAGCCGCCTTTAAGCAACGTTTTAGCCGCTGACCGGCGGCGCGGAGCCTGTTTTACTCCAACTTAATTAATGCATCGCCTGTCACAGTTTATTTTTCCAGCGCCACTACAATCCAATTAAATAATGAAACGATGTTTTATTTTTAAATGGAGCTATTATGCCTACCCGCGCTACGGTTTTGTCCCTCGCCCTGCTGGCCGCCGCCAGCGCCAACGCCAATGACTGGCAACGCCAGGGCATCGTAGAGGGCAATCTACCCGCCTCGTGGCAGCAGTTGAAAGCGCAGATGACCTACCCGGACTCGTGGCTCTCTGGCCACTCTCATAATTTTAATCAATGGCGACAGCAGGCTCGTATGCTGCTTCGGCAGTCTCTGCTGACCCCGGCGTCGACAATCCCCTTCGAGCCGCAAACGCTCATGAGAGAAGACCGGGGAACCTATATCGCCGAGAAGCTGGCCTTCAACGTAACCGACGATAACAGGATTGCCGCGCTGATGTTGACGCCAAAATCACCCGGCCCTCACCCGGCTATTGTCCTGTTACACGATCATGGCTCAAAGTTTGACATTGGTAAGGAGAAGCTGATCCGCCCCTGGAGTGACGCCGCGCGGCTAGCCAGCGCCCAGGCGTGGGCGGATAAATTTTTCAGCGGCCGGTTCATCGGCGATGAACTGGCGCAGCGTGGTTACGTCGTGATAGCCATCGATAGCCCAGGCTGGGGAGATCGAGGGCCTATGGTCTACGAGCAGCAGCAGGCCCTGGCCAGTAACTACTTTAACCTTGGACGTTCGCTGGCAGGTGAAGTCGCCTATGAAGATCTGCGTACCGTTGATTTCGTCAGTACTTTAACAGCGGTGGATAATACACGCATCGGGGTATTGGGTTTCTCAATGGGGGGCTTTCGCGCCTGGCAACTGGCCGCCCTGTCTGACAAAGTGGCCGCGACTGCCGTTATCTCCTGGTTTGGTACCTGGCGCGGCCTGATGCAGCCGGGCAACAACGTCCTGCGCGGGCAATCGGCCTTTTATATGCTTCATCCAGGCTTATCCGGCCGTCTCGACATTCCCGATATCGCCAGCATCGCCGCGCCAAAACCGATGCTCATTTATAACGGCGGCAAGGATAAGCTGTTCCCGGCAGAAGCCGTTAACGATGCCTTCGCAAAATTGCATACAGTGTGGGGGTCGCAAAACGCGCAGGATAAGCTGGAAACGAAGACGTGGCCGGAACTGGGCCACGTCTTTTATAAAGAACAGCAGGATGAGGTTTTCCCCTGGCTTGCCAGGTGGCTCAAGCCCTGAGCCTGATGGCGGTTATTTGGCGCTACGCAAAACCTGCAGGCAGCGCTTAAGCTGATTATCCAGAGGCGCTTCAACGCGCATTATCTCGCCGCTCCCCGGATGGGTAAACTTCAGCGCCGCCGCATGGAGAAACAGTCGGTTAAGGCCGGTGCCTGCCAGCTGCTTATCAAATTCACGGTCGCCGTAACGGTCGTCGAAAGCGATGGGATGGCCGGCATATTGCGTATGCACGCGGATTTGATGCGTACGACCGGTTACCGGGCTGCAGCGCACCAGCGTCGCATGGGTAAAACGCTCTTCGACTTTAAAACGCGTCTCAGAAGGTTTCCCCTCCTGGTTAACCCGCACAATACGCTCACCGCTCTGCAGAATATTTTTCAGCAGCGGGGCCTGCACCACTTTAGTATGCGATTGCCACTGCCCGCGCACCAGCGCCAGGTAATCCTTCTGCATGCCTTTGTCGCGCAGCTGCTCATGCAGGGAACGCAGCGCTGAGCGCTTTTTGGCGACCAGCAGAACGCCAGAGGTGTCGCGGTCAAGGCGATGCACCAGTTCCAGGAAACGCGCTTCCGGGCGCAGCGCGCGCAAACCTTCGATCACGCCAAAGCTCAGCCCGCTGCCGCCGTGGACCGCAGTGCCTGAAGGCTTGTTAAGCACCAGAATATGATCGTCTTCATATAAAATCACATCGGCCAGCGCGGCCACTTTTTGCAGGTGCGGAGAGACCGCCTCTTCTTCTTTCTCAGATACGCGGACCGGCGGGATGCGCACTTCGTCGCCGGCTTCCAGCTTATATTCCGGCTTCACGCGCTTTTTGTTAACCCGCACCTCGCCTTTACGCAAGATGCGATAAATCATGCTCTTCGGTACGCCCTTCAGCTGCGTACGCAAAAAGTTGTCGATACGTTGCCCGGCTTCATCATCAGCAATGGCAACCATTTTTACGCTTGGGATCTCAGTTTTCATGGTGCGCGATTTTAAATAGCCCGACGCATTAGCGCCACTCATTTTTATATGCTTATATTTATCATCATCCGGATTTCACCGTATGCTTCATCATCGTTTTGTTTGTTATTAGAACAATCTGTATACGCGGGTGAAAAAACTGTGAGTAACCGGGTGATAAAAGGTGAAAGTCAACTTGCTATAACAAGCTTAGCAATGGAATAATGATGCAGTATTCCGTACTGAAACTTGTTAGAACAAGAAATTAGCGGAATGACCAATTTTGTCTGACCGATCATCAACGCAGCAATGGCGTAAGACGTATTGATCTTTCAGACAGTTAGCGGGCTGCGGGTTGCAGTCCTTACCGGTACAGGCTCTATGGATTTCACGGCGCAGGAAGGCGTTCACACTGGGATATCCCGGCGCTCATCTGGATCAAATGATTAAGATGAGCAGGTTAAGCCGCCACGCCGGCTACGTGAAAAACGATGGGTATAAATGGAATCTTCTCTGGTGATACATCCCAGGCAGTTCCCCTGATAATTGCGCTGTGTTTCCGTTTGAAATACAGGCGACCGACACTCTGCGCCTCTTAAGCGCGCGACAACCGTGAGGTTGGCGACGTGAAACAGACACGAGGCCATCGGTTTCCCCCGGTAAGGCGTTACTCTGCCCGTAGCTTAGTCGTCAATGTAAGAATAATGAGTAAGTTACGATGAAAAGAATGTTAATCAACGCAACTCAGCAGGAAGAGTTGCGCGTCGCCCTTGTTGATGGGCAGCGCCTGTACGACCTGGATATCGAAAGCCCCGGGCACGAACAGAAAAAAGCGAACATCTACAAAGGCAAAATCACTCGTATAGAACCTAGCCTCGAAGCCGCGTTTGTTGATTATGGTGCCGAGCGTCATGGTTTCCTCCCTCTTAAAGAAATCGCCCGCGAATACTTCCCTGCCAATTACAATTCTCATGGTCGTCCGAACATCAAGGACGTGCTGCGTGAAGGTCAGGAAGTTATTGTCCAGATTGATAAAGAAGAGCGTGGCAATAAAGGCGCCGCGCTGACGACCTTTATTAGCCTGGCGGGCAGCTATCTGGTGCTGATGCCGAATAACCCACGCGCTGGCGGTATTTCACGCCGCATCGAGGGTGACGATCGCACCGAACTTAAAGAAGCGCTGGCCAGCCTTGAGCTGCCGGACGGCATGGGACTTATCGTTCGCACCGCCGGCGTCGGCAAGTCCGCCGAAGCGCTGCAGTGGGACTTAAGCTTCCGCCTGAAGCATTGGGAAGCCATCCAGAAAGCCGCAGAAAATCGCCCTGCTCCGTTCCTGATCCATCAGGAAAGCAACGTGATTGTGCGCGCGTTCCGCGACTATCTGCGCCAGGATATCGGCGAAATTCTGATTGATAACCCGAAAGTGCTTGAGCTGGCTCGCCAGCACATCGCGGCGCTGGGTCGTCCGGATTTTAGCAGCAAAATTAAGCTGTACACCGGGGAAATCCCGCTGTTCAGCCACTATCAAATCGAATCGCAGATTGAATCCGCTTTCCAGCGTGAAGTGCGTCTGCCTTCCGGCGGTTCTATTGTTATCGACAGCACCGAAGCGCTGACCGCTATCGATATCAACTCCGCACGCGCCACCCGCGGCGGCGACATCGAAGAAACGGCGTTTAACACCAACCTGGAAGCGGCAGATGAAATCGCTCGTCAGCTGCGTCTGCGCGACCTTGGCGGCCTGATCGTTATCGACTTCATCGATATGACCCCGGTTCGCCATCAGCGTGCGGTGGAAAACCGCCTGCGCGAAGCCGTCCGTCAGGACCGAGCGCGGATCCAGATCAGCCATATTTCACGCTTTGGACTGCTGGAGATGTCGCGCCAGCGCCTGAGCCCGTCGCTCGGCGAGTCCAGCCATCATGTCTGCCCGCGCTGTAGCGGAACGGGTACCGTGCGCGATAACGAATCGCTGTCGCTTTCCATTCTGCGTTTGATTGAAGAAGAAGCGCTGAAAGAGAACACCAAAGAAGTTCACGCTATCGTGCCGGTGCCGATTGCCTCTTACCTGCTGAACGAAAAACGTGCTGCGGTAAGCGCGATTGAAACCCGTCAGACCGATGTGCGCGTCATTATCGTACCAAACGACCAGATGGAAACGCCGCACTACTCCGTTCTGCGCGTGCGTAAAGGCGAAGAAACCTCCACGCTGAGCTATCTGCTGCCGAAACTGCACGAAGAAGAGATGGCCATGCCTTCTGATGAAGAGCCGGCCGAGCGTAAGCTTCCGGAACAACCGGCGCTGGCCGCTTTTGTCATGCCTGAAGCCCCTCCGGCTCCGGCACAGGAAGAGCCGACGAGGGCAACAGCTACCGTTACGCCTGCCGCATCCGCACCGAAGGCCGCAGCGCCGGCCCAGCCTGGTCTGATTGCCCGCTTCTTCAGCGCCCTGAAAAATATGTTCTCCGGCGCGGAAGAGACTAAACCGGCAGAAGTTCAGGTTGAGAAAAAAGCGGAAGAGAAATCCGAACGTCAGCAGGAGCGTCGTAAACCGCGTTCTAACAACCGCCGCGATCGCAATGACCGTCGTGACAACCGGGATAATCGCGATAGTCGTGATAACCGTGATAGTCGTGCCGAGAATAGCGAAGGCCGGGAGTCTCGCGAAGAAAACCGCCGTAACCGTCGTGAGAAGCAGCAGAACGCCGAGCCACGCGAAATTCGCCAGACCACGGTAGAAGATAGCGAAAAAGGCAAAGCTCGCGACGAGCAGCAGCCGCGCCGCGAACGTAATCGTCGTCGTAACGATGATAAACGTCAGGTTCCGCAGGAAGCCAAAACGCAAACCCGTGAAGAGCCAATCGTACAGGATAGCGAGCAGGAAGAACGCGTCCAGACTATGCCGCGTCGTAAACCGCGTCAGCTGGCGCAGAAGGTTCGTTTCGAATCGGCTGCCGCTGAGCAGGTTGTCGAGCCGGTAGCCGCAGCGCAGGTAACCGAAGCGCCTGTCGTCCAGCCGGAAACCGTTGCTCCACGTACTGAACTGGCAAAAGTCGATCTGCCGGCGGTCGTTGAGACAGCTGCGGAACATGACGACAACGGTGAAGCCCGCGAATCTAACGGCATGCCGCGCCGTTCGCGTCGCTCGCCTCGTCACCTGCGCGTAAGCGGCCAGCGCCGTCGTCGCTACCGTGATGAGCGTTACCCGACGCAATCCCCGATGCCGCTGACCGTTGCCTGCGCATCGCCGGAAATGGCGTCTGGTAAAGTGTGGATCCGCTATCCGGTGGTTCGTCCGCAGGACCAGCAGCAGGAAGACGCTCCGGTTCAGGAGTTCTCCGTCGCTGCGGCTGAGCCGATCATTACGCCAGCGGCTGCCGCCGAGCCGGTTGTTTCTGAAGTCATTGCGCCGGCAGCAGCAGAAGATAGCGCAGCCATCTCCGAACCTGTGGCGGTGATTAACGAACCGGAAGTCCCGGTCGTTGAAACTACCCATCCGGAAGCTATCGCCACCCCGGTTGATGAACAGCCGCAGCTGATTGCAAAAGCCGATGAAGCCGTAGTCGAAGACGTTGTCGCAGAAGCCGTCGAAGTTGATGCGAAAGACGCCGTCGAGCCGGAAGCAACGGCCCCTGTGTCTGAACCCGTTGTAGCCGAACCTGCTGCAGCCGAAGAAGCGCCTGAGGTTGTTGAAGAAGCACCTGTCGTTTCCGCGCCAGCGCCAGTAGCGGAGCCGGTGGTGGAGGCTAAGCCAGCTGTCGAAGCCGCGCCGGTAGTTAAGGTCGCCAATCGTCACGCGACGGCGCCGATGACGCGTGCGCCTGCACCAGACTACGTGCCTGAAGCGCCGCGTCAAAGCGATTGGGTTCGCCCGAACTTTGATTTTGACGGTAAAGGCTCTGCTGGCGGCCATAGCGCCACGCATAAAGCCACTGCCGGACCTACCCGTCCGCAGTCCGTAGAGTAACCTCTACAAGACCGGCCCTGGCGGCCGGTCTTTTTTTATTCCCCTTCCGGCCGCTGCATCCCCGCTACCTGAGGCATGACCTCGCGCATCAGATCGAGAAACTTACGCAACCGCGTCGGATAGTAGCGCGCCCAGGGATAGACGAGGTGGACCGGCAGCGGCGAGGCTCGCCACTGCGGGAACAGCTCCACCAAACGCCCGGCGGCGATATCCTCCACGACCGCCCAGCTCGATACGATCGCCGCGCCCAGCCCCGCCAGCGCGGTATTACGCGCGACATGCACGCTATCGGTACTCAGGCACGGCGCGATACCGAAGGTGGCGATCTGTTCATCCGTCTGAGACCGCAGCGTCACCTCGTGCTGATAAAACGTGCTGATGGCTATCCACGGCAGCATCGACATCTCCTGCGGCGCGCTTAACGGCGGCGAGTTCGCCAGCAGCGTCGGAGACGCGACTACGCTGCGTGGAACCTCGGCCAGCAATACCGATACCGTAGCCGGATCCACCTCCGCTCCCACGCGAATCGCGCAGTCGATACCCTCGCTCAGGAAATCAACCGTCTTATCGTTCAGCATCCATTCCACCGACAGCTGGGGATAGCGCTGCAAAAAATCCACCAGCGGCCCCAGCAGCTGCTGCTGACCGAACGCATGCGGCGCCCGCACTCGTAATATTCCCACGGGCCGATCATCGGTGATCCGCAGGTCGTCCTCGAGCGCCAGCCAGGCATCGACGACCTGGCGGGCGTGCTGATAGCAGCGCTCACCATCATCGGTCAGCTTCATCGCGTGGGTGGTACGCAGAATCAGCTTTGCGCCAAGCAACGCCTCCAGTGACTGAAGCCGTCGGCTTACCGTCGCCTGGGTTGTATTCATCTGCGCCGCTGCGGCGGAGAGAGAACCGGCCTCGACAATACGAATAAAGGTACGCATCAGTTCGATACGATCTATACGCTCTTGCCTCTTCATTTTTATTTTGCCTATACGTTTAACGTATAACCGTTTTACCACCGGGCTATCTACCGCGCCAGCGCGATTAGGGGAAAAATAGCGCCATCGCTTCTAAGAGGAATCCATCATGACACCAGTTCCACTCACCACCCGCGCCGCCGGGTGGGTTATTTTCATCCTTGCGCTGGGCGCGGGCTTCAGCGTCGCCTCAATCTATTACGCGCAACCGCTGTTACCCCTGATGGGGGCTAACCTGCATTTGAGCGTTGAGGGCATGGGTCTGGTTCCGACTCTGACCCAGGCCGGCTACGCGCTGGGCATACTGTTTCTTCTCCCGCTTGGCGACCGTCACGACCGCAGGAAACTGATCCTGATGAAAAGCGCCGCGCTGGCCGTCCTTCTGCTACTTTGCAGCCTCACCGGTCAGCTGACCTCCCTGCTGATTGTCAGCCTGCTTATCGGTATGGCCGCGACCATGGCGCAGGATATCGTACCGGCAGCCGCGATTCTGGCTCCTGCGGGCAAGCAAGGGAAAATGGTGGGGACGGTGATGACCGGCCTGCTGCTGGGGATCCTGCTGTCGCGTACCGTCAGCGGACTGGTGGGCGCCCTATTCGGCTGGAGGGTGATGTATCAGGCGGCGGCGGTCAGCATCGCGCTGATTGGGCTGGTGATGTGGCGCGTCCTGCCGCGCTTTGAGATTCACTCAACCCTGAGCTATCCGCAGCTGATGAAATCGATGGCCCATCTGTGGAAACGCTATCCGGCCCTGCGTCGCGCCGCATTCGCTCAGGGATTCCTCTCTATCGCCTTCAGCGCTTTCTGGTCAACGCTTGCGGTCATGTTGCTGGCGCACTATCAGATGGGCAGCGCGGTAGCCGGCGGTTTTGGTATAGCGGGTGCCGCCGGGGCGCTCGCCGCGCCGCTGGCCGGTGGCCTGGCCGACAAGTTCGGCGCGGAAAAAGTCACGCAAATGGGGGCCGCGCTGGTTACCGTTTCGTTTGCCCTGATGTTTCTGCTGCCTGCACTGCCGCCGCATGGGCAACTGATCCTGATTGCCATTTCGGCCGTCGGTTTTGATCTTGGACTGCAATCCAGCCTCGTGGCTCACCAGAATCTGGTGTATGGCCTGGAACCTCAGGCGCGCGGTCGTCTCAATGCGCTGCTGTTCACCGGCGTCTTTATTGGCATGTCGCTGGGTTCAGTGCTGGGAAGCAAACTGTATGTTGTGGCCGGCTGGAGCGGTGTGGTGACGCTGGCCGTCATCACCGGCGCGATTGCCCTCGGGATCCGCCTGCTGGAAAGCGCCAGGGTCGTATCCGCGCAGCGAACCGTCAGATAAAAAAAGCCGCTCTGCAGCAACTGCAGAGCGGCTTTTACTGCGTTCAGTCAGCTCAGGCCGTACGGCGAGCAAACTCTTTCACGCGAAATCCCAGCAGCAGCAGCGTGGCGAAATAGGCGACAACACCCGCGACTACGACCACCATTAAACGCAGCAGGCGGAACGGCATCGTCCCCTGCGACCACTCCGGCATCAGGTACATCACGCCCAACAGCGCCGCTGACATGATAATCACCGCAATCACCAGGCGCAGCAGGAACAGGAACCAGCCCGGCTGAGGCGTAAAAATTTTCTGTTTCCGCAGCTGCCAGTAGAGCAGCGCGGCGTTCAGGCAGGCCGCCAGACCAATGGACAACGACAGACCAGCGTGCTTCAGTGGGCCAATAAAGGCGAGGTTCATCACCTGCGTCATAATCAGCGTGACGATAGCAATTTTCACCGGCGTTTTAATGTCCTGGCGCGAATAGAATCCGGGTGCCAGCACTTTCACCACAATAAGCCCCATCAGCCCGACAGAATACGCCACCAGCGCACGCTGGGTCATCGCGGCATCAAAAGCGGTAAATTTCCCGTACTGGAATAGCGCAACCGTCAGCGGTTTGGCCAGGATCCCTAACGCCACCGCGCTCGGTAGCGCAAGCAGGAAGCACAGGCGCAATCCCCAGTCCATCAAACGGCAGTATTCATCGTGATTGCCGCTGGCGAAGCTTTTTGATAGCGACGGCAGCAGAATGGTCCCCAGCGCCACGCCCAGCACGCCGGACGGAAACTCCATCAGACGATCGGCGTAGTACATCCACGACACGGAGCCGGAAACGAGGAATGAGGCAAAGATAGTGTTAATGATCAGTGATATCTGGCTGACTGAGACGCCGAGAATCGCCGGCCCCATCTGTTTCACCACCCGCACCGCGCCAGCATCTTTAAGGTTGACCCGCGGCAGCACCAGCATGCCGATTTTTTTCAGATGCGGCAGTTGCCAGGCAAGCTGCAAAATACCACCAACCGTTACCGCCCACGCCATTGCCAGCATCGGCGGATTAAAATAGGGGGCCGCAAACAGCGCAAAGCCAATCATGCTGACGTTAAGGAAGGTCGGGGCAAAAGCGGGAACCGAAAAGCGGTTCCAGGTATTCAGGATAGCGCCAACTAACGACGCCAGGGAGATCAGCAGAATATAGGGAAAAGTGATGCGCAAGAGCTGAGTGGTCAGGGCGAACTTTTCCGGCGTATCGGCAAACCCCGGCGCGGTGACGGTAATCACCCACGGCGCCGCCAGCATACCGGCAACGGTGACCAGCGCCAGAACCAGCGTCAGCAATCCGGATACATAAGCGACGAAAACGCGGGTCGCATCCTCGCCCTGCTTGCTTTTATATTCAGCAAGAATCGGCACAAAAGCCTGAGAAAATGCGCCTTCAGCAAAAATACGTCGTAAAAGGTTCGGGAGTTTGAAAGCAACGAAGAAGGCGTCGGTGGCCATCCCCGCGCCAAAAATACGTGCGACAATCGCATCGCGCGCAAAGCCCAGCACGCGCGAAAACATGGTCATCGAACTGACGGCCGCCAGTGATTTTAATAGATTCATTAACGTGTTATTCCACAACCCTGAAGTAGAACGCCCGCAAATGCGGGCGCGGGAAAGTGGCGATAGTCTACCGGGTTCATACTGAATTACTACTGCCAGTTGTTACAACGGATTATTCGCTCATCGCTTCGCGCCAGAGTTTATCCACCACCCGCTGAGCCAGCAGCGCCTGCTCCCCGGACGTTTCAGGAACCGTCTGATTTTGCACGCATTCGATAAAATGCCGCGCGCAGCCGGTGAAGCCTCGCTGCTCAAGGGTGGTCTGCCAGCCGGGAATTGGGCGCTGTATCACTCCGCGTCCCCGCTCCTCCTGCCACTCTCGCATATCGCGGACTTCATATAAGCCGCCGTCGGTCACCGCCTGAACCCACTCCCGCTGGCTTCCGGCGCGGCGGTGCATACTGGTTGTGATCTGTATCATCCCGGACGTGAAATGATGTTCGGCATACAGCATCTCGCCTTGAGCCGTGGTGTGCAGCGCTCCGCCGCTTAAACGCGCCATATCGCCCGCCAGCCATAAGGCCGTATCCACCACGTGCAGATAGTCATCCAGCAGCGTGAAGCGCAGATCGTGGCCGACGCTGTCGCTGCGGTGTTTGTCCATCCGCAGCGAGGCTGCGTTTCCGAGCTGCGCCTTCAACTCGCGATAGAGCGGAGCAAAACGGCGATTAAACCCGACCATGAGCGTGAGATGACGGCGGGCGGCCAGCTCAACCAGCGTCTCCGCATCGCTGAGCTTATCCGCCAGCGGTTTATCAACGCAGACATGAACGCCGGCATTCAGCAACCGACAAACCACTTCATAATGTGAAGCCGTGGAAGTATGCACGAACACGGCGTCACACTGCGCCGCCAGTTGCTCCAGAGAATCCGCATAGGGAATCCGCCAGGTTTCGCAGATACGCAGCGCTTTCTCTTTGCCCGGCGACCACGCCGCCTGTAGCGTCCAGCCATCGGCGGCCCCCAGCACCGGTAGCCACGCCTTTTGTGCAATACCGCCCAGGCCAACCACTCCTATACGTAGTTTTGCCGACATGCTTAATCTCCCAGGTGAGCCAGCAGTGAATCCAGGCGCGCTTTCAGCTCGGCGACTTCCGCTTCCAGCGCCTCTACGCGCATCTGCAGATCGTCGCCAGCGGGCGACACGGCCTCAACGACGGTTATCAGTGAATCCATATCATCGCAGAACAGATGCATATAGCGGCTTTCACGCTTGCCAGGCTCCCGCGGCAGACGCGCGACATAGGGGCCATCTTCCCGCGTCGCCAGGTTTTCTAGGACGCTTTCAACCTCCGCCATATCGCTGAATTCATGCATCCGCTGCGCGCGACCGCGCAGTTCACCGGGCGTCTGCGCCCCGCGCAGCAGCAAGGTGGTAATAATAGCGACTTCCGCCGGGGATAATTTCAGATCGCCAAATTCAGAGTTGCAGAAGCGCTGTTCATATTTGGTCACCCGATTGCCGAAACCGCTGACCGTTCGCAAATAATGGCGCTTCACTAAGGTATCGAGCAGATCCTGGACATCGCTTTCGCTGAGCGACATCACCGGTTCACGGTTCGTTTTCTGGTTACAGGCGGTGACCACCGCGTTAACCGATAGAGGGTACTGCTCCGGCGTGGTGACCTGCTTTTCCAGCAGGCAGCCAATGACCCGCGCTTCATGCGCGGTTAACTGATATTTCATGATGTCTCCTTAGCGACCCGGAGTCCAGTCCGGTGTCGTCAACGCCGTCAGTACGTGATCGCGCCACTGCCCATCAATAAGCAGGTAATCTTTGGCGTAACCCTCTTTTTCAAAGCCCAGACGCGCCAGCAAATCGCCGCTGCGCTGATTATGCGGCATATAGTTTGCCATTATGCGATGGATATGCTGCGTGCGCTGCATATAGCGAATCGCCGAGGTCAGCGCTTCATACATTAGCCCCTGCCCCTGCCATTTCTCACCGATGGAGTAGCCGAGATAGCAGGCATGAAACGAACCGCGCACCACGTTCGAAAAATTCGCCACGCCGATGATCTCTTTTTCCTCCGGGTCAAGCAGGGCAAAATAGAACGCCGAGCCCTGCTTATGGAACTCAGAAATCATCGATAAACGCGCCTGCCAGCCGGAAGGATAACAGTGGCTGTCGTCGCGCACCGGCTCCCAGGGTTTTAAGAACCCTTTATTTTCCGCGTAATAATCGGCCAGACGCCAGGCGTCACGATCGTGCACCAGCCGTACCACCAGCCGGTCCGTCGTCAAACGCACCTTCGGTACGTTACTGCGATAGCCAAACATTCCCCTCTCCTGTTCCCCAGACGCAATACTTGCTGACTTTACTATACCTGTCCTGCGCGGTTGAGTGAAAACAGCAACATACCATTTTCTGCACCACCTCTGCTTTTCGATGAATAGGCTCTATCGTTCTTGCATTTTGATAAAAAAATATTGTCGCAAGTTAGCTGGGAAAATAGCCATT
This sequence comes from Klebsiella sp. MBT K-1, assembly GCF_002556465.1. Lineage (NCBI taxonomy): Bacteria > Pseudomonadati > Pseudomonadota > Gammaproteobacteria > Enterobacterales > Enterobacteriaceae > Klebsiella > Klebsiella sp. MBT K-1. The sequence continues at coordinate 205,900 of NZ_PDEL01000006.1, read as the reverse complement.
ATCCCCGCAGAATATCAGCGCTTATCCTTATTTTTCCCGGGAGGGGAAATGTCCCGCGTATCGCAGGCAAGGAGCCTGGGTAAATATTTCCTGTTAGTCGATAACATGTTGGTCGTACTTGGCTTTTTCGTCGTATTCCCGCTTATCTCGATTCGCTTTGTCGACCAGATGGGCTGGGCTGCGCTGATGGTCGGGATTGCGCTCGGACTGCGTCAGCTGGTGCAGCAAGGTTTAGGGATATTTGGCGGCGCCATTGCCGACCGTTTTGGCGCCAAACCGATGATCGTCACCGGTATGCTGATGCGTGCGGCCGGTTTCGCGGCGATGGCCGTCGCCCATGAGCCATGGGTGCTGTGGCTCTCCTGCATTCTCTCAGGTCTTGGCGGCACGCTGTTCGATCCGCCGCGGGCGGCGCTGGTGGTCAAGCTGGTACGCCCGCACCAGCGCGGACGTTTCTTTTCTATCCTGATGATGCAGGACAGCGCAGGGGCGGTGATCGGCGCGCTGCTGGGTAGCTGGCTGCTGCAATATGATTTTCGTCTGGTGTGCAGCGCCGGGGCGGCCCTGTTTATCGCCTGCGCGGCATTCAACGCCTGGTATCTCCCGGCCTGGAAGCTGTCGACGGTCAAAACGCCGGTTCGTGAAGGGCTGGGACGCGTGCTGCGCGACAAACGCTTTGTCACCTACGTATTGACGCTAACCGGATATTACATGCTGGCGGTGCAGGTGATGCTAATGCTGCCGATCATGGTTAACGATATTGCGGGTTCTCCGGCGGCGGTAAAATGGATGTACGCCATTGAAGCGACCATTTCGCTGACGCTGCTGTACCCGATTGCCCGCTGGAGCGAAAAGCGCTTCCGCCTTGAGCATCGCCTGATGGCCGGCCTGCTGATCATGACCTTCGCGATGATGCCGATTGGCCTGAGCAGCAATCTGCAGCAGCTGTTTACGCTGATCTGCGTGTTTTATATAGGTTCAATTATCGCTGAACCCGCACGCGAGACGCTGGGCGCTTCGCTGGCGGATGCCAGAGCGCGCGGCAGCTATATGGGCTTTAGCCGTTTAGGATTAGCCTTCGGCGGCGCTTTCGGCTACGCAGGCGGCGGCTGGCTGTTCGACGCCGGTAAGGCCGCAGGTCAGCCGGAGCTGCCATGGCTGATGCTGGGCGTTATCGGCCTCGCGACATTTATCGCGCTGTGGTGGCAGTTCAGTCCAAAACGTTCGGCCTCCGGAATGCTGGAGCCGCGTACCTGATTTGCCGGGCCTTCGTTTCTCCTCCATACTGAATTGAGGATGTTCAGTAACAATGGAGGAGAAACGTGAAGTTATATATCTACGATCACTGCCCGTTCTGCCTTAAAGCCCGCATGATTTTCGGCCTGAAAAATATCCCCGTCGAACTGATCGCGCTCCTGAACGATGATGAAGTAACCCCAACCCGAATGATCGGCCAGAAGATGGCGCCAATCCTGCAAAAAGACGATAGCCGCTATATGCCGGAAAGCATGGATATCGTGCACTACGTCGATAAGCTGGACGGCAAACCGCTGCTTACCGGCGCGCGTAATCCGGCGATTGAAACCTGGCTCAGGAAGGTCAACGGCTACGCTAACCGCTTGCTCATCCCTCGCTTTGCCAAATCCGCGTTTGATGAATTCGCAACGCCAGAGGCGCGCGCCTATTTCGTAAAAAAGAAAGAGGCGGCTATCGGCAGCTTTGCCGACCATCTCGCCCATTCCCCCGGTCTGGTTAAGAACATCAGCGACGATCTGCGGGCGCTGGATAAATCGATCGTCCAGCCTAACGCCGTTAACGGAGAGCTCTCTGAAGATGATATTCATCTCTTCCCTCTGCTGAGGAATCTGACGCTGGTTGCCGGAGTGAACTGGCCGAGCCGGGTGGCCGCCTATCGTGACAACATGGCCAAACAGACGCAGATCAACCTGCTTTCCTCAATGGCTATTTAACCTGAAGGCAGCGGAAGGGTTGGCCCTTCGCTGCCATACCCCTCTTTTTCAGTCTTTTCCGCTAGCACCTCCTGCGCTGGCGAGCCATGCTGCTTTGTGTCAGGATGAACCCATGGCATGACATTAAGGAATCCAATGAAAAAGATGTTTATCGCGGCCGTGCTTATTGTTAGCGGCCTGCTCAGCGCCTGTAACCAGCTCACGCAATATTCCGTGAGCGAGCAGGAAATTAATCAGGCGCTGCAGAAACGTAATCACTTCGCTAAGGATATTGGCCTGCCAGGCGTAGCGGATGCCCATATTGAGCTGCAAAATCTTACCAGCGCTATTGGCCGTGAAGAACCGAACAAAGTGACGTTAAGCGGCGTGGCTAATTTAGATCTGAATTCACTCTTCGGGAACCAGAAAGCGACCATCGATCTGAAGCTCAAAGCGCTGCCGGCGTTTAATAAAGAAAAGGGAGCCATTTTCCTGCAGGAGATGGAGGTCGTCGATGCCAAAGTTCAGCCGGAAAAACTCCAGTCTGTGGTACAGACGCTGATCCCTTATCTGAATCAATCCCTGCGTAGCTACTTCAATCAGCAGCCTGCCTACGTGCTGCGCGAAGATGCCAGCACCGGTGAAGCGCTGGCGAAAAAGTATGCTAAAGGTATTGAGGTGAAGCCCGGAGAGATTATTATCCCGTTCACAAACTAATATCTCGGGCGCTGAAGCGCCCGTTTTTTTACGGAAGTTGATGCAAAGGAAAACGTTTACGCTTATCCTTAGTGCCCGGCAAAAACAGCCCTGATGACTGAACCTATTAGCCGGAGCCTTCCATGACAGCACAATCCCAGGTATTGAAAATCCGCCGCCCTGACGACTGGCATATCCATCTACGCGATGATGATATGTTAAAAACCGTCGTGCCTTATACCAGTGAATTTTATGGCCGGGCGATCGTGATGCCAAACCTGGTCCCCCCTGTCACCACCGTCGACGCCGCCCTCGCCTATCGCCAGCGTATCGTTGACGCGATCCCTGCGGGCCATGATTTTACGCCGCTGATGACCTGCTATCTGACGGATACGCTCGACCCGGCGGAGCTGGAGCGCGGATTTAACGAAGGCGTATTCACCGCCGCTAAACTCTACCCGGCCAATGCCACAACCAACTCGAGCCACGGCGTCACCAGCACGGATGCCATCATGCCGGTGCTTGCGCGCATGGAAAAGCTGGGTATGCCCCTGCTGGTTCACGGTGAAGTCACCCATCCTGATATCGATATTTTTGACCGGGAAGCGCGATTTATCGAAACGGTCATGGAGCCGCTGCGCCAGCGCCTGCCTGGCCTGAAGGTGGTCTTCGAACACATCACGACTAAAGATGCCGCTGAATACGTGCGCGACGGTAACGATCTGCTGGCGGCCACCATCACCCCGCAGCACCTGATGTTTAACCGCAATCATATGCTGGTTGGCGGCGTGCGCCCCCACCTTTACTGTCTGCCGATTCTGAAACGCAATATTCACCAGCAGGCGCTGCGCGAACTGGTGGCCAGCGGTTTTGAGCGCGCTTTCCTCGGCACGGATTCCGCTCCCCATGCCCGCCATCGTAAGGAAGCCAGCTGCGGATGCGCAGGGTGTTTTAACGCGCCGACCGCGCTGGGCAGCTACGCAACGGTGTTTGAGGAGATGAATGCCCTACAGCACTTTGAAGCCTTCTGCTCGCTGAACGGCCCGCGCTTCTATGGCCTGCCGGTCAATGAGGGCTACGTTGAGCTGGTGCGCGAAGAGAGCCAGGTGGTCGAGAGTATCGCCCTGCCCGGCGACGCGCTGGTGCCGTTCCTTGCCGGGGAAACCGTGCGCTGGACGATGAAAAAATAAATCGCACGCCCCCTGTTGAAAACGATCGCCAAAGACTGTATAAATAAACAGTACATTATCCAGGGGGCAATTATGCGTATTGAAGTCTCTATCGCCAAATCAACAGCCTTACCCAACGGCGCCTTAGATGCGCTGAACAATGAACTCTCTCGTCGTATTGAACAGCAGTTTCCCTCTACATCAAGCCAGGTAACGGTTCGATACGCGGCTAATAACAATCTGTCGGTTATCGGCGGCCTGAAAGAAGACAAAGACCGGATTAGCGAAATCCTGCAAGAAACCTGGGAAAGCGCTGACGACTGGTTTGTCCGCGACTAGTCAATTAAATTTGCTCCCTCATTGTGCTTTTTTTGCCGGGTCGCCCCGGCTTTTTTATTTTTTTCACACTCAGACTGTCCCCTATTGCTTTTACTTAGCACCTTCATAAATAACAAATAACCCACCCTCTCCTGCCTAAAAAACCAGCAACCGCGCGCGTATGTATCTCTATTTCATTTAATTTCTCGAGTTTATTCTTGACTACTGATATAATTAACTTGCTTCAAAAAACATGCATTAAACCTCGAGAACTGTTGTCTTTTAACATATGAATAAGGGGTTATGATGGAAAAGAATAATGAAGTCATCCAGACCCATCCCCTCGTCGGATGGGACATCAGCACCGTTGATAGTTACGATGCGCTGATGTTGCGCCTGCACTACCAAAACCCCGCTCAAGAAAGCAGTAAAGACGCAGAAATTGGCCAGACGCTATGGCTAACGACGGACGTCGCACGTCAGTTTATTTCTATTCTGGAAGCAGGTATTGCGAAGATTGAATCTGGCGAATACCAGGCAAATGAGTATCGAAGGCATTAATATTTAGCGCTAATGTCTGAATATTCACCTAACAGGCACCTCCGGGTGCCTGAATTATTTTCGGGCTTGTATAACAGCAGGTTGTTATTTACCCTGCTAACAAAGCAATAACCTGGAACCCACCATGCAATACGATCTTATCATTATCGGTAGCGGCTCGGTCGGCGCTGCCGCAGGCTATTATGCGCGGCAGGCAGGGCTTAACGTGCTGATGATTGATGCCCATCAGCCGCCGCATCAGGAAGGCAGCCATCACGGCAGCACTCGCCTGATTCGTCACGCCTACGGCGAAGGCGAAAGATATGTTCCCCTGGTACTGCGCGCGCAACAGCTGTGGGATGAGTTTGCCGCCGCCAGCGGTGAAGCCGTCTTTGAACGTACCGGGGTAATTAACCTCGGGCCTGCCGATTCCGACTTTCTGCGCAATGTTGCCAGCAGCGCGCGCGAGTTCCGGCTGAATATTGAAGAGATGGACGCGCAGACGGTAATGACTCGCTGGCCGGAAATTCGTGTACCTGATGATTATCGGGCGATATTTGAACCCGCATCCGGCATACTGCGCAGCGAGCTGGCCGTTGAAACCTGGATCCGTCTGGCGCGCGAAGCGGGCGCCGCCCAGCTGTTCAACTGTCCGGTGTCAGCCATTCACCACCAGCCGGACGGCGTCACCGTCGAGACCCTGGATGGCGAGTACAGCGGTAAAAAACTCCTGATCAGCGCCGGAACCTGGGTCACACGCCTGTTGCCAGAACTTCCGGTCCAGCCGATACGGAAGATTTTTGCCTGGTTTCAGGCTGATGGTCGCTACAGCAGCAAAAATAACTTCCCGGCGTTTACCGGCGAGTTACCGAATGGCGATCAGTTTTACGGTTTTCCCGCAGAAGATAATGAATTGAAAATCGGTAAGCACAACGGCGGGCAGCTCATTTCCACCCCGGAGGAGCGCAAACCGTTCGGTGCGGTGGCAACGGACGGCGCCGAGTCTTTCAGCTTCCTGCGTAACGTGTTGCCCGGTATTGGCGGCTGTCTGCATGGCGCTTCCTGCACCTATGACAACACCGCGGACGAGGACTTTATCATTGATACGCTACCCGGCCACCCTGATACGCTGTTGATTACCGGCCTGAGTGGGCACGGCTTTAAGTTTGCTCCGGTATTAGGCGAACTGGCCACACGATTCGCGCTTGCAAAGCCGTTTGAGTTTGATCTGTCGCCTTTTTCGCTGGCGCGGTTTAAACCATAATAGCCCGCCGTACGGTTTACAGCCGAGCTAAAAAAACGGCCTCGCTTGAGGCCGTTATTGATTGAGAGAGATTATGCGTCGCCTGTTCGAATTACTGGTCAACAACGTCCGCGAACATTTTATGATTTATCTGGCGCTGTGGCTTCTGCTGGCGTTCATCGATCTTATCTGGTTATGGTTTTTCTGAAGGTTCAGGATCCGGGATCCCCAGCTTCGTATTCAGACGACCGCGAGATTTATTAAAGATCTTATTGCCATTTTCGCGTCCTGCGCGCAGTTTTCTCTGCTCCTCTTCCGGCAGCTTATGCTCTTCCATGCAGGCTTCGCTACAGCAGCCGGCGAATTTCTCCGCGCAGGAAGGGCACTGAATAAACAGCAGGTGGCAACCATCGTTCAGGCAATTGGTATGGCTGTCACAGGGTGCGCCGCACTGATGGCAATGGGCGATAACATCATCAGAGATACGCTCTCCCATACGCTCATCGAAAACAAAGTTCTTTCCGACAAAGCGAACCGGCAGTCCCTGTTCGCGCGCGCGCCGCGCGTACTCGATAATCCCACCCTCAATATGCGAGACTTTAGTGAAACCATTATGCTTCATCCAGGCGCTGGCTTTTTCACAGCGGATACCGCCGGTGCAGTACATGACGATATTTTTATCTTTATGTTCCTGCATCATCTCAACGGCCTTCGGCAACTGATCGCGAAAAGTATCTGCCGGGATCTCCAGCGCGTTCTCGAAATGGCCGACCTCATACTCGTAATGGTTGCGCATATCAATAAAGACCGCGTCCGGGTCGTCCAGCATCGCGTTAACTTCAGCGGCCTTCAGATAATCCCCCACGTCTGACGCATCGAACGTCGGATCGTCAATCCCATCCGCGACGATACGATCGCGCACCTTGAGACGCAGAACCCAGAAGGATTTCCCGTCATCATCCAGGGCGATATTCAGGCGCAGCCCGTTCAGAGCGGGGTCAAAACCGTATAAGAATTCGCGCAGCGCATCGACCCGGCTTTGCGGGACGCTAATTTGCGCGTTAATTCCTTCGTGAGCCAGATAAATTCGGCCAAAGACGTTCAGCTTAGTCAACGCAATCCACAGCGCATCGCGCGTGGCTTTTGGGTCGATAATAGTGAAATATTTGTAAAACGAGATCGTCGTGCGCGGCTCGGTCTCAGCCAACATTTGCGCCTTTAACGTCTCATTTGAAATGCGGTTATGTAACACTGGCATGGTGTACCTGCTCGGCATAGTCAATGAGTAAAATAAACGGCGGGCATCATATAGCAAACAGGCTTAATTTACATCCCCACATTTTACGCTACATTTTTCTCACCCAAATTTGCTCGCATTAACATTAAATGCCATCGACAGCCGGTATTTTGGCTGAAGCATAAAAAAATGCGATAATAGAACACGTTGCTTAATTGAACAGGTATGAGATGACCCATTTACCTAAATTTTCCGCAGCGTTGCTGCACCCGCGTTATTGGTTGCTTTGGTTCGGAATCGGTCTGCTCTGGTTAGTTGTACAGCTTCCTTATCCGGTGATTTACCGGCTCGGAACCGGTCTTGGCCACCTTGCAAGACGGCTGATGAAGCGGCGGGCAAAAATAGCTTATCGTAATCTGGAACTCTGTTTTCCTGATAAGAGCGAGCAAGAGCGTCACCGGATGGTGGTGGCAAACTTTGAATCCGTCGGCATGGGGTTGTTGGAAACCGGTATGGCCTGGTTCTGGCCAACAAAGCGTATTGCACGCTGGACTGACTCTATTGGCGTCGAGCATATCCGGGACGTACAGGCGCAAAAGCGCGGTATTTTACTGATTGGCATTCATTTCCTGACGCTGGAGATGGGCGCGCGCATGTTCGGTATCAATGAACCGGGCATTGGCGTCTATCGCCCAAACGATAACCCGGTTATCGACTGGCTGCAGACCTGGGGACGCCTGCGCTCCAACAAAGACATGATCGATCGTAAGGATCTCAAAGGCATGATCCGCGCGCTGAAAAAGGGCGAAGTGATCTGGTACGCGCCGGACCATGACTATGGCCCCTCCGCCAGCGTATTTGTGCCGTTTTTCGCCGTTGACCAGGCCGCGACAACTTCGGGCACCTGGATGCTGGCAAAGATGTCTAAAGCCTGCGTTGTGCCGTTCGTGCCCCGCCGTAAACCCGACGGAAAAGGCTATGAGCTGATTATCCTGCCGCCGGAGTGCGATCCGCCGCTGGACGATGCGGAGACGACCGCCGTCTGGATGAATAAAGTGGTCGAGAAGTGCATATTAATGGCGCCGGAACAGTATATGTGGATGCATCGCCGCTTTAAAACGCGTCCTGAAGGCATTCCTTCTCGTTACTAGCGCTCTCTCCGCGCTCAGTCGCGCGGCGATCCCGCATTCGAATACGGATGCGGGGTCAATTCCCTTCCTTTAGCTTTAAAAGCTCCCCTGCATTGCGGCAATCATTTCTCAGGCGCATAATTAGTGTGCTCATATTTTCAATTATTTGACCTGCGCTGCAGGCCAGTGGAATCCTATGCCGTCTGCTGATACCCCCATTAACTGGAAACGCAATCTTACCGTCACCTGGCTCGGCTGTTTTTTAACCGGCGCCGCCTTTAGCCTGGTGATGCCGTTTCTCCCGCTTTACGTCGAACAACTCGGCGTAACCGGCCATAGCGCCCTCAATATGTGGTCAGGTCTGGTTTTCAGCGTCACTTTTTTATTTTCAGCCGTCGCCTCCCCCTTCTGGGGCGGCCTTGCCGATCGTAAAGGGCGTAAAATTATGCTATTGCGCTCGGCCCTTGGTATGGCAATCGTCATGCTGCTAATGGGCCTGGCGCAGAATATCTGGCAATTTCTGATCCTGCGCGCGCTGTTAGGCCTGCTCGGCGGATTTATTCCCAACGCCAATGCCCTGATAGCGACGCAAATCCCCCGCCATAAGAGCGGCTGGGCGCTGGGGACGCTGTCTACGGGGGCCGTCAGCGGCGCGCTGCTGGGGCCGCTGGCCGGCGGCTTCCTGGCCGATCACTGGGGATTGCGTACCGTCTTCTTTATGACCGCAAGCGTCCTGTTTATTTGTTTCTTATTTACCCTTTTTCTCATCCGCGAGAATTTTGTCGCGGTCAGTAAAAAAGAGATGCTCAGCGCGAAAGACGTTTTCTCGTCGCTTAAAAATCCGAAGCTGGTGCTGAGCCTGTTTGTCACTTCATTGATTATCCAGGTTGCGACCGGCTCGATTGCTCCAATTCTGACGCTATACGTGCGCGATCTGGCAGGCAACGTGAGTGATATTGCGTTCATCAGCGGCATGATCGCTTCAGTCCCTGGTATTGCCGCTCTGCTTAGCGCGCCTCGTCTCGGGAAACTCGGCGACCGCATCGGCCCGGAAAAAATCCTCATCGTCGCGCTGGTGATTTCCGTCTTGCTTCTGATACCGATGTCGTTCGTCCAGACGCCGCTGCAGCTGGGGATCCTGCGCTTCCTGTTAGGCGCCGCCGACGGCGCGCTGCTGCCCGCCGTACAAACCCTGCTGGTGTATAACTCCACCAGCCAAATCTCGGGCAGAATCTTCAGCTATAACCAGTCGTTCCGCGATATCGGCAACGTTACGGGACCGCTTATCGGCGCGTCGGTTTCCGCCAATTACGGCTTCCGGGCGGTCTTTCTAGTCACCGCCGGTGTGGTCCTGTTCAACGCGGTCTACTCGACCCTGACCCTTGGCCGTTCTCGCCGCCCTCAAGCAACCGACAATACGGGTTCCGGCACGCATTCGGTAAATTAATGCCCCATCCTTGACGCATCGCCAACCGCCTTCTATAGATTGAATCGTATTCATTTCTATTCATCTTAGGAGGTTAGCCATGCCAAAGGATTCGATGTTCTATGCCACGCTTGAAGAAGCAATCGATGCCGCCCGCGAGGAGTTTCTGGCTAATAATCCCGATAGCGACGAAGAGAGCGCCAGCATCGAGCAATTAAATATTCAGAAGTATGTACTCCAGGACGGCGATATTGCCTGGCAGGCAGAATTTTTTGCCGACGAGGATGAACAGGGCGAATGCCTGCCTGTCCTCAGCGGTCAGGCAGCGCAAAGCGTGTTTGATGGCGATTATGATGAGATTGAGCTTCGCCAGGAGTGGCTGGAAGAAAATACGCTGCACGAATGGGATGAAGGCGAATTTCAGCTTGAACCCTCGCTTGATACCGAAGAGGGCCAGGCCGCAGCCGATGAATGGGATGAACGCTAATTAGTTATAAGGGCCATGACTGGCGTCAAGCGGCAGCAGTAGCGTATCAAACACCAGTGAAAAGGGCTGGTCGAGAATGGTGATATAGCGCCATGAGGAATCGCGGACATCCCACTGAACGCCGGGATAGTACTGGTTTCCATGCCCCTGCCCAGGCACCGTGCGACTGATAATACTACCACAGCCGCTGATAAGCAGCGTCATTGCGATAACCAGTAAAACTCTCATCAACAACCTCGATTCTCAGATAAAAAAATACCGGCGCCATTGCCGGTATTTTCCTTTACCTACGGCTTACTTCGTTTTTAACGCCAGCGGATTCAGCGTCAACTGCTGATAGGCGCCTACCCACGAAGAGTATTTCTCCGGCGCGGCCCACACGCGATAGTGCAACCGTGACATGGTGACCGGGTCGCTCAGCAATACCAGACGACGGTCGCGGTTGAGCTTATCCGGCGTCTCGTTCAGCGCCTGTTCAACGTGGCGCTCGCGTGCGATATCCAGAATATGCCCATGGCGGTGACGCGCGGTAGCCATCGCCGTTGCCAGCGCGTTAAACGACGGATTAAATACCGCATGCATAAAACCGTCTTCCAGAGAACGCTGACGGTTGAGCGTCAGGTAAGCATCGGTATCTTTAAGCACCTGCGGCGGCGAATACTCTTCCGGGATCAGGAACAGCTTCCAGCGCTTGGTGCGCAGGCCAATGGTCGCGCGGCTGGAAATGGCCGACACGAACGGAGACAGAATCAGCGAGACCACGATCGGCGCCAGCCAGAACAGGAAACGCAGATCCAGCCACGCCATGCCCACCGCCCAAACCAGCCCCAACAGCATCTGCGAGCCGTGACGCATGAACGCTTCGCCCCACGGCGTAGAGTCGTCATCACGCTGCGGCGAGTTCCACACCACTTCCCAGCCGAGGAACGCGCTGACCACAAATACGGTGTGGAACAGCATGCGTACCGGCGCCAGCAGCACCGAAAAGAGCACCTCCAGCAGCAGAGAAAGGGTCACACGGATAAAGCCGCCGTACTCTTTTGGCCCTTTACACCACACCAGAATAATACTCAGCAGCTTCGGCAGGAACAGCAGCACCATGGTTGAAGCGAACAGGGCGATAGCCAGCTCCGGGCGCCACTGTGGCCAGACCGGGAACAGCTGACGCGGCTGCAAAAAGTACTGCGGCTCGGTCAACGCATGCACCACCTGCAGGGCAGTTGAGAGCGCCAGGAACATGAACCACAGCGGCGCCGACAGGTATGACATCACGCCGGTCAGGAATACCGCGCGGTGAACTGGGTGCATCCCTTTGACCAGGAACAGGCGGAAGTTCATCAGGTTCCCCTGACACCAGCGACGATCGCGCTTCAGCTCGTCAAGCAGGTTCGGCGGCAGCTCTTCATAAGAACCAGGGAGATCGTAAGCAATCCACACCCCCCATCCGGCGCGGCGCATCAATGCCGCTTCCACGAAGTCATGCGACAGGATGGAACCTGCGAAGTTACCCTCACCCGGCAGCGGCGCGAGAGCACAGTGCTCAATAAACGGTTTGACCCGGATAATGGCGTTGTGTCCCCAGTAGTGCGACTCGCCCAGCTGCCAGAAATGCAGACCGGCGGTAAACAGCGGACCATAGACGCGGGTGGCAAACTGCTGACAGCGCGCATAAAGCGTATCCATGCCCGATGCGCGCGGCGATGACTGGATGATGCCGGCATTCGGGTTCGCTTCCATCAGGCGCACCAGGCCGCTCAGGCACTCACCGCTCATCACGGAGTCGGCATCCAGCACCACCATATAGCTATACTGGCTACCCCAACGACGGCAGAAGTCATCAATGTTGCCGCTTTTGCGCTTCACGCGGCGGCGGCGCCGGCGATAGAAGATCTGCCCTTCGCCCTGAACTTCGGCAATCAGCTCCATCCACGCTTTTTGCTCCGCCACGCAGATGTCCGGGTTGTAGCTATCGCTCAGGATATAGACATCAAAGTGCTCGGCGTTGCCGCTGGCCTTTACCGATTCCCAGGTCGCACGCAGACCCGCGAATACGCGGTCAACGTCTTCGTTGCAGATCGGCATAATCAGCGCCGTGCGATGCTCCGGATTCAACGGCTCATCACCGACGGTCGAGGCTGAGATACTGTACTTGTCGCGCCCGATCAGCAGCTGCAGGAAGCCCATCAGCGCGGTCCAGAATCCCGCGGAAACCCAGCAAAAAAGTACGGCGAACAGAATCAGGATCCCCGACTGCAGCACATACGGCAGCAGCTGCATAAAGGATACCCATAGATTCTGCCCCACCATATCGGCAGGGTTAATCAGCGCCCAGCCCTGGTAGGGCAAAATGGTTTTCATGTACCAGGTCGCCACAACGGTCTGCGCCAGCGTCAGCAGCAGCAGAATATAGCGGCGGATAGAGCCGACGGTACGCCATTTTTGCTCACTCTCCTGCTCTTCTTTGCTCAGGCGAGAAAGATAGCGCGGAGTCACATCGCGTCCGCGCAGCCGATCCCAGAAACGACCGACAGGGTTGGTACGCCAGGGGTCAGGAAACATAGAGGAGCGTTTTGCTTTCGGCATGGCGTTCAGCTGAGTGCGCCCTTCGTCATCCTTAACCAGCTGGTTACCGGCCAGTGAATCAGGCCAGCTATGCTCCAGCCGCGATTTCACCGACCCCAGCGGGGCGTCGTCTTCGCGTTTAAAAACGTGATGTTCAGCGTCCAGTGCTTCATGTACGGCCTGCAGGCTTACGTCAGGTAACGCGCTTTTTTCTGCATCCGACAGCGGCAATGCGTCGATGTACTTCGTTATCTTATTCATTGGCAGGCAGCTGATAGCTCCAGGTTTCGCTCAGCGTCTGGTCGGTGTTGACCAGCGCAGCGCGCATATCCGTGGTTTTCTTAGGATCTTTCACTTTGACGCGCAGGATCATACGCCAGCCCTTAGTTACCGGGTTGTAGCGCACGGTATTTTCGACGATTTCAGCGTTATCACCGATGCTTGCCTGCGCGGTTACCGGAGTATCTGCGGGCAGCTTTTTCATCTCAGCGCCGGTGAAATCAACAATAAAGGCAATGGTGCCATCAGGCTGGCGAATCAGGTTCGATTGTTTGACATCGCCGGTAGAGCGGCGGGTCTGCATCACGTAGGCGTTATCCGGCGCATGCAGCTTGTCTTCGTCACGGCTGAAAGTGATGGTGTATTTGAAGTTCATCTCTTTGCCGGGTTCCGGCAGCTGATCCGGCGTCCAGTAGGTCACGATGTTATCGTTGGTTTCATCGTTGGTCGGGATTTCAACCAGTTCGATTTTCCCTTTACCCCAATCCCCTTTCGGCGTAATCCACGCGCTTGGGCGCAGATCGTAGCGGTCGTCGAGATCTTCAAAACGCGAGAACTGGCGGCCGCGCTGCAGCAGGCCAAACCCCTGCGGGTTTTCCATTGCGTAGCTGCTGACGGCGAGGTGTTTCGGGTTATTCAGCGGACGCCAGATCCACTCGCCGTTACCGGCAAGGATCGAAAGCCCGTTGGAATCGTGCAGCGCTGGACGATAGTTGGTGGTCGGAGACGGCTGATGCGGCCCAAACAGGAACATACTGGTCAACGGAGCCACGCCCAGCTTACCGACTTTGTCACGCAGATAGACCTTAGACTGCACGTCCACCACGGTATCGCGGCCGGGCATGATCACAAAACGATAGGCGCCGGTTGCGCGCGGGGAATCAAGCAGCGCATAAATCGTCAGACGTTTATCGGTAGCTTTAGGACGCTCAATCCAGAATTCACGAAAACGCGGGAACTCTTCTCCGGACGGCAGTGCGGTATCAATCGCCAGCCCACGGGCAGAAAGCCCGTATACCTGACCCTGGCCGAGCACGCGGAAGTAGCTGGCTCCGAGCATGCTGACAATCTCATCGTTCTTATCTTTGCTGTTGATCGGATACAGGACCTTGAAGCCCGCAAAGCCGAGGTCTTTAACCGAGTCTTTATCGTGCTGCACGTTGCCAAAATTAAAATAGTCCGGGTTGTATTTAATTTTACGTACGCTGGTTGCCGTCACTTCATTAATGGTGACCGGCGTATCGAAATACATCCCCTGGTGATAAAACTCGAGCTTGAACGGGCTTTTCAGATTATTCCAATAAGCTTTGTCGTGATTAAACTGAATTTGCTGATAGTCCGCATACTTCATGTCGCGGAAGGCAGAGGGCAGGTTACTTTTAGGCGCTTCAAAGCTTTTGCCGGCTAACGTTTGTGCCTCTTTTGCGACGTCATCAATGCTGAATGCCCATGCAGATGAAGTACACAGGGACAACATTACGGCTGCGCTTAACCAACGCATTTTCATCATCTGTGGTTTATGTTTCATATAAGTAAGCACTTCCCCCTTTGTGTGCTTAAATCGATCCGATCTATTTTAATGGAAACTCAGGCATTCCGACAACATAATCCCTGCATTGTTCGGCATTGCGGCACAGGGAATACACAGTTCACTGGCCCGATTGCACTTTGCGTGCTTATCCTGGAGACAGTTAACCAGAGTTCATGTAGGGTTGCAGAGAATTTAAACGTTATCACGTTGAGTGATAAGACGAATTGTCTGAGAATGTAGTGATATTGTATGAATAATACTCCGGTACAGCGTGAATATTTTTTCGATAGCATCCGCGCCTGGCTGATGCTATTGGGTATCCCTTTTCACATTTCGCTCATTTACTCCAGCCATAGCTGGCATGTGAACAGCGCCGAGCCCTCCTGGTGGCTGACGTTGTTTAACGACTTCATCCATGCCTTTCGCATGCAGGTCTTCTTTGTGATTTCCGGCTATTTTTCCTACATGCTTTTTCTGCGCTATCCGCTGAAGAAGTGGTGGAAAGTCCGCGTTGAGCGTGTCGGTATTCCCATGTTAACCGCGATCCCCCTCCTGACCCTACCGCAGTTTATTATGCTGCAGTACGTCAACGGTAAGGCGGATAACTGGCACACCCTTTCCGGCTATGACAAATTCAACACCCTCGCCTGGGAGCTGATTTCCCATCTGTGGTTTTTATTAGTGCTGGTGGTTCTGACGTCGCTGGGCGTAGTAATGTTTAAATGGCTGACGCGCCCGCGTTCTGCCGCTGCGCCAACCTTTGGTGACACCGTCACATTAGGCCAGCTGTCGATGATTTTTCTCGCGCTGGGCGTGCTGTATGCGGTTATTCGCCGCACCATTTTTATCCTCTACCCACCCATTCTGAGCAATGGCCTGTTCAACTTTATCGTGATGCAGACGCTGTTCTATCTGCCTTTCTTTATCCTCGGTGCCCAGACGTTTATTAACGCGCGGCTGAAAACGATGTTTACGACCCCATCGCCATGGTGCTTTGCGGCGGCTTTACTCGGATTTATCGCCTACCGGTTGAATCAGCAGTACGGCTCTGGCGACGGCTGGATGTATGAGACGGAGTATGTGATTACCATGGTGTTGGGGCTATGGATGGTCAACGTGGTCTTTTCGCTTGGCCACCGTTTGTTGAATTTCCAGTCAGCGCGGGTGACCTATTTCGTCAACGCATCGCTATTTATCTACCTGGTGCACCACCCGCTGACCCTGCTCTACGGAGCGTGGATAGCACCGGTCATTAAATCGAATACCCTTGGGTTTATAACCGGGCTGGTTTTTGTGGTCGGGATTGCTCTGGTGCTGTATGAAATCCATCTGCGGATACCGCTGTTGCGCTTTCTTTTCTCCGGAAAATTCCAGCAAAAGACGGCTAAGCCGCAAATATCCGCTAGTTAAAACAGCAAGCTGCTGTGTGGAACGCACATAGCAGCGCTATTTTTGTGTAAACAGCAGCTGAAAAACATCGCGGTACAGGTTTTCCATCGCCGCTTTATCTACCGTCGGAGTCGTCGCAAAGTCGCAACGATAGGCCGATCCTTCGGTTAATATCGCGATAAATTCGCAGGCGAGGCTAATTTTCTCTGCGGACATCTCAGGGTGATAGTGCCGGGTTAGTCGCCCGCCCTCCTCTTTCAGGCGGCGATCGGCCTGGTTCATAATTTCACGCAGGCGCGGATTTCGGGACGCCTCGGCGTTAATTTCCATCAGCAGATAATTATCGCTTTTTGTAGAGCCGGTCACTGGGATCGCGCCGGCTAATACGGACGCCATACGGGCTAAATCATGATTCCCGGCAACGATTTCTCCCACTCTGGCATTCACGATCTCACTGACGATGACTTCAACGATCTCTTCTTTGCTGGCGAAGATGCGATATAGCTGGCCTACGCTAAGACCAGCCTGACGCGCAATATCCGCTACGGAGGCGCCGTGCAGGCCCTTTTCCGCAAAACATTTCTGCGCCGCGGCAACGATTTCCATCCGCCGAAGCCGTTGTTTTTGTAGAACCTTCCCTTCAGCCACCGATAACTCTCCCGTTATGATAATTTCCAGCGTTCCCAGGAAACTATCATATCTTATTCTGATGCCCGAGTTGCGCGCGACTTGCCTCAAGTAATCGCGTATAGATGCCGGCGGTTTCGGCATCAAAGCAAACGAAACACACGCGTTCCAGCGGGTTATAGCGCGTGAGGAAGGCATTTACCGTCCGTACGGCTATCTCCGCAGCGGCCTCTTTAGGGTAGCCATAAACGCCGGTGCTGATAGCAGGAAATGCAATAGAACGATAATTGTTTGCCGAAGCCAGCAGCAGGCTATTTTTATAGGCGTCAGCCAGCAACTCCGCCTCTTGTCTGTCACCGCCGTGCCAGATGGGTCCAACGGCGTGAATAACCGCGCTGGCGGGCAAATTTCCTGCCGCCGTAATCACTGCATGACCGGGCGGACACTCACCCTGCTGTTGCCGCACCACTTTACAGGCAGCCAGCAGTTCTGGCCCTGCCGCGCGGTGAATCGCGCCGTCCACGCCGCCACCGCCAAGCAGCGACGGGTTTGCCGCATTGACGATAACCTCGACCGCAAGCGTTGTAATATCGCCGAGAACAACCTCAGGTTGAACAGCCATTTCTCCTCCTGTCGGCATACGTCTTCAAATGAATACATGAGGATAATATGGCACGATAGCCCCCGGGACGAAAGTCTGGGGGCAGAGGGTTACCGATACTCAACATCCAGAATAGCGAGGGTCCGTTGCGGGTTAATATATCTTAATTGCGCAGAACGGATATTTTCGTTGTGTATATTCCCTTTCTCAAGCTGTTGAGCAGAAATTTTAATCGCTTCCGCCCTCGGGCAATCCATAATAATCTGGTTATTTATAGTACTAAGCTGACAGGGCGCTTCCACCACCCGCCCGTAAAAATGAATGACGCCGGCCACGGTCTTTTCCGCGAGCACGGGGCTAACAAAACAGGGTAAAATAAACAGAGCGGCAAGTGGCGCATATTTGATTTTTTTCATTATAAAACTCCTCTGCATATCGGTATAGCGACTGAAAAGCACCAGCCATCCATGAGTGCATCGGGTTATATTTTTTTACTTCAAGTTAATTATATTAACAATTTAAAAACAAAATACATCATCCGTTAGAATCTGATAACAAAATCGATTCACTGACTTTCGGTGCAGTTAAAACATTTGATATATAAGGAAAAATAGAATACAGGGGGGAGATTAACGACGGGGTAAACCTGGCGCCAAAAACGGCAAAAGAGCCCGCAGGGCCCTTTTGTGATGTCAACGGGGATACATTAAAAAACGATCAGCTGCTTTGGTTAGCAAGAGGTTTATTTTTCTCAGCCCGGGTCGCCAGCCACAGACCGCTATTTTTCATAGCGTAGCCAAATACCAGACCCAGCGCGAGTGAAGGCACAACCAAACGCCAGTCGCCGCTGCCGGCAAACGTCGCACACGCGCCAATAAAAGTTCCCGGCACAAAAGAGAGCATCAGCTGACGCGCCTGAATGCACATCAAAAACGCCACGATGCCGGTCATGATATAGCTGACAATTTCCAGCTGCGGCGCCAGCGCGCTGCCGTGAATAATCACCAGCGCCCACACAACGCCGCTCATGACCGTACAGGTTGAAATGAACAGCCCTTTTAACCCACCTTGCGGACAGGCAAAGTAAGCCGTACAGCCGAGGAACCCCGCCCAGCTCAGCAGACCCAATGCGACCGCCACCCATCCCCAGATACCGGAGAGAATGCCCGTCGTTAATGCGATTGCGAAGAGTATGTTCATGGCGCGTATCATAACAGAAACGCGCCCGTCAAATGCGACACAGAGCACACTAAATGAAATTAAAAATATTGCGTTGCATTTAAATTGTGATGTAAATCACAAATTATTGTTCATTTTCTTCCTGCAGTTCATCCCACATAGCGGAGACCGCTTCGCGAGTCAGCGGGGCCATCGTACGCCAGAACGGCGTGGTGGCATGCGCTTCAACTTTGCCCAGGAACTCACCGCACCACGGCAGGATATATTCCGCGAATAGGGTTTCCAGAACTTCGCTTTCCTCTTCCGCCGCGTGATCTTCCAGCCAGGAAGCGGCCAGCAGCAAGGAGCCGAAATGATCCGCCGCCCCCTCCCCCGTAGGTACGCCATGTGCGGTGAGGAAACCACGGACTTCAGCTTCCGTAGCGCCGTCAACCCATGCGCTACGGTAAGGCGCGACGCGGCACTCTTCACCGACAAACAGCACGTTGTATTCGGCGGCCAGCGACTGCATATCACAGCTTTTTTGCAGGCGCTCCAACAGTTCATCCTGCTCCAGCGGCCAGCTCGCCGCCAGCTTCCCTTCGCGGATAAGGGTAAAGAGCGGAACCAGCAGCGGGTCCTGCGGCTGACGATAATAGAGAGAGCCCAGCACGCGGCAGAGGATTGAAAACTCGTTCATTCATTTATTCCAGTTATTCACATTAAAGTTCAGCCAGCTCAGGAATCGCAGGCATGCCGCGCGATTCAAGAAAATTAAGCAGACGCCGGGGCGTTACGTTAAGAATTCGCTCTTCCGGAAAACCGACGGCATCAAGAATTTTTCGGCATTCGCTAAATTCACCGAGCGTAAATGCCGTATGGGAATCCGAGCCCAGCGCCACCCAGCCACCGGCATCGCGTACGGCCGCCGCAACGGCGCGGCAGTTATCTTCGCTGCCGATACGCGACGAGACAAAAGAGGAGTTATTGATTTCCAACGCCACATGGTGCTTCGCCGCGGCGGCGGCAATGGCCGGGATGTCAACGGGAAATTTAGGGTTACCCGGATGGCTAATGATATGCACCGCGCCGCTCGCTATCGTGGCGATCATCGCTTCTGTATGCGTCGCTTTGTCCTGCGGAGGGAATACCGGCTCGTGAAAACCGGCGATAATCAGGTCCAGCGAGTTGAGCATCGGGCCGGTACAGTCGATTTCGCCCTGGGTATTTTTGATATTGGCTTCGATACCGCGCAGAATGCCAACGCCATCCACCAGCCGCGGCCAGATACGCATATTAATAAAATGCCAGTAATGCGGCGCATCGGCCATATCGGGCCCGTGGTCGGTAATAGCAAAGAGTTTGATCCCCTTGCGCTTTGCTTGCGCAATATAGTCGTGCAGGGTGCTGTAAGCGTGGGTACTGGCGACGGTATGCATGTGCAGGTCAACAGGATACATCACAATCTCCTTCTCTGTTTGTGGCAAGAATAGCAGGAATCTGCGCCCATGATCAGCAAAACCCCGCTCAGGCGGGGCTATCGCTTAGTATCCCAGCTGGCGATTGACCTGCCCGCTGACCGTTTCGCCCCGTTCTAACTGAGCAATGGTTTTAGCGATATAAGCGATGGCTTCCAGAGGCCGGGTGACGGCAGCAATATGCGGCGTCATCGCCACTCGCGGGTGCCGCCAAAGCGGGCTCTCTTCCGGCAGCGGTTCGCGGCTGAACACATCCAGCATCGCCCCTTTTAACTTGCCGCTATCCAGCGCGACCAGCAGATCGTCTTCCACCACATGAACCCCGCGAGCGAGATTCAGCACATAGCTATTATCCGGCAGCTGCGCCAGGCGCGCGCTATTAATAATGCCAACGGTTTCCGCCGTGTTGGGTAGCAGGTTAATCAGCACTCGCGTACCGTTCAGGAAATCCCCCAGCTCGGCTTCCCCCGCAAAGCTCGTTACCTGAGGCCAGGATTTGCGGCTACGGCTCCAGACGCGTAGCGGAAACCCCCAGCTTTGCAGGCTTTCTGCCACTTTCGCGCCCAGTACTCCCGCCCCCATAATGCCGATGGTGAAGTCCTCGCGCTGATACTCCTCCAGCGGCTGCCACCGCGCCTCCTGTTTTAAGGCCTGATAGTCATCAAAACGACGGAACCAGTGCAGCACCTGGCTCACCGCATACTCTTGCATCTGCAGACCCATGCCGGTGTCTTCCAGACGGAACAGCGGCGTAGACAGCGGCAGCATTTCCGGGTTTTCCCGCAGTTTACTTAGAATTGAATCAACGCCGGCGCCAAGGGCAAAGACGGCTTTAAGTTCGCGGCCTTGCAGCATTTCAACCGGCGGATGCCAGACCAGCGCATAGTCCGCGGGTTGATTATCACCGGATTTCCATTCGCGGACTCGCGAGCCGGGGAGCTGTTTTTCCAGCTCCGCAATCCAGAAAGGGGTGTCGAACGTCGGGTGGTAAAAGATGATATCCATAAGGGCTCCTGACAGCTGACGCTATCGGCAGGTTAGGCTAGCGTCGCGTTTTACTCGTTGTTTTCTATTGGTTTGCCAGCATAGCAAATTTCGTCAGGCGAGCGTGTGAAAAAGGGAATGGCGACAAAAAAATCGATTCTCGCGCATTTAGAGAGCAAGTTGCTTGAAGTTTGGCTAAACGGGCGATTTTTTTAAAAAGTTGATTGACGGGAGATACGTATTTCCCTAAATTAGCGCCCGTTCCCGGCAGCAACGGGAAAAACAATATGGTGAGGTGTCCGAGTGGCTGAAGGAGCACGCCTGGAAAGTGTGTATACGGCAACGTATCGGGGGTT
>NZ_PDEL01000006.1:0-184640 GCF_002556465.1 Klebsiella sp. MBT K-1 | reverse complement strand
AAAACAATATGGTGAGGTGTCCGAGTGGCTGAAGGAGCACGCCTGGAAAGTGTGTATACGGCAACGTATCGGGGGTTCGAATCCCCCCCTCACCGCCATATTTAAAGAAGAGCTCGTACGCAAGTACGGGCTTTTTTTTCGCCTGTTGCACTCCCCCCGGTAGCCCGGACAGGTGCGCAGCACCGCCTCCGGGAACCGTCGCCATCCCCCCCGGCTTCAGACTTTCTTCGATAGCGCAGCGCCGCCGGGATTGTGGCAAATGCTAATCCTCCTCCATCCGCTGATACTCTTCGCTGAGGAAATCAACCAGCGCCCTGACCGAGGGCAGCAGCCCGCGGCGCGAAGCAAACACCGCATGGATCACCTCCCTGCGCGGTTGCCACTCATCAAGGACAACCACCAGCTCTCCGGCGGCCAACTGATCGCGCACCATTAATAAAGGAAGCTGTACCACCCCAACGCCGACAATGGCCGCTTCACGGAGCGCCAGCATATCCGTGGTGACCAGCCGGGGAGTGAAGTAGATCTCCGCCCTTGCGCCCTCGGGACCGGTCAACTGCCACTTATGCTGATGTTTACCTGCGCCCAGGCTCAACCCCGGCCAATCGCTTAATTCTGACGGAACCCGGGGCTGCCCTTGCCGCTCAACCAACCCGGGGCTGGCGACCAGACGGTGCCCGCGATCGGCCAGGACACGCATCACCAGGTCGCTGTCTTCTATCGGTCTTGGGCGCACGCGAATCGCCACGTCGACGCCCTCGCCAACAACATCCACTCGACGATTAGTGGCTTCCAGCTGAAGATTGACGCCCGGATAGCGCACCATAAACCGTGCCAGCATCGGCCCGACATGCGCATGCAATAACGTTACCGGACAGGTCAGCTTCACGCTGCCGCGCGGCTCGGAGCGCAGGGTTTCCACCGCCTGTTCTGCCGCTTCCGCCTCGATCAGCATCGCTTTGCAGTGCTGATAAAATGTAAGCCCAACTTCCGTTACCGCAAACTGGCGGGTTGTACGTTGAATCAAACGTACGCCGAGGCGTTCTTCTAACTGGGCGATTCGACGGCTCAATTTTGATTTGGGTTGATCGAGCGCCCTTCCCGCCGCAGCAAATCCGCCGTGATCGACCACCTGTACAAACCAGGCTAAATCATTGAGATCCTGCATCCTTCCTCCATCGTTCCATTTTTAGAACAGTATAGGTCGTTTTTGCTATCTAGCGGACTATTAGTGGCGAATATATGCTTATTCACATCAGAAACAGACGTTCAGGAGACTGCCATGAAACAAATCACTGGTATCTACACCGCACCTTCGCAGCACTGGGTCGGCGATGGTTTCCCGGTTCGCTCAATGTTCTCTTATCAGACGCACGGCGAACAGCTAAGCCCCTTCCTGCTGCTTGACTATGCAGGCCCGCATCACTTCCCGGCGGGAACGGAGAAACGCGGCGTCGGCGAACATCCGCATCGCGGATTTGAGACCGTTACCGTCGTCTACTCCGGCGAAGTTGAACACCGTGACTCTACCGGTAGAGGCGGCGTTATTGGGCCGGGTGATGTGCAGTGGATGACCGCGGGCGCCGGGATCCTGCACGAAGAGTTCCACTCGGCGGAGTTCACCCGTACCGGCGGCGAGCTGAAGATGATCCAGCTCTGGGTCAACCTTCCGGCTAAAGACAAAATGACGCATCCGGGATACCAGAGCATTACGGCAGATGTGATTCCTGACGTTGACCTGCCGAACAATGCCGGCCGCATGCGGGTGATTGCCGGGCGCTACGAGGATACGGTTGGCCCCGCGCACACCTTTTCTCCGCTGAACGTCTGGGACCTGCAGCTCAACCAGAGTCAGGAGATCACCCTGCACCAGCCCGCTGGCTGGAGTACGGCGCTGGGCGTCCTGGAAGGTGAGATTGTGGTGAACGGCGAGGGCAACGCCCGCGAGGGTCAGCTGGTTGTGCTCAGCCAGAAAGGAGAAGCGCTCCACCTCGCGGCCGGTACCAACGCAAAAGTACTGCTGATGGCCGGTGAACCGCTGCAGGAGCCGATCGTGGGCTACGGCCCGTTTGTGATGAATACCAAAGCACAAATCGCAGAAGCGGTTCGTGATTTTAATAGCGGCCGCTTCGGCCAAATCTGATATTGAATGAGGTGAAGAATATGTCTACCCCAGCTAACTTTAATGGTTCTCGTCCGGTTATTGATGTCAATGATGCCGCCATGCTGCTGATTGACCACCAGAGCGGTCTGTTCCAGACCGTGGGTGATATGCCGATGCCGGAGCTGCGGGCGCGCGCCGCCGCGCTGGCGAAGATGGCTTCATTAGCCGGGATCCCGGTAATCACCACGGCGTCAGTGCCGCAGGGACCGAACGGCCCGCTGATCCCTGAGATTCATGCGAACGCGCCCCATGCGCAATATATTGCGCGTAAAGGAGAGATTAACGCGTGGGATAACCCGGAATTTGTTGCCGCGGTAAAAGCGACCGGGCGTAAAACGCTGATTATCGCCGGTACGATTACCAGCGTCTGCATGGCGTTCCCGTCCATTGCCGCCGTTGCCGATGGCTATAAGGTTTTTGCCGTCATTGATGCTTCCGGTACCTATAGCAAGATGGCGCAGGAAATCACCCTCGCCCGCGTCGTCCAGGCTGGCGTCGTACCGATGGATACCGCGGCGGTCGCTTCCGAGCTGCAGCGCACCTGGAATCGACCGGATGCCGCGGAGTGGGCTGAGGTGTATACCAAGGTCTTCCCGGCATACCAGCTGCTGATCGAGAGCTATGCCAAAGCTCAGGACGTGGTCAAGAACAACGAACAGCTTGATTCACAGCGTTAAAATGCCTGCCCCGCCGCGCTACGGCGGGGCAGTGTTCATTGCTTAACCGAACGATAGCAAAAGAATAAATACTGCTTGACCGTTTTAGCGCAACTCCCTATAGTAGCGCCCCGTTGCCCACCCAAGGTGAGCAGCAAAACAATATGGTGAGGTGTCCGAGTGGCTGAAGGAGCACGCCTGGAAAGTGTGTATACGGCAACGTATCGGGGGTTCGAATCCCCCCCTCACCGCCATATTTGAAGAAGAGCTCGTACGCAAGTACGGGCTTTTTTTTCGCCTGTTGCACTCCCCCGGGGGATGAGAAGCCCCGACCGGGGTTCGTCAACTGGCGCCAGCCAGTTGGACAGATGACGAGCCTGCGAGGAATCTGCCCGGAGGGCGAGCGCAGCGAGTCAATCCCCCCCTCACCGCCATATTTGAAGAAGAGCTCGTACGCAAGTACGGGCTTTTTTTTCGCCTGTTGCACTCCCCCGGGGGATGAGAAGCCCCGACCGGGGTTACCCCCGGCGCTCCTGTTTTATCAAGCGGCGTGACGCCTTTTCCAGTATCTCCCCATCCCCAGCAACATGCTAAAAGACGCCGGCAGTACGGTTAACGTGACGAGCGTGGCGACGATCAGCCCGCCAATGATGGCATACGCCATTGGCCCCCAGAAGGCCTGGTGAGAGATGGGGATCATGCCCAGGATTGCGGCGCAGGCGGTCAGAAATATTGGCCTGGCCCGGTGCTCCGCGGCGGCAATAATGGCGGCGTCGCTTTCCATGCCCTGAGCGAGATTATTGTCGACCTCACTGATCAGTATCACGGCATTGCGAATAATCATCCCCGCCAGCGCGATCGCGCCGAGCAGAGCCACAAATCCCATGGGCGTATCGCTCGGCAGCATGGCCATGACGATCCCCGGCAAGCCGAACGGGGCCATGAACAGAGCCAGCAGCATACGGGAATAGCGCCGCAGCTGGAGCATCAGCAGTAACAGCATCACCCCGAGGGTGACGGGTAAAATATCAAATACCGAGCTGTTGCCTTTTTCGGACTCCGCGACCACCCCGCCTTCAACAATGCTGTAACCGCTGGGTAGACCCGCGCGCAGTTTATCCACCGTCGGGCGCAAACCGTCCGATACGCCTTCTGCCCGCATCCCCGGCGCGAGGTCGGTTTGTACGGTGATAAACGGCAACCTTTGCCGACGCCAGAGTACCGGATCGTCCACTCCCCAGACCGGCGTGGCTACCGCGCCAAGGGGAATTTTTTGTCCATCGCGCCCCTCCACCGTCAGCGATGACAGGGTGGCAAGATTCAACCGCTCGCTGTCATTCGCCCGCAGCACCACGTCAACCAGCCGATCGTCATCCCTTATCGACGTCACCGTCGTGCCGGACCAGACGGTATTAAGCGTCTGCGCCAGACTCTGCGACGACACCCCCGCCGCCCGCGCGGCGGTCTGGTTCACCTGCAGAACGAGGGTTCTCTCCGGCTCGCCCGCGGTCTGATTCACCTCCCGGGTTAGCGGCGAGCGCCCTATCGCCTCGGCCAGTCGCCCGGCATACTCTCTGACTTTGAGATAATCCGGCCCGCTGACCCGGTATTTGATCGGCCAGCCCACCGGCGGCCCCAGCTCCAGCGGCGAAACGCGCGAGGTTAGATCGCTGAATTGCGTGGCCAGCAGCGCATTTAACTGTTCCCGCAGGCGGTCCCGGGCGGCCAGATCCTTCGCCACCACGACCAGCTGCGCCGTATTTTCATTATCCAGCAGAACATCCATCGGTAAGTAAAAGCGGATAGCGCCCGAACCCACATAGGTCGAGTAATGGTCAATATTGCGATTCCCGGCAAGCGCCCGTTCCAGCCTTTCCGTTTGTTTCTCCGTTGCAGACTGCGAAGCATTGGCCGGCAGCGTCAGGCTGACCAGCAGCTCCGGACGATCGGATGAGGGGAAAAACTCCCCCTGCATAAACGTTGTGCCATACACCGATAGCCCCAGCGCGGCCAGCGCAATTCCCAGGGTGGCGAGCCGGTGGCGCAGCGCCGTTCGCAGAAGCCGTCCATATCCCCGCGCCATTCGACCCGGGCCTGCGGCATGATGTTTAAGCTTTTCCGGCAGCAGCCATGCTCCGGTCAAAGGAGAGAACAGAATCGCCACGATCCATGAGCTCAGCAGCGCCATCAGCACCACGGCAAACAGCGAAAAGCAGTATTCGCCAGCGCTGGATGAGGCAAAACCGACGGGAATAAACCCGGCAATCATAACCAGCGTACCGGTCAGCATCGGAAATGCCGTGGTTTTGAAAGCATAGGTCGCCGCCCGCCGTCGCGTATCCCCGGCCTCCAGCCGGGATACCATGGTTTCCACGGCGATCATGGCATCATCCACCAGCAGCCCAAGCGCAATAATCAGGGCCCCGAGAGAGATACGCTGCAGGCCGATGCCTGCCAGCATCATTCCGGCAAAGGTCATCGCCAGCACCAGCGGGATCGCCGCGGCCACCACCAGCCCGGCCCTTAATCCCAGGGAGACAAAAGAAACCGCCAGCACAATCAGCACGGCTTCCACCAGCACCCGGACAAACCCGCTTACCGCGCCGCTGACCACCGCCGACTGGTCAGCCACTTTCACCATCTCAATACCGTGCGGCAGCCCGGCACCGATGGCGCTCATTCTGTCGTTCAACGTCGCGCCAAAGCGCAGCATATTTCCCGTTGGCGCCATGGAAATCGCCAGACCAATGGCAGGACGCCCGTTAACGCGATACGCCGCAGAAGGCGGTTCAGCCGCTCTTCTCTCGATGGTGGCAATGTCGGTCAGGGGAAGATAGCGATCGTTAATGCGCAGGGTGACGGCGCGTAAGCTCTCTTCGCTCCTGAGCGCCCCGCTGACGTTTATCGTCATCTTCTCCTGCCCGGTGCGCAGAACGCCGGCCGGAACTACCGCATTCTGGGCCCGCAGAGCATCCGTAACCTGCTGAATGCTGAGCCCCATACCGGCCAGTCGGGCGGGTGAAAAAGCGATCGCAATCTGCTCCTGCTGTTCGCCAAGCAGAACCGTTTTGCCGATACCCGGCACGGACATCAGTTCACGGCGGATCGTCTCCACCTGCTGGCGCACCTCCCGGAGGGTATATCCGTCAGGAATAAAGGCATAAATCGTGCCGTACGTGTCGTCAAACTCATCGTTCACGTTCGGCCCCTGCGCGCCTTCGGGCAGCGATGGCGCAATATCCTGCATTTTTTTGCGGATCTGATACCAGATCGCCGGGACTTTTTGCGCCGGCGTGTCATCACGCAGATTAATATAGATAACCGTTTGTCCGGCCCGGGTTTCACTTTCGATATAATCGAGCCAGGGCGTTTCCTGCAATTTTTTTTCCAGGACGTCCGTCACCAGATGGGTCGTGTCCGTTACCGATGCGCCCGGCCACTGCGCAGAGACTACCGCCGTTTTGATGGTGAACGCCGGATCTTCATTACGCGGCAGCAGCGTATAGCTGAGCGAACCGATAACCATCATCAGCAGCATAAAAAAGCTGACCATTTGCGGGTTTTCCAGCGCCCAGGCGGAGAGATTAAAGGTATTTTTTGACGGCGCTTTTTTCACGGCTGCTTCTCTCCGGCGACGACTTTTTCCCCCGGCCGAAGTTTACTTACGCCCGCGGTAATAACCCGGTCGCCGGGCATAAGTCCGGAGGCGATGATAACGGAAGAAGCCGTGTAGCTGGCGGGAACGACAACGCGCAGCTGCGCCTGCATCTGCGGGGTAATCACAAAGACGGCCGGTTTTTCTCCGCAACGGCTCAGCGCCGAAGCCGGTACCGCGTAACCCGCCGAGCCTGATGACGGCAGCCTTACTGTGACGCTGGAACCCAGCGCCATCGCGGCGGGCGGTTTCTTGAGGGTCGCCCTGACGCGCCATGTCCGGGTCTGGGGATCGGCCTGCGGGCTAATATCACGCAAAATGGCGAAAGCGTTCACCCCGGCATCGCTGAGCAAAGCAACCTGAAATTCCTCCGCCCTTTGCGCCTCAACCTTAGCGGGATCCGGGATATCAAACACCACGTCGCGCGCCTGCCCGGCCGCCAGCGTCACCACCGTCTCACCGGCGTTGACGACCTGACCGGGAGAGGCGCTGACCGCCGTAATGATCCCCTCACCCGGCGAGGTCAGGCGAGTCCAGCCAAGGCTTTCCCTGGCGTTGCGCAAAGCGGCCTCGCTGCTCTTCACCCGGGCGCTGGCGACCAGCCAGTCCGCCCGCGCGCTGTCGAGCTGGGAGCGGGCGATTGCCCCTGTCGCGATGAGCTTTTGCATCCGGCTAATGTTCAGCGCGGCCACCCGGGCGGTCGCTCTGGCGCTCTCTTCGTCAGCCGTCGCGCTATCCAGCTGGTTTTGTGCGCTGGTATCGTCAAGCGTGGCCAGCAGCTGCCCATAATTGACCCGATCGCCAATATCCACCGCGCGCGTCATCATCCTGCCCGCCGTACGAAAGCTCAGGGCCGTCTCATCGTGCACATGGATCTCGCCGGTTCTTTCCAGAGAGGGAAGCGTTGCCGGGGAGCCGATGACCACGTAGCGCACCGGGCGGGCCGGCGCCGGCTTATCGCCGCTTTTATCGCCGCAGCCCACCAGCGGTACGATCATCAGGGCCAGTACGATCGGCGGCAGCAGCGCAAACCAGGGTAGCGATCGCTCGGCGCCGAGCAAAGCGTACACGCACTGACGAAGGGAAAGAACTAACTCATATAACATAACGCCACTCCGTTCGGGAAATGGCGCCATTACATGACACATTAATCGAGAATGGCTCGACGTTCTGTCAAGGGATTATCAAGATGCGCTCTTTTCTTCCGCGCCGGGGTCGTACGGCAGATGAACGCGAATCAGCAGACCGCCGCTCGCCGGTAGCGCCGCGCTAATACGCCCCCCGTGCGCCGCGCAGATAGCGCGCGCAATGGATAATCCCAGGCCGCTGCCGCCGGAGTGTCTGGCGCGGGACGCCTCCTCGCGGGTGAAACGCTGGAACATTTCCGGTAAAAAATGCCGCGCCACGCCGGGCCCGTCATCAACAAAATCGATGAGGTAAGCCCCCTCTTCGCGGCGCAGTTTAATAGAAAGATGGCCCCCCTTGCGCCCATAGCGAACGGCATTTTCCATCACGATGGTAAAGACCTGCCCCATGCGGAAGGCGTCGCCGCGAAAGGGGCATGCCGGCGAAGGCTGAATGGCGATCGTGACGCACTGAGTGTCCGCCTGCGGCGTTAACCATGCGGCTCGCTCCTGCAGGAGCTCATCCAGAGCGAATGGCTGGTCATCCAGGACCAGATTGCCGGCATCCGCGAGGGAAAGAAGATGCAGTTCATCCGTCAGCCGATTCAGATGCTGGAGCTGTTTCATCACCATCTCCAGCTGCTGCGGCTGGGTATCAAAAACGCCATCCAGCATGCCCTGCAGACGGCCAATCGCCGCCGTCAGCGGAGAGCGAAGCTCATGCGCCATCGCCACATGCGAGGCGCGGAGTTCTTTATCGTAGCGGGCCAGCTGGCCGGTCATTTTGTTAAAGTCGGCGGCAAAGCGGATCATTTCCGCCGGCGCGTCCTCAATCAGCTCCGCCTGGCGGCCAAATTGCCCTCCGGTCACGTCCTTCGCCGCATCACGAAGACGGCTGAACTGCAGCGAGAGCGGACGGGCGTAGCGCAACCCCATAACAACAATGAAGGGGATCATGACCAGCACCAGCACCGCGACGGTCACCCAGTCCGCCGAGGCGATAGAGGGCGTGGAATAGCTCAATCCCCACCAGGTATCGACAATCTGGTGAAATCGGGCCGGATTGGCCTCGGGATGGCGGCTGAGCACGATAAATTCCTCGCGCAAGGCGGGCGGCATTTTGTGCATGATCCAGTAGTTCTGCACGGCGAAGCGCAGCCACATACAGGTGGCGATAACAATCACGCTGCCGATAGCCAGCGCCAGAATGCGCCCGCAAATCCAGCGCCAGAGAGAAGAGTGACGGGTCTTGATCATGGTTGTCTGAACCGGTAGCCCACGCCGCGAACGTTGACCAACGCGCCGGATACTCCCGCGGCCTCCAGTTTTTTACGCAGGTTATAAATATGCGTATCCACCACGCGCTCCAGCGCTTCGCTCTCGGGAAGGCAGCGCTCCAGCAGATACTGTCGCGAGAAGGGGCGTACGGGGGCGCGCATCAGCGTGGCCAGAAGCGAAAACTCGGTCGGGGTCAGGTCGAGAATAGACGCAGGTTCCCCCGAGTGACTGACGGTCGCGACAATGGCCGCGACATCAACCTCCAGCCCCTGCCAACGCAGAATGTCTTCCCGGGCGTCGTCTTTGCGACAACGCCGGAGCACGGCCTGAACGCGCGCCACCACTTCGCCAGGGTGGTAGGGTTTGACCACATAATCGTCGGCGCCGTAGCGCAGCGCGCCAATACGATCGGGCATGTCTCCCATTGCGGTCACCATAATCACCGGCACATCGCTTTTCCGCCGCAGGCTGGCCAACACCTCGGTTCCGTTTAGCCCGGGCAGCATCACATCCAGCAGGATCAGGTCAGGCTTCCAGCGCTGCGCCATATCCAGCCCGGAGAGTCCGTCCATGGTCACCGCCACGTCATAGTTTTCCCGGCGTAAATAGGCCTCAAGCACGCCGGCCGCGTCGGCGTCATCTTCAATTATCAGCACTCTTCTGGACAACATCTGTTCACCTTGACCGTTTCTTAACACTATCCCGACCGTTTATTGATTTAGCAAAACCATACTGCAGCGGCATTCTGCGGCGTCCCCGATCGGACGGCGCCCGTTTCCATATGGAGAACAGTATGATAGCCAGAAAAATTTCGCCGTATATGGTCGTGCCGTTTTTAATGGCGATAACGCCCGGCGCGCGCGCCGATGAAGCCGCCGCGCCTTCTGACGGGCTGACTATCGGGGTGGGGGGAAAGTACGCGCCTCGTTACAGCGGTTCTGACAAGCAGATTTGGCAGGTGGTTCCCGTACTACAGGGGCGGAAAGGCGCTTTCTTTATTGATAGCCAAAAAGGCATAGGCTACGACCTGTCAGGCGACAGCGGCCTCTACTTCGAGCACACGCTCGGTTACGACCTCGGGCGAGCGGAAAAAAACTCGAGCTGGCGCGATGGGGCTAATACGCTGAAGGGGATGGGTAATATTAAAGCCACCATGAATACCGCCTTCGCCGTCGGCTGGTCGGTCACGCCGTGGCTCACCGTTGAAGGCAAGGCTACGCTTCCGCTCACCGACGCCCAGGGCGCGCATTATCAAACTTCCGTCACCCTCCTGCTGGTTCAAAACCCGCAGGATATCGTTGCTTTACAGTCCGCCGCGCTGTTTGGCGACAGCCGGTACGTCAATACGTTTTACGGGGTTGATCGCCGGCAGAGCATCCGTTCCGGCTATCGACCCTATCGCGCAGCCGGCGGATTTTACGGCATCGACAGCGCGCTGACCTGGAGCCATCAATATAACGAGCATTGGGGCTCCATACTCAGCGCCGGCTATAGCTGGCTCGGGGAACACGCTGCTGAGAGCCCGCTCGTCTCACGGCGCAATGAAGGTACCGTGACGGCGGCAATCACCTGGACATTTTGAGCTACAGGTCAGCGACAATGATTCCCTTATATAGCAGTAAACTACCGTTATTTTCGTTTATAGCGGCCTGGATAACGTGATGAAAAAAACCAGAAACCCCGACCACGCTAATGATAAACTTCTGCAGCATTACCTTTAAATGTTAAGGAAAGAAAATGAGCACCATTGCCGTTGTTGTTCTGACTTACGTTAAACCGCTTGAGGAAGTAGACGCCCAGCTATCTGCGCACGTGGAGTGGCTGAAGCAAGGGTACGCTGACGGAATATTTCTCGCTTCGGGGCGTAAAATCCCCAGGTCCGGCGGCGTGATTCTGGCTAAAGGCGATGATCTGGATGCGCTGCAAAACCGGCTGAGCCAGGATCCGTTCCAGCAATCGGGCGTAGCGAAAGTCGATATCATTCCTTTTGAAGCAACGATGGCCAGCCCCTCACTGCAGGCTCTCCTGTAGTGCGCTAAAAACAAAGCCCGGTCACCCGGGCTTTGCAGACTCAAAAGGACTCAGTAGTAGGCTTTCAGCGCGCGCTGGCAAAGCGTTGAGCGCACGCAATCGTCGGTCGTAAAGCGCACAATACCGACCATCTCATCTTCCTCAAAACGCGCCAGCGCATCGCTCAGGCCCGAGCGGACCCCAGAAGGCAGGTCGCACTGGGTAATGTCGCCGTTGACGATAACCGTCACGTTCTCCCCGAGGCGGGTCAAAAACATCTTCATTTGCGCAGCGGTCACGTTCTGGGCCTCGTCCAGAATCACCACCGCATTTTCAAATGTACGTCCGCGCATATAGGCGAACGGCGCGATTTCCACCTTGCCGATTTCCGGGCGCAGGCAGTACTGCATAAAGGAAGCCCCTAACCTTCTCACCAGCACGTCATAAACCGGGCGGAAATAGGGAGCGAACTTCTCGGCGATATCTCCCGGTAAGAAGCCAAGATCTTCATCGGCCTGCAGAACGGGACGGGTAACAATAATTCTGTCCACATCCTTATGGATCAGCGCTTCAGCTGCTTTTGCCGCGCTAATCCAGGTCTTACCGCACCCGGCCTCGCCCGTCGCGAAGATCAGCTGTTTATTGTCGATGGCATTCAAATAATGCGCCTGAGCGTCATTGCGCGCTTCGATTGGCGAGGCGTCGCGGCTATCCCGCGCCATGCCAATGGCTTCTACGCCACTCATTTGCACAAGCGATGTGACCGATTCTTCTTCGCGCTGCTTATGGCTTCGCGAATCCTGTCTCAGCACACGTTTGGCCTCACGACGAGCTCTGGTCACTGCTTTTTGTCTTCCCATGGATAGCACCTTGCGTTGTTGGTTT
Organism: Klebsiella sp. MBT K-1; assembly: GCF_002556465.1. Taxonomy (NCBI): domain Bacteria; kingdom Pseudomonadati; phylum Pseudomonadota; class Gammaproteobacteria; order Enterobacterales; family Enterobacteriaceae; genus Klebsiella; species Klebsiella sp. MBT K-1. Next base: position 172,868 of record NZ_PDEL01000006.1, on the reverse strand, counting down.
ACATCACACGCGTCACGATCGACGCGATTATGCGCACTAACGATTGAGGTTTGGCTTCCTTGTAAGCCATTGCTTGCCTGACGAATTGGCAGAGGGTCACGGCTACGCGCACCGGTAACCTTGCCTGGGTTCGGGTTTTCTTTACTAGAAGAGGAGGATTTTACGGTGTGAAAATCGCGGCCGGAAGTTGGGCTCCCGTGCTGATGAGTACGGTCTGGGGTTTGACGTTTTCCGTTACAGCAATCGGGCATTCGCGATCTCCATAATGAAACGAGACTACTGCCGAGAACTACCGCGCCTGTAATAAGTACATCAGAAATAATTCTAAGCGCAACTTATTTTTCACATACAGACAACAAATAATTCTCATCACAGCTGAGGAGAGTTTCCGACTATAAGATTACAGAAAAATGAAACAAGGCAGGAAATACAAAAAATGAATGGAAAAACAGCAGAAAACGCCCTGCCCTCGCGGGCAGGAACGTCAGGCTTCGAGCAGCGATTGCCCGAGATAATGCCGATCGTCGATAACCCCCGGCAGAACAAAGAAATAGCCGCCGCCAATGGGCTTCACGTACTCTTCCAGCGCTTCACCGTTCAGGCGCTTTTGCACCGTCAGAAAGCCTTTTTCCAGATCGTGCTGGTAGCAGACAAACAGCAGCCCCATATCCAGTTGCCCGGAATTGGTCACCCCCAGCGAATAGCTGTAGCCCCGGCGCATCATCAGGCTGGATTGCGTTTCCGGGGTGCGCGGGTTGGCAAGACGAATATGGCTATCGAGCGCAATGGTATCGCCGTCAGGGTCTTTGCTGTAATCCGGCACGTCGTGCTCGTGCTGCATCCCAAGCGGCGCACCGCTCAGCTTATCGCGACCAAAAATGGTCTGCTGCTCTTTCAGCGGCGTACGATCCCAGAACTCAACGTGGAACTGAATAATCCGCGCCGCCTGATAGCTGCCGCCCGTCGCCCACGCGGGCTCTCCCTGGTCGGCAGTTACCCACACCACCTTATCCATTAGCGCCTTATCGGTGCTCACCGGATTCGCGGTGCCGTCTTTGAAGCCCAGCAGGTTAACCGGCGTCTCTTTACCCTTGCTGCGCGCGGCGCTGTCGGAGATAAACCCTTCCCGCTTCCAGCGCACGCTAAGCAAATCCGGGGTGTGCTTAATCACGTCGCGCAGGGCGTGAATCACCGTATCCTGGGTGTTGGCGCAAATTTGCAGCAGCAGATCGCCGTGGCACAGCGCTGCATCCAGCGAATCGTTCGGAAAACGCGTCATCTTCTGCAGCGTCTTCGGCGCCTGATTAGCCAGGCCGAAACGCTCGTCAAACAGCGAATGCCCTACCGAGACGGTGATCGTCAGGTTATCCGGCGCGATCCACGGTCCGAGAATGCCTGAGTCCATCGGTGGCAGGCGCGGGTTCGGCGTCTCCGGCGCACGACCGCCTTTGGTCAGAAAGGCGATACGCCCGGTCAGCAGGCGAAACAGGCGCTCAAGGTCCGCTTTATCGCTGGCGAGCACGTCAAAAGCGACAAGCATCATCGACGCCTGCTGCGGCGTCAGCACGCCGGCCTGATGCGGACCGTAAAACGGCTGCGCTTCCATACGCGCGTTTGGCGACAGCGTGCCCGGAGAGCTGTTGTCTTTAGCCGCGTGCGCCACCGGACAGCCGCCGGTTATCGCCAGCGCGCCGCCAAGCGCGCCGATCCCTTTTAACAACCGCCGCCGGGACGGTTCATTAACATCATATTTTTGCTCAGCCATCGACTTAGTCCAGACCCAGGATCCCGCGCAGCTGGGCCAAATCTTCCGCCAGCGTGGTGATCGGGCCTTTCAGCGCGTTGCGATCGGCATCCGTCAGCTTGTCATAGGTCTCGAAGCCGTCTTTGGTGCGGTATTTGCTGAGAATGGTATCCACTTTTTTGAAGTTGGCGTCCACCTTCGCCAGCAGAGCGCTGTTCTCTTTCTGCAGCTGCGGACGCAGCAGGTCGACGATTTTCTGCGCGCCGTCAATGTTGGCCTGGAAATCCCACAGGTCGGTATGGCTGTAGCGATCTTCTTCGCCGCTGATTTTGCTGGCGGCCACTTCTTCAATCAGCCCGGCAGCGCCGCCGACCACTTTTGACGGCGGGAACGCCAGTTCGCTAATGCGTTTTTGCAGCTCGAGAACGTCGGCGTTCAATTGATCGGCATAGTTATCCATTCCCTTGACGCTGTTATCGCCAAACAGCGCTTTTTCCAGCCGGTGGAAACCGGTGAATTTCGGATCTTCGGCTTTTTTCTCGTAGTCATCCTCGCGGGCGTCAATGCTGCCATCGAGGTCGGAGAACAGCTCGGCGATCGGTTCAATACGTTCGTAGTGCTGGCGCGTCGGCGCGTACAGCGCTTTCGCCTTCTCGATATCGCCCGCTTTCACCGCATCGGTAAAGGCTTTGGTGCCGCTAACCAGCTCCGCGGTCTCGGCGGTAACGTAGGCTTTATAGGCGGTAATGGCTTCACCCAGGCTGAGCAGCGCATCGGCTTTGGCGGCATCTTTGGTCGCCTCGCCGGTCACCGTCAGTTTGCCTTTCGGGTTGGTCAGCAGACCGCAGGTCATATCATATTCGCCCGGCTGCAGGTTGGCCGTCAGCTTTTGCGTAAAGCCGGGAGCGATATTCTCCCGCTCTTCCACCACCATCACCCCTTTCAGAATCTCCCACTCCAACGCTTTCTGGCTGTGGTTCTGAATGATGAACTGGGTTTTACCCGCCTTCACGGTGACGTTCATCGGCTCGCACTGTTTGTCGGTGACGGTCACTTTGACCTGCGGAATATCGGCCGCCTGGGCGTAAAAAGCCGAGCTGAACAGCGCAGCGAGCGTAAGCTGCAGCGCATTACGACGAAAATGATTCATCATGACCATCCCTTTCGATAAGTATGTTGTCACTATTGCAATCCGCGATGCCCGACTACGCTGCCCGGGATGCGGTGGTTTTTTTTCCCGGCGGCGAGACGTACAGCGCCAGCGCCGGGATCAAATAGATAAAGTAGACCGCCACTTCGCTGACGGTCGGCGTTTCCTGATAGCCAAAGATCCCCTCCAGCAGCGTGCCGAATAGCGTGTGCGTCGAAATGACGTTGCTCAGGTCGAAGGCGACCTCCTGAAAATGGTTCCACAATCCGGCCTCATGGAAGGCGCGGATAGCTCCTGCGGCGAGGCCTGCGGCCACCAGTAAAATAAACAGGCTGGTCCATTTGAAGAAGACGCCGAGATTCATGCGGATACCGCCCCAGTAGATCAGGAACCCTAAAACGATGGCCGTCGCCAGGCCGAGCATCGCCCCAATGGGCGGCCAGATCCCGACATCCTGCTGGAAGGCGGCGAGCAGGAAAAAGACCGATTCCAGGCCTTCACGCGCGACGGCGAAAAAGACCATCATCACCAGCGCCCAGCCGTGATTGTTCCCGCGCTGGAGGGCATTATCGACCGCCTGCTCAAGCTGCTGTTTGACGTTGCGCGACACTTTACGCATCCAGAACACCATCCACGTCAGAATGCACACTGCCACCACTGCCACGATGCCCTCAAACAGCTCCTGTTCGCGCTGCGGAAACTCACCGGTGGTTTCGTTGATGAAGATGCCCAGGCCCAGGCACAGCGCCGCTGCAAGCAGCACCCCAATCCACATTACGCCAATCCAGCTGCCGCGCTGGGTGCGTTTCAGATAGCTGGCAATCAGGCTGACAATCAGCGCAGCTTCCAGGCCTTCACGTAACATGATGAGAAATGGGACAAACATGCCAACACCCTTAAATGTGAACCGCAGTCAACTGATGCAAAGATAGGTAAATATTTCTGATAGTGATTATCATTACAATAATCAGAAACACAAGTGAAATGTGGAGTGAATGATGACGATTTGTAAATTAATCGCGAACAAATAATGACTTGCGCGATTATCTCGCAGCCCTGGCCCCACGGGGCAGGAGAAGGGGATTTTTTGCGGTGGATATTTACCCGGCTGCGCAGCTGTGGCTAAATGGCGGCCTTATTGACCTGCGAAATAAACGACATGACTCAATTCTTGCACTTCCTGCTGGCGCTGGTGGTTATCCTCGCCCTTGCCTGGCTCGCCAGCTATGACCGTAAAAAAATCCGCATTCGCTATATTATCCAGCTAATTGTTATTGAAGTTGCCCTGGCTTTCTTTTTTCTCCACGCCGAAAGCGGCCTGTGGCTAGTGAAAAATATTGCTTCCTTTTTTGAATCCCTGCTCGGTTTTGCCGCCGAAGGCACCAATTTTGTATTTGGCGGCATGAGTGAAAAAGGGCTGGCGTTTATTTTCCTTGGCGTGCTGTGCCCCATCGTCTTTATCTCCGCGCTCATCGGTATTCTTCAGCACTGGCGTATTCTGCCGATTTTCATTCGCCTGATTGGCACCCTGCTGTCAAAGGTTAACGGTATGGGCAAGCTGGAGTCCTTCAACGCGGTCAGTTCGCTGATCCTCGGACAATCAGAGAACTTTATTGCCTATAAAGGCGTGCTCGGCGACCTCTCTTCACGCCGCCTGTTCACCATGTCGGCCACCGCGATGTCGACGGTTTCGCTCTCCATCGTCGGCGCTTATATGAGCATGCTCGACGCGAAATACGTCGTCGCCGCGCTGATCCTGAATATGTTCAGCACCTTTATTGTGCTGTCGATCATTAACCCGACGCGTCCGGGCAGCGAGGAGGAGATCAAGCTTGAAAAGCTGCATGAGTCCCAGAGTTTCTTTGAAATGCTCGGTGAATATATTCTGGCCGGTTTTAAAGTCGCGATGATTATTCTGGCCATGCTGATCGGTTTTATCGCCTTAATTAGCGCGATTAATGCCCTCTTCGCCACGATATTTGGCCTGAGCTTCCAGCAGATCCTCGGCTACGTCTTTTATCCGCTGGCGTGGCTAATTGGCATTCCGCTTAGCGATGCGCTGAACGCCGGGAGTATTATGGCGACGAAACTGGTGGCCAATGAATTTGTCGCCATGATTGAGCTGCAAAAAATAGCCGCCAGCATGACGCCGCGCGGGCTGGGAATTTTATCCGTGTTTCTGGTTTCCTTCGCCAACTTTGCCTCTATCGGCATTATCGCCGGGGCGATTAAAGGCCTGAACGAGCAGCAGGGGAATATCGTTTCCCGCTTCGGCCTGCGCCTGGTGTATGGCGCAACGCTGGTCAGCCTGCTCTCCGCCAGCTTCGCGGGGCTGGTGCTGTAAATACAGCGCGTTGGCCTGTTATCCCGGGTAAGGCGTTAGCCGCAACCCGGGAATGTCATCGGATTCAAGTTAAAAATGTACGCACACCGGCTGGTCAACGCGCATCACCGACTCCTGCGCAAAGCGTGATTTATAGGTAGTGCGCAGCGCCTCAATCCCTTCTTCGCTCTTCGCATCTTTACCGTGAATCAGCATCAGCGCTTTGCTCTGCTCGCGCGCCACGGTACCGTCATTGCCCAGCCACTGCCCGCGCGCGTCAAAGACCGTCAGGCCATCGCGAAAGCGCGGCGTCACGTCGCGGTCAACGAACTGCTGCCACTCCTGAGCGGTGATATCCTTCCCGGCCGGACGGCTTAAGCCGAAATAGAGCGTGGTTTGTACCATCGCGTTATCCGCCGGGCAAGCGCTAGCATCGACCGCCGGGGTGGTCTTCGCGGCAGGCGCTACGCAGCCGCTCAATAATCCTGCCAGCACCAGCGCCACTGCACCCTGTCTGAAACTCATTTCGCTACCCTCATTGTTATTTGTGCTGAGATATCAGCGTATTTTCAAACGATTAGCAAGAGGCATAAATAACAAAGCCCGCAGAGCGCGGGCTTGATGAGGCTGCAGAGGCTTACTCGGCGGTCGCGCGTACCGGCGGCGCGGAGTGATAATGGGCGTCCGCTTCGGCGAAGCGTCGCTGCATCTCAGAGGAAGGCGCTTTACCCAGCAGGCTGAAGACCACAATCCCCAGGCTACCAAAGATAAAGCCAGGGATGATTTCATACAGGCCCAGCCAGCCGAACTGCTTCCAGACGATGACCGTGACCGCGCCGATGATCATCCCGGCCAGCGCGCCGTTACGGGTCATTCGTGACCACATCACCGAGAACAGCACCACCGGGCCAAACGCCGCGCCAAAGCCTGCCCATGCGTAGCTCACCAGACCCAGCACGCGGTTCTCCGGGTTGGCTGCCAGGGCGATAGACACCAGCGCCACAACCAGCACCATAAAGCGTCCTACCCATACCAGCTCTTTCTGACCGGCATTTTTACGCAGAAACGCTTTATACAGATCTTCGGTAATCGCGCTGGAGCACACCAGCAGCTGGCAGCTCAAGGTCGACATCACCGCCGCCAGAATCGCCGACAGCAGGATCCCGGCAATCCACGGATTGAACAGAATCTGCGCCAGCTCGATAAATACGCGTTCGGCGTTCTGGTTGACCGCCCCGGCAACGCCCGGGTTGTTATTGAAGTAGGCAATACCAAAGAAACCGACGGCAACGGCGCCCGCCAGGCAGAGGATCATCCAGGTCATGCTGATACGACGAGCGTGAACGATGCTGTGGTGCGAGTCCGCCGCCATAAAGCGCGCCAGAATATGCGGCTGACCAAAATAACCCAGCCCCCAGCCCATCAGCGAAATAATCGCAACAAAGTTCAGGCCCTTGAGCATATCGACGTTCTCAATACTCTTTTGCTTAATCACTTCCAGAGAATCGCCAAAACCGCCGACGGAAATGACCACCATCACCGGCGTCAGGATCAGGGCGAATATCATCAGGCTGGCCTGGACGGTATCGGTCCAGCTCACCGCGAGGAAGCCGCCGACGAAGGTATAAATAATGGTTGCCGCCGCGCCGGCCCACAGCGCGGTTTCATAACTCATGCCAAAGGTGCTTTCAAACAGACGCGCGCCGGCCACAATCCCGGAAGCGCAATAGATGGTGAAAAATAACAAAATCACCAGCGCCGAGATAATTCGCAGCACGCGGCTTTGATCTTCAAAGCGGCCGGTAAAATAATCCGGCAGCGTCAGGGCGTTATTATTGACTTCGGTATGCACCCGCAAACGCCCCGCCACCAGCTTCCAGTTAATCCATGCACCTAACGTCAGGCCAATGGCAATCCAGCTTTCGGAAATACCGGAAATAAATATCGCCCCTGGCAGCCCCATCAGCAGCCAGCCGCTCATATCGGAGGCCCCGGCGGAGAGCGCCGTGACGAATGGGCCAAGGCTGCGGCCGCCGAGAATATAATCATCAAAGTTCTTCGTCGAACGCCAGGCAATAAAACCGATGAGTACCATGCCAAAAATATAAACAATAAAAGTCACCAACATGGGTGTGCTAATAGCCATGTAAAAATCTCCAGAATTTTTGTCGACAGCGTCCAAATTTGTCGTTTTATCCACTACCGGAACGGGGCAATGGCCTATTGGTTGTATTGGGCGACCGTATCCTGACGGAAGCTTTGTTTTTTCACAAACGATTTAACACAGCATTTACACGAAATGCTTCCGGGACCAAACTTCATTTTGTTATAGGTTGCACTCTCTCACGTTTTTAGCGGTTGCACCACGCAAAAGTGTTAAGTGACGCATAGAAATACCTTATTAGACAGGGGATAAATATCTGTTATTTTCGTCATTATTTTTAACAATCCCGGCGTTTTACTACCTGCCACACAATTCTCAATTAACAAGGTTGCACAAAGTTGCAACATGGTAGATATTTCTACGCAACCTCATCTTGGCACGAAGACGTTCTATTACAGGAGTTCCTGACATGGGCACCACCACCATGGGTGTAAAACTTGACGACGCGACGCGTGAACGTATTAAATCCGCGGCGAGCCGTATTGACCGCACGCCGCACTGGCTGATTAAACAGGCCATTTTCAACTATCTGGAAAAGCTGGAAAACGACGAGACGCTGCCGGAGCTGCCGGCGCTGCTGTCCGGCGCGGCCAACGAAAGCGATGAGGCCGGTAACCCGGCTGACGAACCTTATCAGCCCTTCCTCGATTTCGCCGAGCAGATCCTGCCGCAGTCCGTTTCCCGCGCGTCGATCACCGCCGCCTGGCGCTGGGCCGAAACCGACGCCGTACCGATGCTGCTGGAGCAGGCTCGCCTGCCGCAGACTCTCGGCGAACAGGCGCACAAGCTCGCGTATCAGCTGGCGGAAAAGCTGCGCAATCAGAAAACCGCCAGCGGCCGCGCCGGAATGGTGCAAAGCCTGCTGCAGGAGTTCTCGCTCTCCTCACAGGAGGGCGTGGCGCTGATGTGCCTGGCGGAAGCGCTGCTGCGCATTCCGGACAAAGCCACCCGCGACGCCCTGATCCGCGACAAAATCAGCAACGGCAACTGGCAGTCGCATATCGGCCGCAGCCCGTCGCTGTTCGTCAACGCCGCCACCTGGGGGCTGCTGTTTACCGGCAAGCTGGTCTCGACCCATAACGAAACCAGCCTGTCGCGTTCGCTGAACCGCATTATCGGCAAGAGCGGCGAGCCGCTGATTCGTAAAGGCGTCGATATGGCGATGCGCCTGATGGGCGAGCAGTTCGTCACCGGCGAAACCATCGCCGAAGCGCTGGCCAACGCCCGCAAGCTGGAAGACAAAGGCTTCCGCTACTCCTACGATATGCTCGGCGAAGCGGCGCTGACCGCCGACGATGCCCAGGCCTATATGGTCTCCTACCAGCAGGCGATCCACGCCATCGGCAAAGCCTCCAACGGACGGGGCATTTATGAAGGACCGGGCATTTCGATTAAGCTCTCCGCGCTGCACCCGCGCTACAGCCGCGCCCAGTACGACCGCGCGATGGAAGAGCTTTACCCGCGCCTCAAGTCGCTGACCCTGCTGGCGCGCCAGTACGATATCGGCATCAACATTGACGCCGAAGAGGCCGATCGGCTGGAGATCTCTCTCGATCTGCTGGAAAAACTCTGCTTTGAGCCGGAGCTGGCGGGCTGGAACGGGATTGGCTTTGTCATTCAGGCCTACCAGAAACGCTGCCCGTTCGTGATTGACTACCTGATCGACCTCGCCACCCGCAGCCGCCGTCGCCTGATGATTCGTCTGGTAAAAGGCGCCTACTGGGACAGCGAAATCAAACGCGCGCAGATGGATGGCCTCGAAGGCTATCCGGTCTATACCCGCAAGGTCTACACCGACGTCTCCTATCTGGCCTGCGCGAAAAAGCTGCTGGCGGTGCCGAACCTGATCTACCCGCAGTTCGCGACCCATAACGCCCACACCCTGGCGGCGATTTATCAGTTGGCCGGGCAGAACTACTACCCTGGACAGTACGAATTCCAGTGCCTGCACGGCATGGGCGAGCCGCTGTACGAGCAGGTCACCGGTAAGGTCGCCGATGGCAAACTGAACCGCCCGTGCCGTATTTACGCGCCGGTTGGCACCCACGAAACGCTGCTGGCGTATCTGGTGCGCCGTCTGCTGGAGAATGGCGCCAACACCTCGTTTGTTAACCGGATCGCCGACAGCACCCTGCCGCTGGACGAGCTGGTTGCCGACCCGGTCGCCGCGGTGGAAAAACTGGCCCAGCAGGAAGGTCAGGTGGGCCTGCCACACCCGAAAATCCCGCTGCCGCGCGATCTCTACGGCAAGGGGCGCAGTAACTCAGCTGGCCTGGATCTGGCCAATGAGCATCGTCTGGCCTCCCTCTCCTCCTCGTTATTAAACAGCGCGCTGCACAAATGGCAGGCGCTGCCGATGCTGGAGCACCCGGTGGCCGAAGGCGAAATGCAGCCAGTCATCAACCCGGCGGAGCCAAAAGATATCGTCGGCTACGTGCGCGAAGCCAGCGATGACGAAGTTCAGCAGGCGCTGACCAGCGCGGTTAACAACGCGCCAATCTGGTTCGCCACCCCGCCGCAGGAGCGCGCAGCGATCCTCGAACGCGCCGCGGTGCTGATGGAAGGCCAGATGCCGACCCTGATGGGCATCCTGGTACGCGAAGCGGGGAAAACCTTCAGCAACGCGATTGCCGAAGTGCGCGAAGCGGTGGATTTCCTCCACTATTATGCCGGCCAGGTGCGCAACGATTTTGACAACGAAACCCATCGCCCGCTGGGCCCGGTCGTCTGTATCAGCCCGTGGAACTTCCCGCTGGCGATCTTTAGCGGACAAATTGCCGCCGCGCTGGCGGCAGGCAATACCGTGCTGGCAAAACCGGCCGAGCAGACGCCGCTCATCGCCGCTCAGGGCGTGGCGATCCTGCTGGAAGCGGGCGTGCCGCCGGGCGTTATTCAACTGCTGCCGGGCCGCGGGGAAACCGTCGGCGCCGCGCTGACTTCCGACGAGCGCGTACGCGGCGTGATGTTCACCGGCTCAACCGAAGTCGCCACCCTATTGCAGCGCAATATCGCCAGCCGCCTGGACGCTCAGGGCCGCCCGACGCCGCTGATCGCCGAAACCGGCGGCATGAACGCGATGATCGTTGACTCTTCAGCATTAACCGAACAGGTGGTGATCGACGTTCTCGCCTCGGCGTTCGACAGCGCCGGACAGCGTTGCTCCGCCCTGCGCGTACTCTGCCTGCAGGATGATATCGCCGACCATACGCTGACCATGTTGCGCGGCGCGATGGCCGAGTGCCGGATGGGCAACCCGGGGCGTCTGACCACCGATATCGGGCCGGTGATTGACGCCGAAGCCAAAGAGAATATCGAGCGCCACATCCAGACGCTGCGCGCCAAAGGGCGCAAAGTCTTCCAGGCGGTGCGCGAAAACGGCGAAGATTCCCGCGAGTGGGCCAGCGGTACTTTCGTTCCGCCGACGCTCATTGAGCTCGACAGCTTCGACGAGCTGAAAAAAGAGGTCTTCGGCCCGGTGCTGCACGTGGTGCGCTATAACCGCAACGAGCTGGAGGGGCTGGTCGAACAGATCAACGCCTCCGGCTACGGCCTGACCCTCGGCGTACATACCCGTATTGACGAAACCATCGCTCAGGTTACCGGCAGCGCCAACGTCGGCAACCTGTACGTCAACCGCAATATGGTCGGCGCCGTGGTCGGCGTGCAGCCGTTCGGCGGCGAGGGCCTGTCGGGTACCGGTCCAAAAGCCGGCGGCCCGTTGTATCTGTACCGACTGCTTTCCAGCCGCCCGCAGAACGCCGTCGGGATCACCCTCGCCCGTCAGGACGCGGAGTACCCGCTGGACGCGCAGCTGAAGACGCTACTGGAAAAACCGCTGGTTGCTTTACAGCAGTGGGCGGCGGATCGCCCGGAACTGCAGGCCCTGTGCCAGCAGTTCAGCGAGCAGGCACAGGCCGGAACCCAGCGTCTGCTGCCCGGGCCAACCGGCGAGCGCAACACCCTGACCTTTATGCCGCGCGACCGGGTGCTGTGCGTGGCCGATAACGAGCAGGACGCGCTCACCCAACTGGCGGGCGTGACCGCCGTTGGCTGCGAAGTGCTGTGGCCGGACGCCCCTCTGCAGCGCGAGCTGGCGAAAAAGCTGCCGCGCGAGGTCAGCGAGCGGATCCACTTCGCCAAAGCGGAAACCCTGACGACCGAGCCTTTCGATGCGGTTATCTACCACGGCGATTCCGATCAGCTGCGGGAGCTGTGCGAACAGGTGGCGGCGCGCGATGGCGCGATCGTTTCGGTGCAGGGCTTCGCCCGCGGCGAGAGCAATCTGCTGCTGGAGCGCCTCTATATTGAACGTTCGCTCAGCGTCAATACCGCCGCGGCCGGCGGCAACGCCAGCCTGATGACGATTGGCTAAGACCGCTCCCCGGGTCGCGGCTAACGCCTTACCCGGGCTACCCCAACGCAGGCCGCGCGTACCCGTAGCCCGGGCAAGGCGCTCCGCGCCGCCCCCGGGAAAACGGACGGCACAACGTCAGCTAATGACACCAGGCGCAGGCTGTGGTTAATTAAGGCTCCCGGACGGGAGCTTTTTTTATGGGAGTTGACCAATGAAACGCACTTTACTCGCTTTTGCCGCGCTGCTGGCAAGCACCCATGCGCTGGCGGACGAATGCAGCAACGCCAGCAATCAAACGGAAATGAACCAGTGCACCGCCGAGCAGTACCAGGCTGACGACAAAAAATTAAATGAAACGTATCAGGAAGCGCTGAAGCGCGCCTCCGGCAAGCAGCAGGAATTGCTGAAAAAAGCGCAGCTGTCGTGGATTGCCCTGCGCGACGCCGACTGTCAGTTCCTCGCCTCCGGCGCTGAGGGCGGCAGCGTACAGCCGATGCTGATCAACCAGTGCATGTCCGATAAAACCGTCGAGCGCGAGTCGTTCCTCGCCTCGCTGCTGCAGTGCGAGGATGGCGATCAGAGCTGCCCGCTGCCGCCCGCCAATTAACGCACGCGGATCCCTTCAATAATCATCCGCTGGACGTTATCAACGGTTTGCTGAAAAAACGCCTCATCGCGCAGCGTCGCGCCGGTTACCGCCTCAACCTGAGTGGCGAAATCGGCGTAATGCTGTGTGGTCGCCCAGATCATAAAGATCAGGTGCTGCGGGTCAACCGGCGCCAGCCTGCCGCTCTCGACCCAGCCGGAAATAATCGCCGACTTTTCATCCACCAGCGCTTTCAGATCGCCGGTCAGTTCACCCATCAGCAGCGGCGCGCCCTGCAGCATCTCCAGGCAGAACAGCCTTGACGCCTGCGGGTGATCGCGGGACACCTCCAGCTTGAGGCGAATATATTCGCCGATAGCCACCAGCGGGCTGATATCTTCGCGAAAGGCCTTCAGCGGCGCCAGCCAGATAGCCAGAATCTGCTGCAGCACGGCAATATACAGCGCCTCTTTCGACGGGTAGTAGTAGAGCAGGTTCGTTTTTGATACCCCGGCCAGCTCGGCGACCTGCTCAAGCCGCGTACCGTGGATACCAAACTGCGAGAACGCGTCCAGCGCGGCGGCCAGGATCGCCTCTTTTTTCGCGCTCACCGCCAGTGAACGTTTGCCGATCTTTTTCACGCTGCCCTGTGCCATTCATCATCTCCTTCTTTTCACGCCATCAGCATAGCAAAAGCCCAGCGCCGACACGACTCTCTGCACCCTGATTGCGCACGACTGCGGTTTTTTCGTGCACCGATTTTGACCATTCAGTCCACTTTTATTGCTGCTATTTTCGGCAACCATCCAGTAACACCCTAATAACATTAACCTTTGTAAAACTGGCATCGCCTTTGCTTTATCTTTCAGGCGAGGTGATTGAGGGAGATGCAGGATGCAGCGCCGCGCGCCTTCTTGTTCAACGACATGCAGAGAGGTAGGTATGAAAATTGGTGTCTTCGTTCCGATTGGTAATAACGGCTGGCTGATTTCCACCCATGCTCCCCAGTACATGCCAACGTTTGAGCTGAATAAGGCCATCGTGCAAAAAGCCGAACACTACGGCTTCGATTTCGCGCTGTCGATGATTAAACTGCGCGGCTTCGGCGGCAAGACCGAATTCTGGGATCATAATCTGGAGTCCTTCACCCTGATGGCCGGACTGGCGGCCGTCACTTCGCGCATTCAGATCTACGCCACCGCCGCTACGCTGACGCTGCCCCCGGCGATCGTCGCCCGCATGGCCTCGACCATCGACTCCATTTCCGGCGGCCGCTTTGGCGTCAATCTGGTGACCGGTTGGCAAAAACCGGAATACGAGCAGATGGGCATGTGGCCGGGCGACGACTACTTCGCCAGCCGCTACGACTATCTCACCGAATATGTCCAGGTGCTGCGCGACCTGTGGGGAACCGGACGCAGCGACTTTAAAGGCGACTACTTCACCATGAACGACTGTCGCGTCAGCCCGCAGCCGTCGCAGCCGATGAAAGTGATCTGCGCCGGGCAAAGCGACGCCGGTATAGCGTTCTCCGCCCAGCACGCGGACTACAACTTCTGCTTCGGCAAAGGGGTCAATACCCCTACCGCCTTCGCCCCCACCGCCGCGCGCATGATGCAGGCGGCGGAAAAAACCGGCCGCGACGTCGGCTCCTACGTCCTGTTTATGGTGATCGCCGACGAGACCGACGAGGCGGCCCGCGCCAAATGGGAACATTACAAAGCCGGCGCCGATGACGAGGCGCTGGCGTGGCTTACCGAACAGAGCCAGAAAGACACCCGCTCCGGCAGCGATACCAACGTGCGCCAGATGGCCGACCCCACCTCGGCTGTCAACATCAATATGGGTACCCTTGTCGGCTCTTACGCCAGCGTCGCCCGCATGCTCGACGAAGTGGCGGCGGTTCCCGGCACCGACGGCGTGCTGCTGACGTTTGATGATTTCCTGATCGGAATCGAAGCCTTTGGTCAGCGTATTCAGCCGCTGATGCGCTGCCGCGACCATATCGCCACCATGACTCAAGAGGTTGCCTGATGATTACCCTACCCGCTCGCCCGGAATCCCTGACCTTCGCGCCGCAGCAGAGCGCGCTGATCATCGTCGATATGCAGAACGCCTACGCCAGCCAGGGCGGCTATCTCGACCTCGCCGGATTTGACGTTTCCGCCACCCGACCGGTTATCGACAATATCAACCTCGCCGTGGCCGCCGCGCGCGCCGCCGGGATGCTGATTATCTGGTTCCAGAACGGCTGGGACGACCAGTACGTAGAAGCAGGCGGCCCCGGCTCGCCGAATTTTCATAAATCCAACGCGCTGAAAACCATGCGTAAGAACCCGGAGCTGCAGGGCAAGCTGCTGGCGAAAGGCGGCTGGGACTACCAGCTGGTCGATCAGCTGAAACCGCTGCCCGGCGATATCGTGTTGCCAAAACCGCGTTACAGCGGCTTCTTTAACACCGCGCTCGACAGCATCCTGCGCAGCCGCGGCATCCGCCATCTGGTGTTTACCGGTATCGCCACCAACGTCTGCGTGGAATCAACCCTGCGCGACGGCTTCTTCCTCGAATATTTCGGCATCGTACTGGAGGACGCCACCCATCAGGCCGGTCCGGCGTTTGCCCAGCAGGCGGCGCTGTTCAATATTGAAACCTTCTTTGGCTGGGTCAGCGATGTCGCCAGCTTCTGTACCGCCCTTGAGCCCGCCGCGCCGCACGCCTTTACCGAGGAGAAACGTTATGCCTAAACAGGTGATTATTCCGCCAGGCACCACCACGCCTATCGCGCCGTTTGTCCCCGGTACGCTGGCCGATGGCGTGGTTTACGTCTCCGGCACCCTGCCGTTCGATAAGCAAAACAACGTGGTGTATATCGGCGACCCAAAGGCGCAAACCCGCCACGTGCTGGAAACCATCAAGAGCGTTATCGAGACGGCGGGGGGCAGTATGGAGGATGTGACCTTCAACAGCATTTTTATCACCGACTGGAAAAACTACGCCGCGATTAATGAGGTCTACGCGGAGTTCTTCCCCGGCGACAAACCGGCGCGTTTCTGCATACAGTGCGGGCTGGTGAAGCCCGATGCGCTGGTGGAGATCGCCACCGTCGCCCATATCGGGAAACCGGCATGATGAAGCTGAACATCTCCCCGGCGCCTTATCCGGGCGCGCCGGCGGTGGTTCTGAGCGCCGGGCTCGGCGGCGCGGGCGGCTACTGGCTACCGCAGCGGGCGGCGCTCGAACCGCACTATCAGCTGGTGAGCTATGACCATAACGGCACCGGCGAAAACGGCGGCCCGCTGCCGACAGGCTACAGCATGGCCGCCATGGCGCAGGAGCTTTACGCGGCGCTGCAGGCGGCAGGGATTGAGCGTTTTGCGCTGGTCGGCCACGCCCTGGGCGCGCTGATTGGCCTACAGCTGGCGCTGGATTATCCCGCAGCGGTAAGCGCCCTGGTGCTGGTAAACGGCTGGCTGACGCTCTCCCCGCATACCCGCCGCTGCTTCCTGGTGCGCGAACGCCTGCTGCACGCGGGCGGCGCGCAGGCATGGGTGGAGGCGCAGCCGCTGTTCCTCTACCCGGCGGAGTGGATGGCCTCGCGCCTGCCGCGGCTGGAGGCCGAAGACGCGCTCGCCATCAGTCATTTCCAGGGCAAAGAGAATCTATTGAAAAGACTGAACGCCCTCAAGCAGGCCGACTTTTCACGCCGGGCGGCAGCGATAACCTGTCCGACGCTGATCATCAGCGCCGCTGACGATCTGCTGGTCCCGGCCTCCTGCTCCCGGGTGCTGCAGGCGGCAATCCCCGGCAGCCAGCTGGCGGAAATGGCCTGGGGCGGCCACGCCTGCAACGTCACCGATACCGCCGCCTTTAACCCTATTTTATGCGACGGGCTTGCCGCGATGCTGCCCGTCCCCCAGGAGAACCTATGAGCGAAGCCATTAGCCCGGCCGCCTGCGCCGCGCTGTTTACCGAGGCCCGAACCCACAACGGCTGGCTGGATAAGCCGGTCAGCGACGAGCAGCTGCGTGAAATCTACGACTTGCTGAAAATGGGGCCGACCTCCGCCAACTGCTCCCCGGCGCGCATCGTCTTCGTGCGCACGGCGGAAGGCAAAACGAAGCTGCGCCCGGCTCTGTCGAGCGGCAATGTCGAGAAAACCATGCAGGCGCCGGCCACCGCTATCGTCGCCTGGGACCGCGCATTTTACGATCGGCTGCCGGAGCTGTTCCCCCACGGCGACGCCCGCAGCTGGTTTACCTCCAGCCCGCAGATGGCGGAGGAGACCGCTTTTCGCAATAGCTCACTGCAGGCGGCATACCTGATTTTCGCCTGCCGCGCGCTGGGCCTGGACACCGGCCCGATGTCGGGCTTTGACCGCGAAATGGTCGATGCGGCGTTTTTTGCCGACGGCGGCTGGAAAAGCAACCTGCTGATCAATATCGGCTACGGCGATCCCGGCAAGCTGTACGGCCGCCTGCCGCGTCTGCCTTTTGATGATGCCTGCCAGCTGGCATAAGGAGCCCGTATGTCTATTGCCGATAAACAAAGCTTTCGCGACGCCATGGCCCACGTCGGGGCGGCGGTGAACATTATCACCACCGATGGTCCGGCAGGCCGCGCCGGCTTTACCGCCAGCGCCGTCTGCAGCGTCACCGACGCGCCGCCCACGCTGCTGGTCTGCCTGAATCGCTCCGCCTCGGTGTGGCCGATCTTCAGCCAGCACCAGGCGCTGTGCGTCAACACCCTGGCGGCCGGCCAGGAAGAACTCTCGAACGTTTTCGGCGGTAAAACGCCGATGGCGGAGCGCT
Source organism: Klebsiella sp. MBT K-1 (assembly GCF_002556465.1). Taxonomy (NCBI): domain Bacteria; kingdom Pseudomonadati; phylum Pseudomonadota; class Gammaproteobacteria; order Enterobacterales; family Enterobacteriaceae; genus Klebsiella; species Klebsiella sp. MBT K-1. Next base: position 155,739 of record NZ_PDEL01000006.1, on the reverse strand, counting down.
TCGCCGCCGCCGACTGGCAAACCGGCGCGACCGGCTGCCCGCGTCTGGAAGCGGCGCTGGTCAGCTTCGACTGCCGTATCAGCCAGATCGTCAGCGTCGGGACTCACGATATTCTTTTTTGCGAAGTGGCGGCGATTGTACGCCATCCGGAACCGCGCGGACTGATGTGGTTCGACCGCGGCTACCACACGCTGATGCGTCCAGCCTGTTAACCTTTAACCCAGGATCTCATCATGGCTCTCTTCGATTTTCCTCGCTGGCAGTTAACCTCCCCCTCCGCCGCCTCCGGCGTCGTGGCCCCCGATGAACGGCTGTCGGTCGGGCAAACCGTGGTGATGGGCGTTCAGCACGCGGTGGCGATGTTTGGCGCGACCGTTCTGATGCCAATCCTGATGGGGCTGGATCCCAATCTGTCGATCCTGATGTCCGGCGTCGGCACCCTGCTGTTCTTTTTGGTTACCGGCGGGCGCGTGCCGAGCTACCTGGGCTCCAGCGCCGCCTTCGTCGGCGTGGTGATCGCCGTCACCGGCTTCAACGGCCAGGGACTTAACCCGCACCTCAGCGTCGCGCTGGGCGGGATTATTCTCTGCGGGCTGGTTTATACCCTGATTGGCCTGGTGGTGATGAAAATCGGCACCCGCTGGATCGAGCGGCTGATGCCGCCGGTAGTTACCGGCGCGGTGGTCATGGCGATCGGCCTTAACCTCGCGCCAATCGCGGTGCGCAGCGTGTCAGCGACGCCGTTCGACGGCTGGATGGCGGTGCTGACGGTGCTGTGCATCGGTCTGGTGGCGGTGTTTACCCGCGGAATGCTGCAGCGCCTGCTGATCCTCGTCGGGCTGATTATTGCCTGCGCGCTGTACGCGCTGCTGGCCAACGGCCTCGGGCTGGGCAAACCGCTGGATTTTAGCCTGCTTGCGCAGGCGGCGTGGTTTGGCTTGCCGCAGATAACCGCCCCGACCTTTAACGGCCAGGCAATGATGCTGATCGCCCCCGTGGCGGTGATTCTGGTGGCGGAAAACCTCGGTCACCTGAAGGCGGTAGCCGGGATGACCGGTCGCAATATGGACCCGTACATGGGGCGGGCGTTCGTCGGCGACGGGCTGGCCACGATGCTCTCCGGCTCGGTCGGCGGCAGCGGGGTGACCACCTACGCGGAGAATATCGGCGTGATGGCGGTCACCAAAGTGTACTCAACGCTGGTGTTCGTCGCGGCGGCGCTGATTGCGATGCTGCTTGGATTTTCACCGAAATTCGGCGCGCTGATCCATACCATTCCGGGACCGGTGATCGGGGGCGCATCGATTGTGGTGTTCGGCCTGATTGCCGTCGCGGGCGCGCGGATTTGGGTGCAGAACCGCGTGGATTTGAGCCAGAACGCGAATCTGATTATGGTGGCGGTGACGCTGGTGCTGGGGGCGGGCGATTTCGCGCTTTCTCTCGGCGGCTTCACCCTCGGCGGGATCGGTACGGCCACCTTCGGCGCAATTCTGCTGCACGCTCTGCTTAACCGCCGTCCGCGTGAGGCCGGGCAAACTAACGTCACCCCAGTATGAAAGCGTGTGCTGCTACGGAAGCTGCGTTGCTTCCCGGAGGCGGCGCTTAACGCGCCTTGTCCGGGCTACCGGTCCGCAGGCAACGGTAAACCCGTAGCCGCGAGCCGGGAGTTCCTCCCGCTCAACGGCCGCGGCAAAGAGACAAAAAAAACCGCCGACGTAACGTCGGCGGCGAGGGCGATGGGGTCGGGCCCGGGAGATTAACCCCCATCAGCAAACAATCAGGGGACGCTAGCTTTCGCGGCTACCATGACTGTTTTTACCCCCTTTCTTACCCGCTTCGGATGCGCGTTGAGGATCGTTTTTAAAGTTCCCCCCGCTGTGCTGGCCACCTTTACGACCTGCTTCTGATGCTCTTTCACGGTCTTCGGCAAAGTTGCCGGCGCCGCCACGATGGTTTGCCATTACTGACCTCCATTTAGGTTAGACATCATGCTGCATTAGGTGAAACACGAGGCTTTAGCCTCCGCGATACGGGTTGCGTATCACGTGCTTTTAAGGTTAGCGAAGGAAAGCCGTGCCGGGTGGATATCGTCACATCCTGAAATAGATTTTGTATAAGAACTGCCGCTATTACGCCGGACGCGCGCTAAGCGGCTCTTATGACAGCCTAAAATGGCGCCACTAAAGATGTATCTTTTTGCAACAGTCCTCGTTTTTTGCAATTTTGTTATAAATCAAATAAATGATTGTTGCATTTGCACTCTTCGTCACAGGTCTTATCTTTAAAGATAGCCAGTCGACTGGCTGGCTCATAACGCAACCGAGGAGTGATGCAAATGGCTAAGATTCTGGTGCTTTATTATTCTATGTACGGACACATCGAGACCATGGCGCATGCCGTCGCCGAAGGGGCAAACAAGGTGGATGGCGTTGAAGTGGTCGTGAAGCGCGTGCCGGAAACCATGCAGGCAGAGGTTTTTGCCAAAGCAGGCGGGAAAACGCAAAACGCGCCCGTCGCCACGCCGCAGGAGCTGGCGGAGTACGACGCCATCATCTTTGGTACCCCTACCCGTTTCGGCAATATGTCCGGACAGATGCGCACCTTCCTCGATCAGACCGGCGGTCTGTGGGCATCCGGGGCGCTGTACGGCAAGCTGGCCAGCGTGTTTAGCTCGACCGGCACCGGCGGCGGCCAGGAACAAACCATTACCTCAACCTGGACCACCCTTGCCCACCACGGGATGATTATTGTGCCGATCGGCTACGGCGCCCAGGAGCTATTTGATGTCTCGCAGGTTCGCGGCGGTACGCCTTACGGCGCCACCACCATTGCCGGCGGCGACGGCTCGCGTCAGCCGAGCGAAGAGGAGCTGGCGATTGCCCGCTATCAGGGAGAGCACGTTGCGGGCCTGGCAGTAAAACTACACGGTTAATCTTCAGCAGGAGGAAAGCATGCCGAATCAAGAAGCAAAGGCCCACCGCGTCGGTGAATGGGCAAGTCTGCGCAATACGTCTCCTGAAATTGCCGAGGCGATTTTTGAATTAGCCCATTACGATGAAAAGCTGGCGGAGAAAATCTGGGAGGAAGGCAGCGATGAAGTCCTGCCCCTCGCCTTCGCCAAAACGGATAAAGACTCCCTGTTCTGGGGCGAACAAACTATCGAACGCAAAAACGTGTAGCCCGGACAGGTACGCAATACCGCCTCCGGGAGTTCTTGCATGAGCTTCCCGGGGGCGGCGCAGAGCGACTTGCTCGGGCTACATCAGCGGAGCGCCTGCGCCCGCCATAACCGAAAACCCGGATTGCTCCGGGTTTTTTATGCTCTGTTATTTTGTCGCCTCGGCCATCACTTTTTTGAAGGTGTCCATCGGGCAGAAGCCGTTATCATCGACCGGACAGCCGTTCAGCGCCAGCGTCACCCGCTGCGGCGGCGACTGCAGGGTTAACGCATCGGCATTGCGCAGCTGCTCGGTGCTTTGATAGACGTACTCAATCTTCATCAAATCACGATTGCCGCCGTTATCATGCCAGCGCTGGAACACCAGCTTGCCGCCGATAGGCGTGCGCTCATATTGGTTATGCAGCTGATAGGGTTTAAAATCCAGCGCCGTCAGCAGCGAAGCGATGTTGGAGTCGTGTCCCACCAGCAGCGTCACTTTCGCCGCCTTCGCCGCATCGCCCACCAGCGCGTTGTCAATATATTTCACCAGCGGCTTAGCCACGTTGCGCGCCACTTCAGGGGAAGTAAACAGGCTATCCTGATAGCCGTTTTTCAACTTCGACAGCACCTGCCACTGCTTATCGGTTTTGATTTCGCCCCAGGCGACCTGGTCTTTCGGGAATCCCTCGTAATACTGCAGCGTAAAGGCGTCAACCAGCGAGTTACCGACCTTAAGCGGCCCGGAAACGCCAGGCTCCTGCTGATATTTGGCGCTAAAGGTATCCTTCCCTTCGCTCAGCGAGCACTGCTGCTTCTCTTTACAGGACGGAGAATTGCGGTAGTCGGTTATCGCCTCCAGCAGCTTATAGCTTTCGCCCAGTTGCATCCCCTGCCGCTCTTTCTCCATCGCCTGCACCGCCTTTTCGCTGAAGGCGGCGGAATCGTCGACGATCACCGGATTAAACGTTGGGTCCATGGTGCCCATTTTTTCCTGATGGTGCACCGTCACCCCGCAGCCGGGAAACGCGCCGGTAATAAAGAACTGCGCGGTCGCGACGGTGCGCTGCAGGCTATTGGCATAGGCGTAGACCGCGTTCTCCGGCGGGCATTCGCCGCTGGTCACCAGCCCCTGCTGCGCCAGCCATTCACGCATATAGTGCCCCATATAGACTTCCAGCACCCCGCCCTTGGTCGTCAGCTGGCCGCCGGGAACATCCCACTCCGGCCAGGACTTCGGCGTGGATTGCTCCAGCACGCTGCCGTTGTTCGCCAGCGGCGCGCGCAGGTTATGGCGGCTCATGATCAGCACCTGCTGAAGCTGATACCCTTCCGGTGCGGCCTGTTCCTGCGCCTGGACGCCAGCGGACAGTAAGACAACGCCGGCCACGGCGGCGGCGAGTAGACTTTTTCTCATCCCTTAACCCTCAGTCAGTGATTATCATCGCCTTAATTGTGACAAATTTATGACATTTTTCCGGGCAATGGCTCGCAAAGTGCGGAAAGAAATACGCTTTCCGCCGTGACGCAGGAAGCGTGAAATCAGAGGGATGGCGTTACTCCGGCAGCGGCACCGCCGCGAGGGTGCAGATAGCTTCATGCTTGCCGCCGCGATGGTCGACGATCAGCACTTTATCGCCAGCTTTTTTACCTTCGCAGGGTTTTAAAACCTGATCGACAATACGTTCGCGAATTGACGGGTTCCCGGGCTCGGCCAGGCTATTGAACGACGTCAGAACCAGCAGCGGCCCAACAACAGCGATGATTTGCTTATTAAACATTTGTGACTCTCACCCCTTATTTAGCGGGCCAAGGGTAGCAGCCCGTCGCGCTCTCGTCTGTAAATTCGCTTAAACGAGTGTTACTCGTTCATTTTTTCACCATCATCGCGCTTTACTCTTCACATTTATTCATGTAAATAATAATTTCAGTGCACTGCTGGCAGTCTATTCTCGTCTGATTCATCGGGTCATCTTTAAGAAATATCCCGATGCTATTATCCCGATATCACGGTATTTTTTCTTCATGTTAAACATAACATTAGGTTAATCTATGTCAGGTATCCTGCTCTTTATCGTCGCGGTGGTTTTGCTGGGAGTAGCCATCTACAGCCTGGTCTCCTATGTCAAGGATCGGCGCTCCGCACAGCTGCCAACTCATAAGAAAAAGAAATAATTCATCCTCACTATTCTTACCTTCTGCCCCTGCTATTTCTCCCCGACCGCCTGATTTCAAACGAGAATGACAAAAAGAAGGCAGGCTCGCCGGCCTGCCTTTATGTCTGAACTAAAAAATCGTTACGATTCCCAGGCCTGTTCCGCTTTAGCCCCGTCAAACTGCGGCGGCGGCTTACGGAAGCGGCGGGTCAGATAAGTCAGATACAGCAAACCCAGGCCCGCCCATATCAGACCGAGCGTCAGCGAGGTCGCCTCCAGGTTAATCCACAGAACGCCCACCGTCAGCGCGCCGACCATCGGCAGCAGCAGATAGTGAAAGCGATCTTTCCAGGTTTTGTTAAAGCCCTTCCGCCGCCAGAAGTGATTAAACACCGACAGGTTAACGAAGGTGAACGCCACCAGCGCGCCAAAGTTAATCAACGCCGTGGCGGTGACCAGGTCGAAGAACAGCGCCGACAGCGCGACGATGCCCACCATGATCACGTTCAGCGCCGGAGTCCGCCATTTTGGATGGACATAGCCGAAAATGCGCTCCGGGAAAACGTTATCGCGGCCCATGACGTACAGCAGGCGCGAAACGCTGGCGTGTGAGGCCAGGCCTGACGCCAGGGTATTCACAAAGGTGGTGCACAGGAAAATCGACTGGAACAGCTTGCCGCCGACGTAGAGGGCGATCTCCGGCAGCGCCGCATCCGGGTCTTTAAAACGGCTAATGTCGGGGAAAAGAGCTGCATAAAGAACGAGGCGGCAATAAAAATCACCCCGCCGTAGACCGCGGTCAGGAAGATAGCTTTCGGGATCACCCGCGCGGCGTCCGGCGTCTCTTCGGAGAGGGTCGTCACCGCATCAAAGCCGAGGAACGAAAAGCAGACTATCGTCGCCCCGGTAATAATCGGGATCAGGTGCGCGTTCTGGCTAATAAATGGCTGGAGCGACCAGACGGTACCGACGCCCTCCCCTTTATGCAGCCCTTGCACCACCAGCACGATAAAGACCACCATGATTGAGATCTGCACCAGCACGAACAGGGTATTGAAGTTCGCCACCAGATTGACGCTTTTCAGGTTCGCCGCGGTCAGAATGGCCACAAACGTCACCACCCATACCCAGGGCGGCACGTCCGGAAACAGCGCGGAAAGATAAATCTTGGCCAGCAGAACGTTGATCATCGGCAGGAACAGATAATCCAGCAGCGAAGACCAGCCCACCATAAACCCGACGTGCGGGCTGATCGACTTCTGCGCGTAGGTATACGCCGATCCCGCCTGCGGAAACTGGCGTACCAGCTTACCGTAGCTAATGGCGGTAAACAGCACGCCGGCCAGCGCCAGCAGATAGGAGGCCGGAACGTGGCCGTTGCTGATGCCGGAAACGATGCCGAAAGTATCAAAAACCGTCATCGGGGTCAGATAGGCGAGGCCCATCATCACCACCTGCCACAGCTTGAGAGACTTGCGCAGCCGCGGTTTGCCCGCTTCAGAGGCGTTATCGAGAGAGGTGTTAATAGCCATGGCCATTTCCCCCGCTGCACATCCGGGTTTGCGGTCGTAGAGACCGGGAAACCAACCTGCTTCGCAACGGGGTTAATGGCAAATCAAAAGGTAAAAAGAACCGACGAGCGGTGGCGGCGCACTCCATGCGGCCATGACGGCCCCCTTCTCCCTGCGGATATTTAAACATCTGCATCATTTCCTACCTCGTTACACACTGTGTCGTTAACTGAAGCCCCGTTGCCGCCTGCGCTCCTTAACGCGGCATCCGGGAATGGCTGGGCTCCCAGCAAAAACGTCCGACCAGGCTCCGCTCAGGCCGTATGATGCTACTCGTGATAACGCTAAGCTGCCCCCTGCGGGGCGGCAATCAGGCGTTTTTCAACATCCACTCGATTTCGGTTTCCGTGATCAGCCGCTCAAACTGCAGTAATTCGTCGTTTTTACAGGCGTGATAAACGTGGCAGAAACGTTCGCCAAGCCGCTCGCGCAGGTGATCGTTTTGCATAAACTCCCACAGCGCATCGCTCTGGCGAATCGGGAACGGCAGCCCCTCCTGCTCAAGGCCGTTGCCTTCCACCTCTTCCTGTAGCGGCAGCGGATTATCCAGACCGTGGAGGATGCCGGCGAAAATCGCCGCCATCACCAGGTACGGGTTGGCGTCCGCCCCGGCCACGCGATACTCGACGCGGTGGTTGTGCCGATCGCCGCACGGAATGCGCAGCGCCACCGTCCGGTTGTTGTGCCCCCACGACGCCTGGGTCGGCACGTACATTCCCGGCTGGAAACGACGATACGAGTTGACGTTCGGCGCCAGCAGCGCCATCGACGCCGGCATCAGGTCAATCATCCCGGCGAGCGCGCGTTTTAACATCGCGGAATCTTCGCCGTCCGCGTCCGCCAACACGTTCTCGCCTTTGTTGTTCTGCATGCTGATATGGATATGCATCCCGCTACCGGCGTGCTCTTCATAGGGTTTGGCCATAAAAGTGGCGTGCATCTTATGCTTCTCCGCCATCAAACGCACGAGACGTTTTAACGCCAGCGCGTCATCGCAGGCGTCGAGCACGTTATCGGTATGGTGGAGGTTGATTTCAAACTGACCGGGAGAGGCTTCCGCCACCGCGCCGTCCGCCGGGATCAGCTGGAGCCGGGCGATCTCATCGATTTCGTTCAGCACGTCGGCAAAGTGGTTGAGGTTGTCGACGGAGTAAACCTGACTCTGGGTATTGCGATCGCCGGTTCCCGGCGCGCACGGCGGCTGCAGGTAGCCTTCCGCGTCGCGCTTGCGGTCAAGTAAATAGAACTCCAGCTCTACCGCTACCACGGGGAACAGCCCGCGCTGGCGCAGCTGCTGCCAGAGCCGGTTCAGAACGTTCCGCGGCTCAACGTCAAAGGGAGCGCCATCTTCATCAACCATGGTCAGCAGAACCTGACCGATGTATTCCGGGTCCGCCGCTGACGGCGTTAAGGTTCCCAGCACCGGTACGCAGGTGCGATCCGGTTCGCCCATCTCCTGGCCGAGTCCCGCCTCTTCCACCACGTTGCCGAGAATGTCCATCGCGAACACCGAAGCCGGGAAATAGCAGCCCTTCTCCAGTTTGCTCAGGCCGGACACCGGGATCCGCTTACCGCGGAAGCAGCCGTTCAGGTCGGTTAACAGTACATCTACGTATTGCGTATTGGGGTAACGCTCGAGGTAGCGCTTCACTTCCCAGGTGAACGCGCTTACCCGTCTCTCTTCCGACTGCTGAACAAAATTCTCAACTTCTACGATATTGGTTTCCATGATTCACCGCCGTTGTTTTAGTTTCGGACCCTGAATGGCACTGTTAAATATAATGTCCACTCTTCGAATGTGTATGCAAACAAATTGTTTGTCAAATGTTAAATTAAGTTTGCAAAGGGCTATATCCACTGCTAGATTGAGAAAATATTGAACGAAATGGCCGTTTTACCCGCTAATCCGGTCATAATTTAGTCCACTTTGTGAGGGCGATCATGGAAAATATAATGTACAAGCCAGTTATTGGCGTGGTGATGTGTCGAAACAGGCTTAAGGGTCACCAGACCCAGACTCTGCAAGAGAAGTATCTGAACGCGATTGTTAACGCCGGCGGCGTGCCGATTGCCCTGCCGCACGCGCTGGCGGAGCCGGAACTGCTTTCCGCGCTACTGCCAAAACTGGATGGTATTTATCTGCCCGGCAGCCCGAGCAACGTACAGCCGCACCTCTATGGTGAAAACGGCGATGAGCCTGACGCCGATCCCGGGCGTGATCTTCTGAGCATGGCGCTGATCGACGCCGCGCTCGAAAGGCGCATCCCCATTTTCGCCATCTGCCGTGGACTACAGGAACTGGTTGTCGCCACCGGCGGGACTCTGTATCGTCGTCTGTTCGAGCAGCCTGAGCTTCTTGAACACCGCGAGGACCCCGAACTTCCCGTCGAGCAGCAATATGCGCCCTCGCATGAAGTTCAGGTTCAGGAAGGAGGATTACTTTCTCAGTTAATACCGGGCTGCAACACGTTTTGGGTAAACTCGTTACACGGACAGGGAGCGAAAACCACGGGTCCACGGCTGCGCGTGGAGGCGCGTTCTCCGGACGGGCTGGCGGAAGCGGTCAGCGTTAACGACCATCCTTTCGCCCTCGGCGTGCAGTGGCATCCTGAATGGAACAGTAGCGAATACGCCCTGTCGCGAATGTTGTTTGAGGGTTTTATCACCGCCTGTCAGAACTATGTCGCCGAAAAACAGCGACTCTGACCACTACCGTTAAGGAAATGCAAATATGAGCGATGACGGACTGGCGCCAGGGAAACGTCTGTCAGAGATCCGCCAACAGCTGGGTCTCTCACAGCGTCGTGCCGCCGAACTGTCTGGGTTAACACATAGTGCCATCAGCACCATAGAACAGGACAAAGTCAGTCCTGCCATCAGTACGCTGCAAAAGCTGCTGAAAGTCTACGGGCTGTCGCTCTCGGAATTCTTTTCTGAACCAGAAAAACCGGCTGAACCCCAGGTGGTTATCAATCAGGACGATCTGATTGAAATCGGCAGTCAGGGGGTGTCGATGAAGCTGGTTCATAATGGCAATCCGAACCGCACGCTGGCGATGATTTTTGAAACGTACCAGCCTGGAACCACAACCGGGGAGAGGATCAAGCATCAGGGTGAGGAGATAGGCACCATACTGGAGGGTGAAGTCGTGCTGACCATTAACGGTCAGGCGTATCACCTGGTGGCTGGGCAAAGCTATGCCATTAACACCGGCATACCGCATAGCTTCAGCAACACCTCGGCGGGTATCTGCCGAATCATTAGCGCCCATACTCCCACCACATTCTGATTTTTTAGCCTGAGGTTTTCTCAGGCTTTCTTCAGGCCTGCGCCGCCGGGGATTCATTCCGGCGGCGCGAAGAAAACGCTAGTTCACCTTGCGCAATGCGGAAAAAGGTATTCCGCTGGCCCCGGATAATTCACGCCCGTTAACGGGCAATTTACACGGTAATCAACCCCGGGGACGCCCTGCGCCCTGAGGGTCAGAAATAGCCAATTTTTATCTTTTCCCGATTACGTTATTAAGGAGTCATGATGGATTTTCACAACCTGGCTTACTGGCAACAAAAAGCACGCGAACTGACGATTGAGACACGCTTATTTATTAACGGCGAATACAGCGCCGCCGCCGATAATAGCGTGTTTGCCACCATCGACCCGGCAGCGCAGCAGACCCTTGCCGAGGTCGCGCGCGGCAAAAAGGCCGACGTCGATCGCGCGGTCCAGGCCGCCCGCGGCGTTTTCGATCGCGGCGACTGGTCGCAGGCGTCTCCTGCCCAGCGCAAAGCGGTGCTGACAAAATTCGCCGACCTGATGGACGCCCATCGCGAAGAGCTGGCGCTGCTGGAAACCCTCGACACCGGCAAGCCGATTCGCCACAGCCTGCGCGACGATATCCCCGGCGCCGCCCGCGCGATCCGCTGGTATGCCGAAGCTATCGATAAAGTCTACGGCGAAGTCGCCCCCACCGGCGGCAACGAACTGGCCATGATCGTCCGCGAACCGATTGGCGTGATTGCGGCGGTGGTGCCGTGGAATTTCCCGCTGCTGCTGGCCTGCTGGAAGCTTGGCCCGGCGCTGGCGTCCGGCAACAGCGTGGTGCTCAAGCCGTCGGAAAAATCCCCGCTTACCGCCCTACGTCTGGCGGGCTTAGCAAAACAGGCCGGACTGCCGGACGGCGTATTTAACGTGGTGAGCGGTTTCGGCCATGAAGCCGGTCAGGCGCTAGCGCTGCATCCGGACGTCGAAGTGATTACCTTTACCGGCTCCACCCGCACCGCTAAACAACTACTGAAGGACGCGGGCGACAGTAATATGAAACGCGTCTGGCTGGAGGCGGGCGGCAAAAGCGCCAATATCGTCTTTGCCGACTGCCCGGATCTACAAAAAGCAGTCAACGCGACCGCCGGCGGTATTTTTTACAACCAGGGCCAGGTCTGTATCGCCGGTACCCGCCTGCTGCTGGAAGAGAGCATCGCCGACCGCTTTCTCGATCTCCTGAAAGAGCAGGCAAAGGGCTGGCAGCCGGGCAATCCACTCGACCCGAATACCACTATGGGCATGCTGATCGACAACACCCATGCCGATAGCGTCCACAGCTTTATTCGCGCCGGCGAAGCGCACAGCACGCTGCTGCTGGACGGGCGCAAAAATCCGTGGCCCGCGGCGGTCGGCCCGACCATCTTCGTCGACGTCGACCCCGCCTCCCCGCTCAGCCAGGAGGAGATCTTCGGCCCGGTGCTGGTGGTGACCCGCTTTAAAAACGAGGAGCAGGCGCTGGCGCTGGCCAACGATAGCCGCTACGGCCTCGGCGCGGCGGTCTGGACCCGCGATCTCTCCCGCGCTCACCGCGTCAGCCGCCGTCTTAAAGCCGGCTCCGTCTTCGTGAACAACTACAACGATGGCGATATGACCGTGCCCTTCGGCGGCTACAAGCAGAGCGGCAACGGACGCGATAAGTCCCTGCACGCGCTGGAAAAATTCACTGAACTGAAAACTATCTGGATTGCCCTGGAGTCTTAATCATGAGCGAACATACCACCAGCTATTACGCCGCCAGCGCCAACCGCTATGAGCCGTTCCCGACGCTGGACGAATCAATCAGCTGCGACGTCTGCGTCGTCGGCGGCGGCTATACCGGCCTCTCATCGGCGCTGCATCTGGCCGAAATGGGCTACGATGTGGTGCTGCTGGAAGGCGCGCGCATCGGCTTCGGCGCCAGCGGGCGTAACGGCGGCCAGCTGGTTAACTCCTATAGTCGCGATATCGACGTTATCGAAAAAACCTACGGTCCGGACGCGGCAAAAATGCTCGGCAGCATGATGTTTGAAGGCGGCGACATTATTCGCGCGCGCATCCAGCGCTATCAAATCCAGTGCGACTATCGCCCCGGCGGGCTATTTGTCGCGCTGAACCATAAACAGCTGGAGACGCTGGAAGAGCAGAAGGCGAACTGGGAGCGCTACGGCAATACCCAGCTGGAGCTGCTGGATGCCAGCGCCATTCGCCGCGAAGTGGACAGCGACCGCTACGCCGGCGCCCTGCTGGACCACAGCGGCGGCCATATTCATCCGCTGAACCTGGCGATTGGCGAGGCGGACGCCATTCGGCTAAACGGCGGTCGGGTTTACGAACAATCACCGGTCACCCGCATTCAGCACAGCAGCCCGGCGGTGGTGACTACCGAACGCGGGCAGGTTACCGCCCGCTATGTGATCGTCGCCGGTAACGCCTATCTCGGCGATAAGCTCGAGCCGGAGCTGGCGAAACGCAGCATGCCGTGCGGCACCCAGGTGGTCGCCACCGCGCCGCTGGCTGAGGATCTGGCGCGCTCGCTGATCCCGAAAAACTACTGCGTGGAGGATTGTAACTACCTGCTGGATTACTACCGTCTGACCGCCGATAACCGCCTGCTGTACGGCGGCGGCGTGGTGTACGGCGCGCGCGATCCGGACGACGTTGAGCGGCTGATTATGCCGAAGCTGCTGAAAACCTTCCCGCAGCTGCAGGGGGTGAAAATCGACTATCGCTGGACCGGCAACTTCCTGCTGACCCTCTCAAGGATGCCGCAGTTTGGCCGCCTCGATAACAATATCTACTATATGCAAGGCTACAGCGGCCACGGCGTCACCTGTACCCACCTCGCCGGACGGCTGATTTCGGAGCTGCTGCGCGGCGACGCCGAACGTTTCGACGCCTTTGCGAAGCTACCGCACTATCCGTTCCCCGGCGGGCGCAGCCTGCGCATTCCATTTACCGCCATGGGCGCGGCCTACTACAGCCTGCGCGACAGGCTCGGCGTTTAATCCCCCCGGCCGACGGCGCCTGCCGTCGGCAATGTTGCCTCGTCGTCCTGCTGCGGAAAGCGCTGGCGGAAGTAGCGGCGTAAAAACTCCACGGTGGTGCGAATTTTGGCCGAGGTCGCCAGCCGCGAGACGTATACCGCCCAAATATTGGCAGGCTGGTAATACTCCGGCAGCAGATGCACCAGGTTGCCGCTGGCGATATTTTCCCTGACGTCCCACCACGAGCGCAGCGCGATCCCCTGCCCCTCGAGGCACCACTGATGGACGATTTCGCCGTGGTTTGACGACAGCGGCCCGGTCACCTTGATGGCGTGCTCGCCCTCTTTATCGCGCAGCTGCCAGACGCCAAAGGGCCGGTCGCGCTCTTTGATCACCAGGCAGGGTAAGGCGGCAAGGTCGCTAAGCTGCTTTGGCGCCGGGTGACGGGCGATAAATTCCGGCGAAGCACAGAGAATTCGATGGTTGGTAGCAAGCTGGCGGGCAATCAGGTTAGGAGCGATGTCGTCGCCGACGCGAATATCCAGATCGACGCCTTCATTGGCTAAATCCACCAGCCGGTCGGCGACGTCGAAACGGATCTCCAGCTGCGGGTAGCTACGGGCCAGCTCGGAGAGCGCCGGCGCGACTACCCGCCGGCCAAAGCCAAAGCTGCTGATAATCCGCAGCGTCCCCTGCGGCACCTGCCGCGCATCGGAGAGCTCATCCATCATCTGATCGACGTCCTGCAGGATGCGCAGCCCCCATTCGTAGATGCGCTCCCCCTCTTCGGTGATAGCGACGCGTCGGGTGGTGCGGTGCAGCAGCTGGACGTTGAGCGTTTGCTCCAGCAGCGACACGCGCTTGCTGACGAAAGCCGGAGAGACCCCCAGCTCTTCAGCGGCGGCGGCAAAACCGGCGCGGCGGGCAACCAGCATAAAGACGCGCAAATCGTTCAGCAGCGGCAGATTATTCATGATTCGTGTTTTATGTTTCACCAGTTGGCGGGATTAATTATGAATCAGTCAATTATAGGATAGAGATGAAGTCAATTTCCCTTACCTGAAACTGAGAACAATGATGAATAAAACCTTACGTATTGCCGCCATCCCCGGCGATGGCATCGGTAAAGAAGTGCTGCCGGAAGGCGTCCGCGTGCTGCAGGCCGCCGCCGAACGCTGGGGGCTGGCGTTAAGCTTCGAGCACTTTGAGTGGGCCAGCTGCGACTATTACGCGCAACACGGCGCCATGATGCCCGACGACTGGCGCGCACAGCTGCAAACGTTCGATGCGATCTACTTCGGCGCGGTCGGCTGGCCGGATATCGTGCCGGATCACATCTCCCTGTGGGGCTCGCTGCTGAAGTTCCGCCGCGAATTTGACCAGTACGTCAACCTGCGTCCGGTGCGCCTGTTCCCCGGCGTCCCCTGCCCGCTGGCGGGTAAGCAGCCCGGCGATATCGATTTTTACGTGGTGCGCGAGAATACCGAAGGGGAATACTCCGCCCTCGGCGGGCATGTGAATCCGGGGACCGAACATGAAGTGGTGATTCAGGAGTCGGTATTTACCCGCCGCGGCGTTGACCGCATTCTGCGCTACGCTTTTGAATTAGCGCAAAGCCGCCCGCGCAGAACGCTAACGTCGGCGACCAAATCCAACGGTCTGGCCATCAGCATGCCCTTCTGGGACCAGCGCGTCGAAGCGATGGCGCAGGAATACCCGGAGGTGAAATGGGATAAACAGCATATTGATATTCTGTGCGCCCGCTTCGTGCTGCAGCCTGAGCGTTTTGACGTGGTGGTCGGCTCCAACCTGTTCGGCGATATTCTCTCCGACCTCGGTCCTGCCTGTACCGGCACTATCGGCATTGCTCCGTCGGCGAATCTCAACCCGGACCGCACCTTCCCGTCGCTGTTTGAAGCGGTGCACGGTTCCGCGCCGGATATCTACGGCAAAAATATCGCCAACCCGATTGCCACCATCTGGGCCGGCGCGATGATGCTCGACTTCCTCGGCAACGGCGACGCGCGCTATCAGGCCGCCCATGACGGCATTCTGGCGGCGATTGAGCAAACCATCGCCAGCGGACCGAAGACGCCGGATATGCAAGGCACCGCCTCCACCCAGCAGGTGGGCGAAGCGATTTGTCAGGCGATTGCCGCACACCAGGTCGCCCGGACAGGCGCGTAAGCGCCGCCTCCGGGAAAGCATGCAGGGGTTCCGTTCACCGCTATCCCGCAGAAAATGTCTCACCGTGGTACGTGAACGGGTAAAGGGGGAGAAAACCGTCTCCCCCTTTACAATCCCCGCGGTCCCGCAAAGAAATCGGTGCTGCGCACTGCGCTCATCTCCCGGTTCGCCGATTTCAGCGGGGACCAGGGCATCGCTACATATCACGTCGTTTCAGAGACATATCCACAGCTGCATAAAAATCTCCCCGGAGGCGGCGCTTACGCGCCTGTCCGGGCTACCCAATCTTGCTCCCTCAGGCGCCGAACCCGAAAATCCCGGGTCGCGGCGTAAACGCCTTACCCGGGCTACTCCTTCGCAGACGGCTGGTAACCCGTAGCCCCGGTAAGCGCAGCGCCACCGGGGAGATAACTACAGCTCCAGCTCGCGCTGCAGCAGCGCCGCGATCGCCTCGCTGCTCTGCGCCGTCACCAGCGATTGCCGGAACTCCGCATGCATAATGCGCCGCGCCAGCCGCGAGAAAATACGCATATGCTGATCGCCCGCCGAATGTTTGTTCAGCGTCAGCATAATCACAAACTGCACCTCGTCGTCGCCCCACGCTACCGGCTGCGCCAGGCGGGCGACGCTGATGGTCGACTGCTCGATATGCTCCGATTTACTGTGCGGAATGGCGAAGCTAAAGCCCAGCCCGGTGGAGAACACCGCTTCGCGGGCCCACAGATCGGCTTCCAGCTTACGCGGATAGCGGCAGCGCCCGGCCAGCAGCAGATTGTCGGTCATGCCCTTAATCACCTCCTCTTTACTGCGCCAGTCGCTGTTCAGCGTAATGCACTGAGGGGTAATCAGCGGCGCGTCCTGCTGGGTCATGCGGAACTGGGCCAGCAGGTGCTCGACCTCCAGCGAAGTACGGCACTGCATCGCCTGATTCAGCAACTGACGGCAGGCGCGGCTATCGAGCTGCGCCAGACGCGCCTTGGTCGCGGGGATCGACGGCGCGCTCATGCTTAGCTCATCGAGCCCCAGCCCTACCAGCAGCGGCAGCACCGAGCCTTTGGCCCCCAGCTCGCCGCACAGGCCGATCCATTTACCCTGACGATGCACCGCCTGAACCGCATAATCCAGCGCGCGCAAAAAGGCCGGGTTAAGGCTGTTGTAGTGGCGCGTCACCTTGGCATTATCGCGATCGACCGCCAGCAGATACTGGGTCAGGTCGTTACTGCCGATACTAAAGAAATCAATCTCTTCGCAGCACTGATCGATGATAAACATCACCGACGGCACTTCGAGCATAATGCCCAGCGGGATCTTCTCATCAAACGGAATATGTTCGCTGCGCAGCGACTGTTTGGCATCCGCCAACTGCTCCTTCACCCACAGAATCTCCTCCATCGAGGAAATCATCGGGATCATGATTTTCAGCGCGCCGTGCGCCGAGGCGCGCAAAATCGCCCGCAGCTGGGTGCGGAACAGCGCCTGAAACTCTGCGTAAATACGCACCGCCCGGTAGCCGAGAAACGGGTTGTTCTCCGCCGGAATGTTGAGGTAGGCCACCGGCTTGTCGCCGCCGATATCCATAGTGCGGATGATAATGCTGCGCCCGTTGGCCGGCTCCAGCGCCTGGCAAAATATGTTGTAGAGCTCGTTTTCCGAGGGCGCGCTGGGCCTGTCCATATAGAGCATTTCGGTGCGGAACAGGCCTACCGACTGCGCGCCGTTGTTGAAGGCCGCCGTCGCCTCTACCGAATGGGCGATATTGGCCGCCACTTCCAGACGAATCCCGTCTTCCGTACGCCCCTCTTTATCCAGCCAGGCCTGCTGCTGGCGGCGGATCTGCGCCTGCACCCAGGCCTCCTGCTGATAGTAGCGCGCCACCGCTTGATCGGGATTGACCACCACCAGCCCGGCGTTACCGTCAATCTGCACTCGCCGATCGACCCACGGCAACAGCGCCTCCATATCGACGCCTACCAGAGTGGGAATATTGAACGAACGCGCGAGGATCACCGTATGTGAAGTGGTGCCGCCGCTGCGCAGCAGCAGGCCTTTAAGCAGGGTTTTATCCAGCTCAAGAAACTGGCTGGGAGTGAGTTCATCGGCGAGGCAGATGACCTCTTCCGTCAGCTTACCCGGCGCCGGGAAGCGCGCTTCGCCGTAGATATGCTGGAGCAACTGGAAGCAGACGTCGCGAACGTCCAGCACGCGCTCCTGCAAATAACTGTTGCCTGACGCGCTGAACTGGGCGCAAAAATGTTCACCGCTAGCGACCACCGCTTCGGCGCAGCTCAGGCCGCTCAGCAGCCCGTCCAGCAGGTGCTGGTGCAGCGAAGCGTCGGTCGCCAGAGAGCGATGCGCTTCCAGGATCGCGCTGGCGGTGCCGTCGTTATCCAGCAGGCGAAACTCAATGTTTTTCACCAGCAGAGTCAGCCCTTTATCCAGCGCCGCCTGCTCCTGTTCGATGGCACCCGCCGCCGGTAGCGCGCCTAAATCGCGCAGATCGAGGGACTTAAGATGGGTGAGCCTGCCGCCCGCGCTGCCGGCGCAGACCGGTAAGGCGTGAAACAGCGTGGGATTGAGGCGCGAGAGGGATTCAGGAACCGGCTGAACATCCATCTGCTCAGCCGTCGGCAGCGGCGCATCGCAGTGCGGAAATTCGTCGCGGATAAACGCCGATAGCGCGGCGAACGCCTGTTCTTCGTCCTCTCCGCTGACGATCAGCTCACAGCGGTCCCCCTTCAAGGTATTGGTGCCGATAATCGCCAGCGCGCTTTTCGCGTTCCCGCGCCCTTCCGTGCGGATATTTAACCATTCGACCGAAGACGAAAAAGTATTGCACAGCGTTTCGACCAGGCTTGCCGGGCGCGCATGTACGCCGTTGGGCAAATCACATATGAATTCAATTACCAGAGCCATCGCCTTCCTCCTGAATAATGCGTATTAGCCAAAAGGTAAAGAAAGAAGCCGCCCGCCACTACGTGATAAAAGTGGTAATTACTGGATAATTGTATGCCAGACTCTTTTTTATGCTCGTGGTCACAAATCGCCCTATTAACGGCGTCAAAAACCCGCCAGAACTAAGATTTGAGGTGGATCGCAATTTTCTTCTCGTCTTACAAATATCCAGTAAATGCACTTTTTCTCTACTATTTTATGCGCCGCCCTTTTTCTAAGGTTGAGACATCAACTCAGTCACGGGCCACGCAGCGCTCAGGAGAAAAACAATGAATGAACTGGTGCAAATATTAAAAAATACACGCCAGCACCTCATGACCGGGGTGTCACATATGATCCCGTTTGTCGTGTCCGGTGGGATCTTGCTGGCAGTCTCCGTCATGTTGTACGGCAAGGGCGCGGTGCCCGATGCCGCCACCGACCCTAACCTGAAAAAACTGTTTGATATCGGCGTGGCCGGGCTGACGCTGATGGTGCCGTTTCTGGCAGCCTATATCGGCTACTCCATCTCCGACCGCGCGGCGCTGGCCCCCTGCGCCATCGGCGCCTGGGTCGGCAACAGCTTCGGCGCCGGCTTCTTCGGCGCGCTGATTGCCGGGATCATCGGCGGGCTGGTGGTCTACTACCTGAAGAAGATCCCGGTGCACAAAGTGCTGCGCTCGGTGATGCCCATCTTCGTTATCCCGATTATCGGCACCTTTATAACCGCCGGGATCATGATGTGGGGTCTCGGCGAGCCGATTGGCGCGCTGACCGCCAGTCTGACCGGCTGGCTGCAGGGCATGCGCGAAGGCAGCATCGTGATTCTCGCCATCATTATGGGCCTGATGCTGGCCTTCGACATGGGCGGTCCGGTGAATAAAGTCGCCTACGCCTTCATGCTGATTTGCGTTTCCCAGGGCGTTTACAGCGTGGTGGCCATCGCCGCCGTCGGCATCGCCGTGCCGCCGCTGGGCATGGGCCTGGCAACGCTGATTGGACGTAAATACTTCTCCGCGGAAGAGCGCGAAACCGGTAAGGCCGCGCTGGTGATGGGCTGCGTTGGCGTGACCGAGGGCGCGATCCCCTTCGCCGCCGCCGACCCGCTGCGCGTTATCCCGGCCAACATGATCGGCGCAGCCGCCGGTTGCGTGACCGCCGCGCTGCTCGGTGCCCAGTGCTACGCCGGCTGGGGCGGGCTGATCGTGCTGCCGGTGGTTGAAGGTAAAGGCGGATTTATTGCCGGTCTGGCGGTGGGCGCCATCGTCAGCGCCGCCTGCGTCATCCTGCTCAAAGCCCTTGCGAAAAAGAAAACGTCAGACGCCAAAGCCGATGACGAGATGGATCTTGATTTCGAAATTAACTGAAACAGTGGAAGGAATATTGTATGACCAAAATTATCGCCGTTACCGCTTGCCCGTCTGGCGTCGCCCACACCTATATGGCCGCCGAGTCGCTGGAGAGCGCCGCTAAAGCCAAAGGCTGGCAGGTCAAAGTCGAGACTCAGGGCTCCATCGGTATTGAGAATGAACTGACGGCGGAAGACGTCGCCAGCGCCGATCTGGTGATCCTGACTAAAGATATCGGCATTAAGTTCGAAGAGCGTTTTGCCGGTAAAACCATCGTGCGCGTCAATATCAGCGATGCCGTGAAGCGCGCCGAAGCCATTATGAACAAAATCGACAGCCACCTTTCACAGAATGCCTGACCGAAAGCACGGGGCGCGACCTGCGCCCCGCAAAATAACATGGAGTTTGTCATGACTAATCGCACTCAACGCTTAAAAGACCGTCTGTTCGCCAACCCGCGCGAAATCTCCCTCGAGCGGGCCCTGCTCTACACCGCCAGCCATAAGCAGACGGAGGGCGAGCCGGTGATGATCCGCCGGGCGAAAGCGACCGCATGGGTTCTCGACCATGTGCAGATTTCGATTCGTGATGATGAACTGATTGCCGGTAACCGCACGATCAAGCCGCGCGCCGGGATTATGTCGCCGGAGATGGACCCCTACTGGCTGCTTAAGGAGCTGGACCAGTTCCCGACCCGCCCGCAGGACCGCTTCAATATTAGCGAAGAAGATAAGCGCATCTACCGCGAAGAGCTGTTCCCCTACTGGGAGAATCGCTCAATGAAGGACTTCATCAACGGCCAGATGACCGATGAAGTGAAGACCGCCGTCAGCACGCAGATTTTTAGCGTTAACCAGACCGATAAAGGCCAGGGGCATATCATTATCGACTACCCCCGCCTGCTGGAAAACGGCCTCGCCGCGCTGGTGGCGGAGCTTAAGGCGTTGAATAAGCAGCACCCGCAGAACAGTTTTTATCAGGCGGTGCTGATCCTGCTGGAAGCCTCCCAGCGCCATATTCTGCGCTATGCCGCGCTGGCCGATGAGATGGCCGCCGGCTGCGTTGACCCGCAGCGGCGCAAAGAGCTGGAAACCATCGGCGAAATTTCGCGCCATAACGCGCTGCACCGCCCGGAAGACTTCTGGCAGGCCTGCCAGCTCTTCTGGTATATGAACATCATTTTGCAGTATGAATCCAACGCCAGCTCCATTTCGCTGGGGCGCTTTGACCAGTACATGCTGCCGTACTATCAGGCGTCGTTGAATCGCGGCCAGGATCCGCAGTTTCTTCAGGAGCTGCTGGAGTCGCTGTGGGTGAAGTGCAACGATATCGTCCTGCTGCGCTCCACCAGCAGCGCGCGCTACTTCGCGGGCTTCCCGACCGGCTATACCGCCCTGCTCGGCGGCCTGACCGAGACCGGACGCAGCGCGGTCAATATCCTGTCGTTTTTATCCCTCGACGCCTACCAGAACGTGCGCCTGCCGCAGCCGAACCTCGGCGTGCGGGTCAACGAGCTGATCGACCGTCCGTTCCTGCGCAAAACCGCCGAAACCATTCGCCTCGGCACCGGCATTCCGCAAATCTTTAATGATGAAGTGGTGATCCCGGCGTTTCTCAACCGCGGCGTCTCGCTGGAAGACGCGCGGGATTATTCGGTGGTCGGCTGCGTTGAGCTGTCGATCCCGGGGCGCACCTACGGCCTGCACGATATCGCCATGTTTAACCTGCTGAAGGTGATGGAAATCGTGATGCTGGAAAACGAAAGCAATCCTGATATCACCTGGGATGGGTTGATTAATCAAATCCGCGACAAGATTCGCTATTACATTAAGCTGATGGTCGAAGGCAGCAATATTTGCGATATCGGCCACCGCGACTGGGCGCCGGTTCCCCTGCTCTCTTCCTTTATTGAAGACTGCGTGCAGCACGGCCAGGATATTACCGAAGGCGGCGCGCGCTATAACTTCTCTGGGGTGCAGGGTATCGGCATCGCCAACCTCAGCGACTCGCTGCACGCGCTCAAAGGGATGGTGTTTGAGCAAAAACGCCTGAGCTTCGCCGAGCTGATCGCGGTGCTGAAAGCCAACTTCCAGACGCCGGAAGGCGAAAAGATCCGCGCGCGCCTGATCAACCGCTTCGAGAAATACGGCAACGATATCGACGAAGTGGACAACATCAGCGCCGATCTGCTGCGCTTCTACTGCAAAGAGGTTGAGCGGTATCAGAACCCGCGCGGCGGTCATTTCACGCCGGGCTCCTATACCGTCTCCGCCCACGTGCCGCTGGGGTCGGTGGTTGGCGCGACGCCGGACGGACGCCTGGCCGGGGAGCAGCTGGCGGACGGCGGGCTGTCACCGATGCTCGGCCAGGACGTGCAGGGGCCGACCGCGGTGCTCAAGTCGGTCAGCAAGCTGGATAACTTTCTGCTCTCCAACGGGACGCTGCTGAACGTCAAATTCACCCCGGCGACCCTTGCCGGCGACAGCGGCCTCAACAAGCTGGCCGACTTTCTGCAGGCCTTCACCAAGCTGAAGCTACAGCATATTCAGTTCAACGTGGTCAACGCCGACACCCTGCGCGAAGCCCAGCAGCGGCCGCAGGACTTCGCCGGTCTGGTGGTGCGCGTCGCCGGCTATAGTGCCTTTTTTGTCGAGCTGTCGCAGGAGATTCAGGATGACATTATCCGCCGCACCGCGCATCAGCTGTGAGGTGATGGAAACGCGCGCCGATAAGGCGCGCATTTTTAACATCCAGCGCTACTCTTTGAATGACGGTCAGGGGATCCGCACCGTCGTGTTTTTTAAAGGCTGCCCGCACACCTGCCCGTGGTGCGCCAATCCGGAATCGATCTCGCCGAAAATTCAGACCGTACGCCGTGAGAGCAAGTGCCTGCGCTGTTCCCGCTGCCAGCAGGACGTGGTCGAGTGCCCCTCCGGCGCGTGGGAGCAGATTGGCCGCGACGTCACCCTGGATAATCTGCTTAAAGAGGTGCTGAAGGATGAGGTCTTCTTCCGCGCCTCCGGCGGCGGCGTCACCCTGTCGGGCGGCGAGGTGCTGATGCAGGCCGAGTTTGCCGCGCGTTTTCTGCGCCGCCTGCGCGAATGGGGAGTGAGAACGGCGATTGAAACGGCGGGCGATAGCGCCTTCAGCCGTTTTTTTCCGCTGGCGCAGGCGTGCGACGAAGTGCTGTTCGATCTGAAAATCATGGATGAAGCGCTGGCCCGCGAGCAGCTGCGGATGAATATGCCGCGGGTGCTGGATAACTTCGCCCGTCTGGTGGACGCGCATATTCACGTGATCCCCCGGGTGCCGCTGATTCCGGGGTTCACGCTTAACGAAGAGAATTTCCGCCAGATTCTGGCGTTTTTGGCCCCCTTTAAGCTGCCCGAAATTCATCTTCTGCCGTTCCATCAGTACGGCGAACCCAAATATCACTTACTGGGAAAAACATGGTCGATGTCGATGATTAAAGCGCCCGCGGAATCTGAGATTCAACCATTCAAGACGCTGGCCGAACGGGCCGGTTTTAGCGTGACCGTCGGCGGATAACGCCTGGAGGATGCTATGGATTTCACTATCGTTGCCGTCACGGCCTGCGTCAGCGGCGTCGCTCACACCTATATGGCGGCCGAGCGGCTGGAAAAAGTCGGCCACCAGGAGAAATGGAATATCAAAATAGAAACCCAGGGCGCGTTGGGGGTGGAGAACAAAATCACCGCTGAGGATATTGCCCACGTCGATGTCGTTCTGCTGGTGACGGATATTGAAATTGACGATGCCCAACGTTTTCACGGCATCCGCACCATTAAGACCAGCATTAAAACCTTTCTGCTGCAGCCGCAGCAGATTGTCGAGGCGGTGAAATGCATTATGAAAAAACCGGTGGTGTATATTGAGATCCCGTGAGCGCACCTGTGATTTTGTAGCCCGGGCAAGGCGCTTGCGCCGCGGCCCGGGGAAATAACACTTCGGCAGTTT
The DNA here is from genome assembly GCF_002556465.1 of Klebsiella sp. MBT K-1. NCBI lineage: Bacteria > Pseudomonadati > Pseudomonadota > Gammaproteobacteria > Enterobacterales > Enterobacteriaceae > Klebsiella > Klebsiella sp. MBT K-1. The sequence goes on along the minus strand of NZ_PDEL01000006.1, from coordinate 132,126 downwards.
CAGGTTTTCCCCGGTCACGCTGCGCTTACCGGGGCTACAATTCCACGCGATTCTTACTCCACGTCCAGCAGCCATTTCTGCGCGGGCGTCAAGCGACTGGCGGTTTCCGGCGTCAGCCAGCGCTGCTGATCCTGCTGTGCGGTATCCGCCCTGTCGATATATAAACCGTGCAGCACGCGCCTTCTGCTGCCGACGCGGTTGCGCGTCCCGCCGTGCCAGGCGTGGGCGTTATAAATCATCACGCTGCCCGCCGGCGCGGCGAACACCACCTCATCAGGATGCGCCAGCTCCGGGTCGTCCAGCACTTCTTCCGGCAGCTCCGGGCGAAGATGCGTGCCGGGAATAATGCGCGGCGCGCCGTTTTCCGCGCTCAGGTCATCAATGGCCCAAATGGTATTCACCAGATGCACTTTCGGAAAATCGGGACGCGGCTTTTTCCAGTCCGCATGCAGCGGCTGATGGCCGCCGTTAAACAACGCTTCCCGCGCGTTCAGGCTGGAGACTTTAAAATCGCCCTGAAAAACATGCCGACAGGCGGAGAGAATCAGCGGGTGGGACCAGACCTTTTCCCAAATCGCGCCTTTGTTAATCAGGTTGGCGATGCGGGTTGCCGTCGCTTCCTGGTGGTGCTCCATCGCCAGATTATCGCCCTCTCTCTCGACGATGGCGTCGATAAGCGCGCGCATCGCCGCCAGCCACTCCGCGTCCGCCACGTTATGCACGACGGTGTAGCCCAGGGTATCCAGCTCCTGTTTCATTGTCGGGCTCAGCGCAACGTTCGCCCCCAGCGCATCCAGATAAACCGCAGATTGTTGTTCCATATTTATATTCCTTAACTTATCGATAACACAAAACAAACTCTAATCTGCGGCGGGCGGGAATACATGAGGCCAAAACTACGAAAAACTGGACAAGCGTACGCGGCAGAAAAAAGTGTGATGGCCATCAAAATCCAGCTTTTCCGCCTTCCAGCAGGGCCATCATTCGCGAAGTCGCCTGATACAGAACAAACCTGTGCAGATAAAATAGATTATAATCAACAGGATAATTGCTCTCTTCTAAGGCGTACGGAATGATTGACGATCTGGCGGATATTTTAAATCGTTTAGTAAATCAGAAAGATAATCTGCACGTCAGGTTCCCCGACCCGGATATCTCCGAGCCCGCGCTGGCGTTTAAGGTGCCCTTTCCACGGCTGGAAATTGTGCTCGAGGGTGAGCTTAAGGAGAGCGGGCTGCCGCTGTCGGAGACGATGCTCTCCGCCTCGCAGGTACTCTACGTTCAGGCGGGTAAATGGACGCTGCCGGAATGGACCGCGCCGGCATCGACGTTAAGCATTCTGTTTGGCCGCCAGAAGCTGGGGTTTTGCGTTCAGCACTGGGACGGCAGGCAGCTGCGCACGGAAAAGCAGAACGTCGCCCGCCTGGGGCCGCGCGTGGGCTCCTACCTGCTGCTGTCGCTCAATGAAATCTGCCTGCAGCCGGACCCGGTGACCGCCCGGCTGGTCGTCTCTGCGCTGTTAAGCCACTGCCTTGAGCAACTGGTCGGGCTGGAGATGCGCGTCAGCCGCAGCCGCGATCTGTTTCTGGCGGTACAGGATTATCTCGAAGAGCATCTCAGCCAGCCGCTGACCCGCGAGTCGGTGGCGAAACGCTTTCACATTACGCCCAACTATCTTTCGCATATATTCCAGAAATCCGGCTCCGTCGGTTTTAACGAGTTTCTCACCAGCGTCCGCCTGGAAAAGGCGAAAAAACTACTCCGCGGCTACGACCTTAAGGTCAAAGAGATCGCCCACAACTGCGGGTTTGTCGACAGCAACTATTTCTGCCGGGTGTTTAAACGCTATACCGAGCGCTCTCCGTCCGAATATCGCCGCCACTGCCGCAGCGCGCAGCAGGGATAGTTCACACGGCCCATTCCACTCGCCCGCGGCCGTTATTTTTTGCCTTATAGAGCGCGTCATCGACCTTTTTAATAAACTGATTCTGCGGCTCGTCTTTATGCCGCAGGCCAACGCCAATGCTAATCGACAGCGGGTTGTCGTGGTTGATCAGGATTGCCCGGGCGTTTTGCAGAATAGACTGCGCCAGTTCATCCACTTCCTGCGCCGACAGGCCATCAACGATAATGGCAAACTCTTCGCCGCCAATCCTCGACGGCAGTACCTTATCGCTGGTGAGTTTCGCCAGCTGTTTGCCGAGGGCAAACAGCACTTCGTCCCCCACCAGATGACCGTAGGTGTCATTAATTTTCTTAAAGTAGTCGATATCAACAATCATCAGCGCCTGCGTATTCCCCGCCTTTTCGCGGACGGTATCGATAAAGAAGCGGCGGTTTGGCAACTGGGTCAGCTCATCCTTAAGCGATTGAGAACGCGCGTCGACGTACAGGAGATTGATGCGCTCAATGATTTTGTAGACCCCGACCGCGCTCAGCAGCATGCCGGTCAGACGCAGCAGATCTTCACAGTAGTATCCCATCCAGCGCGGCTGGCGGAAGATTTCGTCCATCAGATCGAACGTGCCTCCGGCAATCCATAGCAGCAGCCCGTAGCGTACCCAGTTGACCGCCACGTGGTTCATGCGCACCTTGGTTGAGCTCCAGAGCATAAACAGCAGAAAAAGCAGCGCCAGAAGATCGATATACATACCGGGATTAGACAAAATCACGCGCCACGGTCCCAGCGGCGGCGAGACGAACGCGCACAGACCCGATACGGCGGCGATCGCCAGCAGCGCCGGAAAGATATGGGTTCGGGAAATAGAAGACGAGGGTTGAATATGGATGTTTTTTTCGCGTTCGGCCATGGTCAGGTCTCTTTACAGCGCGGCTTGCCAGGGCGTTAGCATAACAGCGGAAAGCGTTTGCGCGAACTGTAAAGGCGCGCGGGCGGGCGACAGGGAGCGGATTTCCACTTATCCCGCGTAGCGTATTAGATGAAATTGTTATCGAAGCGGGTTCGCGCAAAAGCGGTAGTCTAAACGTACAGGTTTAAATCAACAGGCGGTGGGAGAATATTCATCAAAACCACGCCAGGATCAGGGAGAAATTTCATAAACCGCAGGAAGTCCGCCGCAAAATAAGGAATTCAGCGCCCTTTGCGCATTTCCCTACCAACTGGCTGAGCGGGGATTGCCATCATTTATCTCCCAGGACTATGCTAATAGCACCAGCCTCATCAGTCATGCCCTGCGGGTTAAGCGATAAATATAAGGTGTCGTTATGGCCATTGATCCGGAACTATTATATATAGAAATTCTGGAGACTATTCTGTTGGCTACGCTGGATTCTCAATTCTGGAAACCCGCGCTGCAGAAACTGTCGTTACTGACAGGACATCAGTACGCGGCATTGCTTTATTATGACAAAGGTAATGCGCATCTTATGACGGATTCATTACTTTTTGATGAAAAAGTCTTTACGGCCTACCGGGATGTTTTTCTGGCAATCGATCCTGCCGAAAAAATATTGACGGGGTTGCCTGTAGGGCAGATGTACAGAGACAGGGAGTTTTTAGGCGATAAATTTATTGCTAATAGTATTTATTATAATGAATTTCATCACCCTAATGATTTAAATTATCTTACCAGCGTCAAACTAGGTACCGTCAACGGTTATGCCACTTATTTATCGCTGATGACGGCTAATGAAGCGGCCTATCCACAGCCCACGCAATTTGACCTGTTCCGGCGCCTCATCCCCGCGTTAATTACCGCCAGCCAGCTTCATGCCAGATTTGAACACCTTCGTGACACGATTAAATATCAGGGTGCCGTCATGGACAACGGTATTTACCCGGTCTGGCTTGTGGGTCATGCCGGTAAAATCCTTTACGCCAACACCCGGGCCGAAAATTACCACCGCGCGAGCCATAGCGCGATCTGGTCTGTCGGCGCTGACACGCTAAGCCTGAACACAGACAGCAAAAAACTGCGGCATGCCATTGAACAGGCCACCCGGACGGAGGCGCGCCCCCGAGCAGGATTATGCTACACCGCCGGGCGGCAAGCAAAGCCGATCCTGGTCATCCCGTCCCCCAGCATTCCCGGTGCGGCTTGCATTATCATCCCCGAGCCTTTCCTCACCGGCAGCGCATTCATGGAGCTCTTTAATGTCAAACCCGCCGAGAATGCGGTAGCAGAACTGCTGGTCAGAGGGATGACCCCGGATGAATGCGCCCTGCATCTCGGCGTCTCCATCACCACCGTCAGAACCCACCTTAGTGCGCTGTACCGGAAAACGCATACCCGTAATCAATCCGAGCTGCTGCTCATTATCAGGGCTATTCATAGCTAATTTATTTTACCCACTCATTCATTTGAATGAATGTGGATGCCATGACCACCACTATACTGAACCTTATCTGCGGGGACGCGTGTCAGTATAACCCCGTGGGTATAAGATGACCCCTTGTTGTAAATAGAAATACCTGCGTATATTAGTTTATCTTCACATGCCAGACATAAAATAATTTTATCCTGGCGAGGAGCGCATTTATGTTTTTACTAAAAACACACGCATCAGTAATTGTTTTATTTTTTATTTCCGCCGCCGCTCACGCTAATGAAGCCTCCTGTCAGGCTCAGCAGTCCTGCGGTGAGCAGGTCAACAAATATTTAATTTACCTTGTGTTTTTCATCGTTATCTTTGGTACCTTGCTTTCTATTTTAGTCATCCGCAATTCACTTCCTAAAGCGTGGTCTTTAGCCGATGCGCTTTCTGAAGATGTTGAATTATCCGCTACCGAAGAGGTTAAAGCCACCAGGGACGGCACTGATACCATGACAAAGAAGCCTCTTTATGACGATGCAGGCAGGCCGCGTCTGGTCAAAGAAATGAAAGCCAGTTCGAGCCGGCTCATTGCGCTAATCGGCATGCTGGTTATTTTGTTTATGTATATTGGCTTCGGCTCGTTATTGCTACTTGACTTTGGCCGCAATGGAAAAATATCCAATCCTGACGCTCTGAGTGAAATCATTAAATTCCTGATAGCCGGAATGACATTATTTGCGCCTTACCTGGTAAATAAAGTCTCTTCTCTCTTTCAGGGCTTAACCTCGAGTAAATAGACCTAAGACACTATCTCAACATTCGTCACCGTCATGAAGGAGAGTTTTATGGATACTATCAACAAGCGTATATTCATCGCGACTCGCTATCCTGTCAGCACGCAGCATGGTCGCCCACCGATAGCGTTTTTAGAACAGTTAGTCGATACTTTAAATGCTTTACCTGATGAGGTTTTTGCTGAAAATAAGCTTCATGATATCTATGCCGTAATGAAAGGGGCTCTCGGGCCTTACACCAGCCTTTTACACCGTAAAGCCGTCATGTGTGAAGTGCTTCGCGTTCAGGCGGGGTTTGAATCAGACTGGCGTTGGGATGCCGGCGTTGATTCCGAAAACGCGCATTCAATGGCTCACATGGAAAGCGAGGAAACCGGGGCGTTTCAGGTGTCATTTGACAGCATCGGCAATGGAAAGGCGGAACTCCTGAGTTTTGCTAAACAGCATGGCATTGATACAGCTGAAAAATTCATTACAAAAATGAAAACAGACCACCCGCTGGCGATAGAGTATTGTGCCCGATTGTTGCGTTTCAGCACCAGCTGGTGCGGTACCATCGTAAACCCCGCGATGGTTATCTCTCACGTGCGACGCGATGCCGTGGAAGAATTCCAGACATTTGTTACGCTACATACGCCTCCTGTGATGTTTGCCGATAGCATCACGCCGCTGAGCGACAAAGAAAAAATGCTCGACGTAGTCAATATTGCCACAACGCCGGATCGTTATGAAAAAGTTCAGGCCATCGCTGCGATTGAGCTTTTCAAATTAGCCCATGAGCAGTGGCCGCATGATGGTTGCGCCCTGAACCTGGCTAACCTGTTACAGGCCGGAGGGATTGCCGTTCCCGATATTACGCAGGCATTAGCTTTGGGTAACTATCTTCGTGATAAACGACAATGGAAAGTCATTTCTGTGGGTGATCAACAGCCCGGCGATGTCGGTTCCACCTGCGGTCCCGTAGCACACCACGGTTACGATCATATTTATCTGGTGCTGGAATGCGAAGGTAACGACATAATGCTCATTGCCGATAATCAAAAACCAGTCCCTCATCAACGACTAGCCAGTGGAAATGGCAAAACACCCACAACTTTCTTTTTGCGGCCAGTCTGATTCAACCCGGAAAAAACTTACCGCGTACTGAATCCCGTAACAGCAACGCTTTGGGTATTGCACGGGGTCGGATAGCCCGGGCAGGTGTGCGCCACCTCCGGGTATATCCGGCCTGCGTCGCGATAATCCGTTACCTTTTTTGCCGCTGTCGCTGATTATGCTGCTCAAGCTCATACTCAATAAAGGCATCTATCATGGACCGATATACTTTCTCAATAATCACTTCGGGCAACCCTGCCGCAGCCGCTTTTTCGCGAACCCGATCAATAACCTGCTGCACGCGTTCTGGCGCGCGTACGGCTGAGTGGTCTGTTTTAAATGCGGCGGCGGCTTGAACACACGTAGCACGCTGAGCAATCAGGCTAACCAATTCGCTATCAATCGAATCGATCTGGCTTCTGACATCGGCAAGGGTGGAAAACGTCATTATTTGAACCTCCAAACTAGTACATAGGATCGGCATGATATAATAAATTTCGCCCGATTCCACGCCTGGCGTCTATTCAGGCAGCGTTGACCAGCTTTTTTTCAAAGCCGATGCCGGCGGCGAGCTGCAGATGCGACCTTTCGTTTTTATCCGCGGACGCGCGTATTTGTTAGTGATAAAGCTTAGCCGGACAGCGGTGGTCGCTGGGTACGCATAGCCGCATACAGCGAGCATAGCTCCTGCAGGCTGTTGGTCCCCATACGCTTCATCAGCCGGGTACGCTGGACGCTGACCGTGGACGGACTGACCCCGCGGATACGGGCAATATCATCCAGAGAATGGCCGCGTAAACTGAGCCTCATGATCTGTTGCTCGGCGTGGGTAAAATTAAACGTATCGGGCAGATAAGCAACGCTTTGGTTCTGGGCCGAAAACAGGCCCATCACTTTTAACGCCTGACGCAGCTCTTCGACCGTCAACCTCTCTGACAAACAGAGCTTTAGCAGGCCCGGAAACAGCCGGTTGATAGCCTCAAAATGGCGCTCAGAGGTGATGAAGATGGCGTAGTGCTCCGGCGGATGGCGAAAGAACAAAGCGTATATCTCCTGGATATCCATCCCGCAGGTGACATACACGCAGTTGCTTAACCCTGCATCCGCGCCATCGTTCAGCTCCTGCAATAGAGTCTCTACGCCAGAAATAAATACACGATCCTTTCCATGAATAGTCATCTTGAAGTCCCGAGGTTACTGTCTTTTATTATCCTTCCATATGGATGCTTTTCTGAGAGTGTTATGTCGTCAGTCTGGCAGATCAATAGCGCAATCTTTTCCGTTTAGCTTTCGTTTAGGTTAAAGGAATCGGAAGCATGGGCTTCAGTTTAACCATTGAAACCGACGGAGTATTTTTTAAGTTTTAACAAATTGAGCGCTTTAAAATATAGGAATACGATTACTGCCAATTCAAAGAAAAGCTTAAATTCACGCATAAAACGGCGTAAAAAAACCAGAAACAAATACATAACACCATGATACATATGGCAAATATAGAATTAGGATTATCTTTATAAATAACATAAAAAATATTTACCCTCTCTTTTTAATATTCAGATCTCGATCTCAAAACATCATTTCATTTTGTGTAAAAGTTATTTTCAATAAAATTACAAGCAGTGCGAATTAGCCATCAACAGGGAATAAAGAATAATGTGTGGTGAATCCCCCTAAGCGGCGGGGTCAAGCTGAATCGAGGAATACCCTCATCTACGTTTCGTTTTTATTGACGAATCAGGAAGTCAGCGCCTGATTCACTGGGAGGCACCCGGCACCACACCACCCTCTAATAATTTAATGTGTATCGTTCTGCCTGCTTTACGGCAGGTAATTTCTTGTACCTTTGGAAAATATAAAAAGTAGAGGCACTCTATGTTTCGCTCATTATTATTAGTCACGATTCCTTTTATCAGTATTGCTGCCCACGCGGTGACCTTTGATTACCGTCATGAAACCAATGACAAAGCCGGCAATAATCATAAAGACAGACTGTTGATGTCTCACCGTTTTGCTAATGGTTTTGGCTTGTCGCTGGAAGGGAAATGGAAAGGTTCGCAGGATAAAAATAAAGCCTATGATGAAACCGTTAGTAACGGCACCGAAGTGGTGGCGAGCTATGTGCATAAAATAAATAAAACCTTTCAGATTGAGCCTGGCTTCTCTCTGGATACCAGCTCGTCTTCAAATAGCTACCGCCCTTATCTGCGCGGCAAAGCCAACCTGACAGATGACCTCAGCGCCTCACTGCGTTACCGCCCTTACTACAAGCGCAATTCAGGTAATATCGGCACGTCTAAAGACACCTCGGAGAACGGTTATAACCTGACCAGCGTTATTTCCTGGAAATTCCTCAAAGATTATCAGCTGGATTATGAACTGGACTATAAAAAAGCCAACTCCGCAGGGGTTATTTTAGCGGATAACGAAAGCTACGACTGGACCCATGATTTTAAGCTGACCTATAAATTTGATAAAAACTGGTCGCCTTATATGGCAATAGCGAATGTTTCCGGCAGTAAAGCCACCGATGAACGCCAGACGCGTTATCGCGTTGGCGTGAAATACTCCTTCTGATAACTTCCTGTCAGCCAGATAAAAATAAATAAGGGTTTCATTAAACCCTTATTTTCATTAAGAGGAAAATAATGAAGATTGCAAAAATCACCCTGGCATTGGGCGCTCTGAGTCTCTTTTCCCTGAGTGCTGGCGCCCAGGAGAACGCGCGTCTGAGCAGCGTAAAGCAGTTCGCCGAGGTCGTGCTGGATAAAGCGGGGGATCGGTACGGCCATCACTCTCCTCTGCTGGCAAACGGCGTGGATCCTCGCACCGGCAAGCAAATGGAATGGGTTTTTCCGGACGGTAAAGTTACCGTGCTGTCGAACTTCTCCGCCCAGCAAAATTTAATGCGGGTGCTGGTAGGGTTAAGCAACCTGACCGGCGAAGCAAAATATAAGCAGCGGGTCGCGGAGAATATTCGCTACTACTTTGACCACTATCAGGACGCCAGCGGGCTACTGCTGTGGGGAGGCCATCGCTTTGTTGATTTGAAAACGCTGCAGCCTCAAGGCCCGAGCGAAAAGGAGATGGTCCATGAACTTAAGAACGCGTACCCCTATTACGACATGATGTTTGCCGTCGATGACAAGGCCACCGCGCGCTTTATCAAAGCGTTCTGGAATGCCCATGTTTACGACTGGAAAACGCTGGAAACCAGCCGTCACGGGGAGTACGGCAAAGCGATGGGCGCGCTCTGGCAAAATGATTTTGTCCAACAGCCGCCGTTTTTCGCCACCAAAGGCCTGAGCTTTCTCAATGCCGGCAACGACCTTATCTACTCCGCATCGCTGCTCTATAAATACGATGGCGACGCAGGCGCGCTGACGTGGGCGAAGCGTCTGGCCGAACAGTACGTTCTGCCGCGCGATAAGAAGACCGGGCTCGGCGTCTACCAGTTTACCCAAGCGCTAAAACGCGCCGACACTACCGATGATAGCGATACGCACTCGAAATACGGCGACCGCGCGCAGCGTCAGTTTGGTCCCGAACTGGGGCCCGATGCGCTGGAAGGCAATATGCTGCTGAAGGGCCGGACCAGCACCCTCTACTCAGAAAATGCGCTGATGCAGCTTGCCCTGGCTAAATCGCTGGGCACCGCCGGCGACGATCTCAAAAAATGGACCCTTGATGGCCTCAAGGCCTTCGCGACCTACGCTTACGATGAGCAGAACAATACCTTCCGCCCTCTGCTGGCCAACGGCACGGACCTCTCCGGCTATGCGTTAAAACGCGATGGCTATTATGGGAAAAAAGGCACGGTGCTGAAAGCCTATCCGGCGGGAAATGAATTTCTTCTCTCCTATGCCCGCGCCTGGACGCTTGAACCGGATCGTGCCATCTGGAAAGTCGCGCGAGGTATCGCCAAAGGCCAGGGACTGGGCGATATTGGCGAACCCGGCGGCGCGAACCGCAGGCTGAATAACCAAACGGAGAATCATCAGCCGTATGCGATTTTCGCGCTTATCGACCTGTGGCAGGCCACCGGGCAGCAGGACTATTTGACGCTGGCGGATCGTATCGGCGCTAACATCATCAACAAGCAGCGCATCAACGGCTTTTTTGTCGATAACCCTGAGGCCGAATATGCCAGTATCGATAGTATCGCCCCCTATGCGCTTCTCGCCCTGGAAGCCGCCTTCCGCAATACGCCGGACGCGGTGGCGCCGTTCCTGAACGGCGCGGGATTCACGGAGGGTGCTTATCGGATAGCTGACGGGACGGTTCGCTACTCCACCCGCGATGACGAGCTGTTCCGCCTTAAACCCGGCGAACAGCTCAAACCGAACGGCAAAAAATAAAACGGTCCCCCACCGCCACCGGTGGGGGACCGTACCGCGCCGGACCGCCCGGCGCTTACTTTCCGGCATCCAGCGCCGACACCGCGCGCGAATAGGCGTCTATCGCCAGCGCCACATCATCGGCGGTGACCGACTCGGCGGGATGATGGCTGATGCCGCCTTTGCAGCGGACAAACAGCATCGCTGACGGCCAGCGTTCGGCAATGGCGATGGCGTCATGCCCGGCGCCGCTCGGCAGCGTTAGCGAACGCCCCTGCACCGCCTGCACCGCCTCGCTCAATACCTGCTGCAATCCGCTATCGCAGGCGGTAGCGGCAATCCGGTAAAACTCTTCGGCGCTGAACCGCAGCTGGCGACGAGCGGCAATGGCCTGCGCCTCCGTCAGCAGCGTATCCAGCAGCGCATCCAGCGGCTGGTCTTTCGGCCCGCGAATGTCGAGGGTCAGCGCGACTTCGCCGGGAATGACGTTAACCGCGCCGGGCGCGCAGCGCAGCGTCCCCACCGTGGCGACCAGGTTTCCGCCCTGTTCGCGGGTCAGCGTCTCTATCAGCACCATCCACTCGGCGGCGGCGGCCAGCGCATCTTTCCGATGGCTCATCGGCACGGTCCCGGCGTGTCCCGCCTCGCCGGTAAAGCGGCAGTTCAGACGACGCGCGCCGTTAATCGCTTCCACTACGCCTAAGGCCAGTCCTTCCTGCTCCAGGCACGGCCCCTGCTCGATATGCAGTTCCAGATACGCGGCGATCTCCTCCTGGCTGCGGGCGGCCAGGTGAACGCGCGCCGGATCCAGCCCGGCCAGCACCATCGCCTGCGCCACGCTGACGCCATCGGCATCGGTCTGCGCCAGCCAGCTCTCGGGCCAGGTGCCGGTCAGCCCGCGGCTGCCGAGCAGCGTAATACCGAAACGCGTCCCTTCTTCATCGCAAAAGCCGACAATCTCGATCGCCTTTTTCAGCCTACGCCCCTGTCGATGCAGGCTGTCCACCACCTCGATCGCCGTCAGGACGCCGAGCATACCGTCATAGCGCCCGGCGTTGCGCACCGTATCAAGGTGCGAACCCAGCAGGATGGCGGGCGCTCCCTCCTGCTCTCCCTCATAGCGCCCGCATATATTGCCGACGCTGTCCTGCCAGACGGTCATCCCGGCCTGGGTCATCCACAGCGCCGCCCGCTGGTTGGCCGCAAGATGCTGAGGAGAGAGATAAACCCGGGTCAGGGCGTCCGGGGTTTCGCTGATCGCCGCCAGCTCGTCGGCGCGGGCCATCACCCGGGCCGCGGCCTGCTGCATATCCGCCTGCTGGCGTTGTGTTTGACTCATTGCGCGCGCTCGCTGCGATAGTGGTCCCACGCGGCCTGCATCGCGGCGCCCTGGGTGGTCGGGAATTTGAGATAGTTCAGCACCGACTCCAGGGCGCTGAGCGTAGTCATCACGCAATCTTTCCGCGCGTTATAGCCCATGGTGCCGATCCGCCATACCTTGCCGTGCAGCGGGCCAAACGAGGTGCCGATTTCAATGCCGAAATCTTCCAGCATCAGCTTGCGCGCCTGGTCGCCGTTGATGCCCTGCGGGATGACGACGCCAAGCACGTTGTTCATCTTGTGTTTCAGGTCGCCGAAGGTCTCCAGCCCCATCGCCTGGATGCCTTTAACCAGCGCATCGCCGTGCAGCTTATGCCGGGCAATGCCGTAATCCAGGCCTTCCTGGAGGATCAGGCGGGCGCATTCGCGGGCGCCGAACAGCGCGGTAGTGGCCTCGGTATGGTGGTTAAGGCGCTCCGGCCCCCAGTAGTCCATCACCATGCCGAGATCGAAGTAGTTGGAGTAGATCATCTCCTCGTCGCCGTCGCGGTGGGCATCGGTGCGGATCCCCTCTTCCACGCATTTGCGGCGGCGAATCGCCTCTTCCATGCGCGCGCTGAGGGTAATCGGCGAGGTGCCGGACGGGCCGCCAAGGCATTTTTGCATCCCGGCCGAGACCGCATCCAGTCCCCAGGCGTCGGTTTCCAGCGGGTTGCCGCCCAGCGAGGCGGTGGCGTCGGTGTAAAACAGCGCGTCGTAGCGGCGGCAGATCTCCCCCAGCTCCGCCAGCGGCTGCAGCATGGTGGTCGAGGTATCGCCCTGCACCGTCAGCAGCAGGCGCGGACGAATACGTTTGACGGCATCCTCCACCTGGTCCGGGGTGAACACTTCGCCCCACGGCACTTCAATGGTATGCACTTCCGCCCGGCAGCGGCGGGCGATTTCGCACAGCAGATGGCCGAAGCGGCCAAATACCGGTACCAACACCTTGTCGCCCGGCCGAATAGCCGAAACCAGGATCGCCTCAATCCCGGCCCTTGAGGTTCCGTCCACCAGCATCGTCCAGCGGTTTTCGGTACGAAATACGCCGCGGTACAGCGCCATCACTTCGTTCATATAGTGGGTCATCGCCGGGTCGTACTGGCCGATAAGCTGGCTCGACATGGCGCGCAGCACGCGCGGGTCGGCGTTAATCGGGCCGGGCCCCATCAGCAGGCGCGACGGCGGGTTGAGTTGCGGAAACTGGGTGATATCCATCTTTAAGTCCTTATTGATTGAGGCCGCGCACGGATGAAATAAACTGCTTCAGTTCGCTGGTCTGCGGGTTGGCGAACAGCGTTTTGCTGTCGCCCTGCTCCCAGACGCGCCCCTGATGCATAAACACGACGCGGTCGCCCACTTCGCGGGCAAAATTCATTTCATGGGTCACGAGAATCAGCGTCATGCCCTCCGCCGCCAGCTGCTCCAGCACCTTGAGCACTTCGCCCACCAGCTCCGGATCCAGCGCCGAGGTGATCTCGTCACAGAGTAAAACTTTTGGCGACATCGCCAGCGCGCGGGCAATCGCCACGCGCTGCTGCTGGCCGCCGGAGAGACTCGATGGGTAGTAATCGAGCCGGTCGCCCAATCCGACCTTTTCCAGCATCCGCTGGGCCAGTTCACGGCACTCGGCGGCGCTCTTCTTCAGCACCCGACGCGGCGCCAGCATCACGTTTTCCAGCGCCGTCATATGCGGGAACAGGTTAAAGTTCTGGAACACCATGCCGATAGAGCGGCTGATCTCACGCGCCTGCGAGTCGCGGTCGGTAATGGTCATCCCGCCGAGCTTAATGCTGCCTTCCTGATAGCCTTCCAGCCCGTTGATGCAGCGCAGCAGCGTGCTCTTGCCGGACCCGCTGCGGCCGATAATCGAGATAACTTCGCCCATATCGATATCCAGATCGACGCCCTTGAGCACGTGGTTATCGCCGTAATACTTCTGCATCTGATTAATGGTGATGAGAGGCATTGAATTTGTTCTCCAGATAACGGCTGTAGCGGGACAGCGGATAACACAGAATGAAGTAGCCCAGCGCAACCAGCGCAAAGACTTTAAACGGCTGATAGGTGACGTTGGTCAGCATGGTGCCCGCTTTGGTCAGCTCGACGAAGCCGATAATCGACGCCAGCGCCGTGCCCTTGATCACCTGCACGGCAAAGCCGACCGTCGGGGCGATGGCGATCCGCAGCGCCTGCGGCGCGACGACGCGATACAGCGTCTGGCCAAAGCTCAGCCCCAGACAGCGCGACGCTTCCCACTGCCCTTTTGGCAGGGCGCGAATGCTGCCGAACCAGATATCGAGCAAAAAGGCGCTGGTGTACAGCGTCAGCGCCAGCGAGGCCGCGGTCCACGCCGAAACGTCGATGCCGAACAGCGCCACGCCGAAAAAGGCGAGAAACAGCTGCATCAGCAGCGGCGTCCCCTGGAACAGTTCGATATAGCCGCGGATCAGGCGTTTTACCTGGCGCCCGCCGGTCATGCGCAGCAGCAGGAGCGGCAGCGTCACCAGCGCGCCGCCGAGAAACGCCACCAGCGACAGCAGCACCGTCCAGCGCCCGGCCAGCAGCAGATTGCGGACAATGTCCCAATCGGTAAAGGTGGTCATCATGCCTGTACCCCCAGCCATTTACGTCCCGCCGCCAGCAGCAGCTGGCGCATCGTTATCGACAGCGCTAAATAAATCCCCGTCGTCACCAGATAGACCTCAAAGCTGAGGAAGGTGCGCGACTGAATCAGGTTGGCGGCGAAGGTCAGCTCTTCATAAGAGACCTGCGACACCACCGACGAACCGAGCATGACGATGATGCACTGGCTCACCAGCGCCGGATAAATGCGCTGTAGCGCGGGCGGCAGAATGACCTGAATGAAGGTCTGCGTCCGGGTCAGCCCGAGCACGCGCCCCGCCTCCCACTGCCCTTTCGGCGTCACCTGAATACCGGCACGTACGATCTCGGTACTGTAGGCCCCGAGGTTCACCACCATCGCCAGCAGCGCGGCCTCGCCCGCCGTCATCTTCAGCCCCAGGTTCGGTAAGCCGAAGACGATAAAAAACAGCTGTACCACAAACGGCGTGTTGCGAATCAGTTCGACATACCCGCCCCATATCCGGCTGAACCACGTCGGACGCCCGCTGCGAACGGCGGCGCCGAAAATGCCAATCGTCAGGCCGCCTATCGTCGCCAGCACGGTCAGCTGAATAGTCACCCACAGCCCCGCCAGCAGCTCCGGCCAGTGCGGCCAGAGCTCAGAGAAATGAAGTTGCTCCGTCATGCCCGAACCTTAGGCGCCGAGGCTGGCAGGCAGCGGCGCTTTCAGCCACTTCTCAGACAGCCCGTTGAGGGTGCCGTCTTTCACCCCCTGCTCAATCAGCGCATCCACTTTCGCCTTCAGGGCCGGTTCATTTTTCTTCAGGCCGATAAAGCATGGCGAGTCTTTTAGCATAAAGCTCGGCACCGGGGCTTTGTCAGCGTTCTGCCGGGAGATGGCCGCCACCACCAGGTTTCCGGTAGCGACGTACTGCACCTGGCCGGAAAGATACGCCGACAGCGTGGTGTTGTTGTCTTCGTAGCGCTTAATCTGCGCCTCTTTCGGCGCCACGCTGGTCAGCACCATATCTTCCACCGCGCCGCGGGTCACGCCAACGCTTTTACCACTCAGCGCCGCCGGGTCTTTCAGCTCTGCGCCCTTCGGACCAAATACGCCGAGGAAGAACGGCGCGTAGGCGCGGCTGAAATCGATCACCTTCTCGCGCTCGGCGTTTTTACCGAGGCTGGAAATCACCAGGTCCACCTTATCGGTTTGCAGATAAGGCACGCGGTTGGCGCTGGTGACCGGCACCAGCTGCAGCTTGAGCTTCATCTGTTTGGCGAGGTAGCGCGCCATATCGATGTCGTAGCCCTGCGGCTGAAGGTCGGTCCCCACCGAGCCAAACGGCGGGAAATCCTGCGGCACCGCAATGCGGATCGTGCCGCGCTTTTCAATATCCTGGAGCTGGTCAGCCTTCGCCGCCGAGAGGTTGGTTAACAGACAAGCGGCCCCGGCCAGTGCGATCAACAGTTTTTTCATGGTGTTTACCCGTTACGTTAACATGAAACAAAAGATTCTTTAAAGTCACTTTTGCAACTAATGTGCCAGATAAATCGCCGCGCATCGGGTGAGTCCGCCGTTTGGCTAAGCGAAGGTAAAACAAGGGAAAGTGAGGAATTAAGAGGAAACGACCGCGCGTTCCCCCATTATTTTGTCGCACCAAAATCATGCAAGGCACCACGCTGGCGCCCCATTATCGTTGTTCCAGCTCGTCCAGCTGCTGATAGAGGGTGGCAATATCGTGAATACGCGGGCGGCCTTTATCGAGAATTTCGTGCAGAAACGCGTTCGACAGTAGATTGATCAGGCTATTGACCGACGCGTAGCTATCGTAGGCCGATACGCTATCCAGCGGCGCGCAAAGCCGCCAGCGCGCCAGCGGAAACAGGCCGTGGGCCTGCGGCTCGCACATCAGCAGCGCCGGAATACCGCTGCTCTGTAGCTGCTGCAGCAGCGGGCGAATAATGCGCGGGCGGCGGCGAAACGCCATCACCACCACCAGATCGTCCGCGGTTAAATCCACCAGCTCCTCGCTTAAGCTTTGTCCCGGCTGCGGCAGCACCAGCACCTGCCCGCGCGCCTGAAGAAGCTGCTGGCGCAGATGCAGCGCCGCCGGATAAGCATTGCGCATGCCGATAATCACAATACGCCGGGCGCTTACCAGCGCCTGAATCGCCTCGGCGAACTGCTGGACATCAAGGGCGTTAACCCACTGGGTCAGGTTGGCCATCTCCTGTTTATAGTGGCGCGCCAGCAGCGTGTTGCCCTGCACCGCATCGCGATTATCGGTCAGCGGCATTCCGCTCTGGCGCAGGGTGCGCAGCTCATCGCGCATATCTTTATATTTCTCATAGCCCAGGCGCTTGAACAGACGGCTGACCGTGGCTTTCGATACCCCGCTAAGCTGCGCCAGCTCTGCGCTGTTGTAGCTAATCAGGTCATCAAAATGATCGAAAATAAAATCCGCCACCCGCTGTTCCTGCGGCGATAAAGACGGGTACTGCTCTTTTAGTCGTTCATCAAGCTGTTGCATAAGACCTCTGTAACTTTCGTTTCACCGCACTATACCGCTAACGCCTTTCATAATGCATGCCAGTTCGGCAAAAAACGCCCATCGCCAGCAGCGATTGAAACTTTGCGTTCAGACATGGAACAGCTTTTGCAACCCTCTGGCGACGATTCGGTTAATTGAGGACACCCCATGCAAAGTCATGTTGCCGCCCACGGGATGGCGGTCGCGCCCCATCATCTGGCCAGCCAGAGCGCGCTGGCGGTTCTGCGCGAAGGCGGAAGCGCGATAGAAGCGATGGTCGCCGCCGCCGCCACCATCGCCGTGGTTTACCCGCATATGAACGGCCTCGGCGGCGATGGCTTCTGGCTTATCGTGCCGCCCGAAGGCGACCCCATCGCCATTGACGCCAGCGGCGCGGCGGGCTCGCTGGCGACGCCGCAGGCCTACGCCGGCCTGGCGCAGATCCCCCACCGGGGCCCGCAGGCGGCCCTCACCGTAGCGGGCACCGTCAGCGGCTGGGACGAAGCGCTGAAGGTTTCGCGCGAGTTAAGTGGAAGATCGCTGCCGCTGTCGCGGCTGCTGGAAGATGCCATCGGCTACGCCGCGAGCGGCATCCCGGTTACCGCCTCGCAGGCCAGCGCCACCGCCGGGAAATTCAGCGAACTGCGCGACCAGCCCGGCTTCGCCGAAACCTTTCTGGTGGACGGCCAGCCGCCGAAGGCCGGGAGCCGCTTTTTGCAGCCGGCGCTGGCGAACACTCTGCGCCGGTTAAGCGAGGAAGGATTGGACAGCTTCTATCGCGGGCCGCTGGCGGAGCATCTGGCCCGCGGTATGGGACAGTATGGACTGCCCGTGACCCTCAGCGATCTGCAGCAGCATCGCGCCCGCCGCCCGCTGCCGCTCAGGCTTGAGCATCAGCACGGGGAACTGTGGAACCTCGCGCCGCCGACCCAGGGGCTGGTTTCGCTGGCAATCCTCGGCATCACCGACCGGCTGGCGATGGCCGACGCCGACGATGCGATGACCGTCCACCGCATCGTTGAGGCGACCAAGCTGGCTTTCGGCCTGCGCGACGCGCATATCACCGATCCGCGCCACCTTGATGTCGATATCCAGAGCCTGCTGGCGGCGGCGGCGCTACAGCCGCTAGCGGATAACATCGACGACCAGCAGGCTGCCCCGTGGGGCGCGGGCAAAGGCCCTGGCGATACCGTATGGATGGGGGTTATCGATAAAAGCGGACTGGCGGTCTCCTTTATTCAAAGCCTTTATCACGAATTCGGCAGCGGCGTGGTGCTGCCGGAGAGCGGAATTGTCTGGCAGAACCGCGGGGCCTCTTTCAGCCTCGACCCGAGCCACCTGCTGGCGCTGGCGCCCGGCAAACAGCCGTTTCACACCCTCAACCCCGCCGCAGCAAGGCTGAACGATGGCCGGGTGATGGTGTACGGTTCGATGGGCGGCGACGGTCAGCCGCAAACCCAGGCCGCTATTTTCACCCGCTACGTGCTGCAAAACGCGCCGCTGCAGGAGAGCATCACCCGGCCGCGCTGGCTGCTGGGACGCACATGGGGGCAAACCTCCGACTCGCTCAAGCTCGAAGGCCGCTTCAGCGCCGAATGCGTTGCCCGCCTGCGTCAACTGGGGCATGACGTTGAAGTGCTAGCCGATTTCAGCGAAGCCATGGGCCACGCCGGGGCGATCGTTCGCCACCCCAACGGTCTGTTCGAGGGGGCCAGCGATCCGCGCAGCAACGGCTCCGCCGCCGGATATTAGGAGCTGATGATGAACACACCGCACAACGAATGGGACGCTTACCTCACGCAAATGGAACAGCTGTTGGCGCTGGAGCTGGACGATGCGCGGCGCGCAGAGCTCCGGGTGCAGTTTAGCCGCATTGCCGCCATGGCCGGGCCGCTGCTGGCCTTTCCCCTCGACGAGCGCGTCGAAATCGCCGGAGTTTATAAAGCATGAAGCTGCCTGAAATGACGATTCACGACATCCAGCGCGCGCTGGCCAGCGGCGAACTCAGCGCCAAAGAGATCGCCCGCCACACCCTGGAGAACATCGCGCGGGTTAACCCGCAGATCAACGCCTGGACCCACATCAGCGAAAAACGCATGCTCGCTGAGGCGGAAAATATCGATACCCTGCGGCGGGAAAAAAAGCCTCTGCCCGCGCTGGCAGGCGTTCCCTATGCGGTGAAAAATCTTTTCGATGTCGCCGGACACACGACCCTTGCCGGGGCGCAGCTGCTGGGCGATCGCCCCGCCGCCGTTGCCGATAGCTGGGCGGTGCGCCAGCTGCACAGCGCGGGCGCGCTGCTCTCCGGGATGCTGAATATGGATGCCTACGCCTACGGGTTTACCACCGAAAACAGCCATTACGGGGCGACGCGTAACCCGCACGATCTCTCGCGGATCGCCGGGGGTTCCTCGGGCGGGTCGGCGGCGGCGGTGGCCGCCGGGCTGGTGCATTTTTCGCTGGGGAGCGACACCAACGGCTCCATTCGCGTCCCGGCATCGCTGTGCGGGATCTTCGGCCTGAAGCCGACCTTTGGCCGCTTGTCGCGTTCCGGGAGCCATCCTTTCGTCGCCAGCCTCGACCATATCGGTCCGTTTGCCCGCTGCGTCAGCGACCTTTCCGCAGTTTACGATGCCCTGCAGGGCCGCGATCCGGGCGATGGTTTTCAGGCCGACAAGGCCAGCGAGCGCACGGCGAATCTGCTGTCGCGCGGTCTCGAAGGCCTGCGCTGCGCCACGCTCGGCGGTTATTTTACGACATGGTGCGATAACGACGCCCGCGCGGCCGTCGCTCGCGTCGCCGGGTCGCTGGCGGCGCATGAGGAGCTGATCTTCCCGGAGGCGGAGCTGGCCCGCTCGGCGGCGTTTATTATCAGCGCCGCCGAGGGCGGCAACCAGTACCTGCCCGCGCTGCGTAGCCAGGCCGAACGTTTTGAGCCGAACTCACGCGAGCGCCTGCTGGCGGGCGCGATGATCCCGTCGGCCTGGTATCTTCAGGCCCAGCGCTTCCGCCGCCACGCACAGCAGGCGTTTAAAGCCCTGTTCGCCCATGCGGATGTGCTTATCGCCCCGGCCACGCCGTGCAGCGCGACGCTCATCGGCGCGCAGAACATGGAGATCAACGGCCAGCCGCTGCCGATCCGCGCCAGTATGGGGATGCTGACTCAGCCCATCTCCTTCCTTGGCCTGCCGGTGGTCACCGTGCCGCTGCGCACGGCGAGCGGGCAGCCGATCGGCCTGCAGCTGATTGCCGCGCCTTTTAATGAACAAGCCTGTCTGCGGGTCGCGCGGGCGCTGGAAGAGACGGGCGTGACCGACGCCCGCCCGGTGGAGATAGCAGCATGATGACGCAAGAGCATATTAATCGCCCGCGGATCCTCGCCGAGGTGACGGCGGCGTTTTACCGCTATGAGGACGCGCTGGTGAGCAATAATATCGCGGTGCTGGATGAGCTGTTCTGGCACGATAAGCGCACGGTGCGGCTGGGGGCCGGGGAAAATCTCTACGGTATCGACGAAATCCGCGCCTTTCGCGCCGCCCGTCCCGCCGCCGGATTAGCGCGCGAGCTGCGGCACACCACCATCACCACCTTCGGCGAGGATTACGCGGTGTGCAGCACCGAATTCACCCGCGAAGGCAGCGAACGCATTGGCCGACAGCAGCAAACCTGGGTGCGCTTCCCCTTCGGCTGGCGCATCGTCGCCGCCCAGGTGAGTTTAATGAGTTAAGGGAATCCCCCGGGTTGCGCTGCGCTTACCCGGACTACGGGTCCATCGCCGTCTGCGGGCCGGTTGCCCGGACTGATGCGCAGCATCGCCTCCGGGAATATGTCAAATCTGAAATGCTCTGCGGTTTGCTTCCCCGGTGTCGCTTCCCTGCCCAGGCTACGGGTTAACTCGCGCCTGCAGGCCAGTAGCCCGGGTAAGCCGCTTGCGGCGCGACCCGGGGAACGACTTTACCCACCAAACGGATGAATCTCGCGCCAGTGGTCGGCGATCTGCTGACGGGTGCAGACCCAGACCCGGTCGTGCTGCTGCACATAATCGAGGAAACGCTGCAGCGCGCGAAAGCGGCCCGGACGCCCCAGCAGGCGGCAGTGCATACCGATGGACATCATCTTCGGCGCGGTGGCCCCCTCTTCATACAGCACATCAAAGCTGTCTTTCAGATAGGTGTAAAACTGCTCGGCGGTATTAAACCCCTGGGCGGTGGCGAAGCGCATATCGTTGGCATCGAGGGTATAAGGCACGATCAGGTGCGGCTTACGCGTCCCGTCGCCGCAGGTCACCTCGCTCCAGAACGGCAGGTCGTCGCCATAATAGTCGCTGTCGTAATCAAAACCGCCGTGCTCCACCACCAGCTGGCGAGTATTGGGGCTGTCGCGCCCGGTGTACCAGCCGGTGGGCGGCTTGCCAAACAGATCGGTTAACACCTGCACCGCTTTATGAAGATGCTCCCGCTCCTGCTCAATGGACATATTCTGGTAATGGATCCAGCGCCAGCCGTGGCTGACCACGTCATAGTTCGCCGACTTAATCGCCTCGACCACCTCGGGATGCCGCGCCAGCGCCATAGCAACGCCGAACACGGTCAGCGGCAGTCCCCGCTTGCTGAACTCATTATGGATGCGCCAGAAACCGGCCCGGCTGCCGTACTCATACAAGGAGTCCATCGACATATGCCGGTCAGGGTAGCTGGCGGCGCCGATAATATCGGACAGAAACTGTTCAGAACCGGCATCGCCGTGCAGCACGTGGTTTTCCGAGCCCTCTTCGTAGTTCAGCACAAACTGCACGGCGATGCGCGCGTTGTTCGGCCACCGCGCATGCGGCGGCTGTCCGCCGTAGCCGCGCAGGTCGCGCGGGTAATCGTCTGCCAAAAATGCCATCTGCCACCTCTTCATTTAAAACGGGGTTAATGCCTGAAATTTGCCGCTCAACGCCTTGTTTTCGGGAAGAGCTAAATCGCCGTGCTTGCTGGTCGACAGGCCTAACGCCACCAGCGACTCAACCATTTTGACCGCCGCGCTGACGCCGTCGATCACCGGCACGCGCAGCTCGCGGGTCAGCTCCTGGGCCAGCGTCGCCATCCCGCCGCAGCCCAGTACGATGGCCCCGCAGCCGTCCTCTTTTAGCGCCTGAATACAGCGCGCACGCACCTTCTCCTGCGCCACACCGCTGCCGTCCTCCAGCGCCAGCACCGGTAAATCAATGGCGTGCAGGGCTGCGCAGTGGTCATGAAAACCATACTGGTGCAGCAGATGACGGGCGATGATCAGGGTGCGCGGCAGCGTGGTCACGATGGAGAAACGGGTGGCCACCAGCGTCGCCATATGCATCGCCGCTTCGGCAATGCCCACCACCGGCCCCTGCGCCAGCTCGCGCGCCGCCAGCAGCCCGGGGTCGCCAAAACAGGCGATCACGTGCCCGTCTACCCCCTGTTGGCGACCGGCTTTGATCTGCTCCAGCACGCCCACGGCGGCGATGGCTTCATCAAAGTGGCCCTCTATCGATGGGACGCCTTCGCGGGGGCAGACCGCCAGAATCTCGGTTCCCGGCGCGGCGACCGCCCGCGCGGCGGCGCCGATGGTTTCCGTCATTGCCAGGCTGGTGTTGGGATTGATCACTTGTATACAAACAGCGGCCATTACGGCTCCTTATAACCGGCAAACAGCCGGGCAAAATCGGGCAGGGTCACGCCAGAACGCTCAAAGCAAAGGCTGGCGACAATATGTTCAAAATGGTGGCTTAACGCATCGCTCAGCGGCTGCAGCGCCTTGTCGCGCAGCAGCTGGACAAGCCGTTCGTGATCGTCGCAGCGGCAGCCCTGACGCCACGGCGATCCCCACGCCGCGATAACTAATGAAGAGCGCTGGCTCAGGCGGGTCACCATCTCGGTGAGCACCTGATTGCCGGAGATCGCCTGCAGCTGAATATGAAACTCGGCGGAGTAGCGGATCGCCGCCGGGCCGTCATAGCGTTCATGGGCCTGCTGCTCCTGACGGATAATGGCCTCCAGCGCCGCCAGATGCGGCGGCTGACAGCGGGCCAGCACATCCGGCAGGTTGGCGACCTCCAGCAGCGCGCGGGTGCGGAAGATCTCTTGCGCCTCTTCGACCGTCGGACTGGCGACCTGTGCACCACGTTTGGGCGTCAGGGCGACCATTTGCACAGTCGCGAGTCGTTGCAGCACCTTTCTGATCCCGGTGCGGCTTACGCCGAACACCTCCGCCAGCGCCTCCTCCGGCAGTTTGCTCCCCGGCGGCAGCTGATGCTCGACGATCGCGGTCATCAGCGCCTGATAGATGGATTCGTCTTTATCCTGCAGTTCTGGCGCGGCCTGCAGACGATGTTGGTTGCTCATTCACCACTCCGGTTTTACTTTTTGATATCGGATCGTATACATAAAATTTAATTATTGCATACAAAAATAACTACTTTGGCCTAAATCCTGCAACAGCCTCAGCAATCCATTTAAACGGGTGTTCATTTACAGGAGCAGGTTTCATGCCAAATCAACAAAATACACATCAGGTTAAGGCCGCTGATCCCCACGCTGGATACAGCCCACGGCTTTGCAATGAGGATCTGGCGCCGACGCGCGACCAGAACTGGAGCTGGTACAACATCTTTTCTTTCTGGATGTCGGACGTGCACAGCATGGGGGGCTACGTGGTGGCGGCGAGCTTCTTTACCCTTGGTCTGGCGAGCTGGCAGGTGCTGCTGTGCCTGCTGGTGGGGATTTGCATCGTTCAGCTGTGCGCCAACCTGGTGGCGAAGCCCAGCCAGATGGCGGGGGTGCCCTACGCGGTCATTTGTCGTCAGGCGTTTGGCGTCTTTGGGGCCAATATTCCGGCGGTGATCCGCGGGCTTATCGCCTTCGCATGGTACGGCATTCAGACCTATCTCGCCGCCAACGCGCTGATGCTGGTGCTGCTGAAGTTCTGGCCCTCGCTATCAACGCTCACCGCCTCCAGCTTCCTTGGCCTGTCGCATCTGGGCTGGCTCTGCTTCGCCACCATGTGGCTGCTGCAGGCGATGGTGTTCTGGCACGGAATGAACGCCATCAAGCGCTTTATTGATATCGCTGGCCCGGCGGTCTACGTGGTGATGCTGGCGCTGGCGGGCTGGATTGTATACAAGACCGGTTTTGACGGGATCTCCTTTACCCTCGCCAGTAAGTCTCTGAGCGCCGGGGAGCAGACATGGCAGATGATCACCGCCACCGCGCTGGTGGTCTCCTACTTCTCCGGCCCGCTGCTCAACTTTGGCGATTTCTCGCGCTACGGCAAAAGCATGGGCGAAATCCGCCGCGGCAACCGCTGGGGACTGCCGTTTAACTTCCTGCTGTTCTCCATCGTGACCGTGGTGATTGTCTCCGGAACGCAGTCGCTGTTTGGCCGCATGATCACCGACCCGATTGAGACCGTGAGCCGCGTGGGCAACGACCTGGCGGTCGCCATTGGCCTGTTGACCATGATCACCGCCACCATCGGGATTAATATCGTGGCCAACTTTGTCTCCCCGGCGTTCGATTTCTCTAACTGCTCGCCGCAGAAAATCAGCTTCCGCACCGGCGGGATGATTGCCGCCGTGGGGTCGATTCTGCTGACGCCGTGGAACCTGTTTAACTCGCCGGAGCTTATCCACTACACCCTTGATGTGCTGGGGGCGTTTATCGGCCCGCTGTTCGGCATCCTGATTGTGGATTTTTACATCATTAAGCGCGGTAAAGTTTCCGTCAACGACCTGTTTGACGACACGCCAAAAGGCCAGTACTGGTACCGCAACGGCTTTAACCCGAAAGCGATCGCCGCCCTGATACCCTCCGTCGCTATTGGCCTGGTCATCAGCTTTATTCCGGCCCTGCACGAAGTGGCCAACTTTAGCTGGTTTATTGGCGTCTTCCTGAGCGGCGCGGCCTACCGCTGGATTGCCCGCGACGAGCGCGTCGGCGCGACGGCCGGTTTCAGCGCCCTCGCCCAGAAAGAGTAACCCCGCATCCCCGCCGCGGCGTCACGTCGCGGCGGCTCTCCGCCTGCGCAAACTGGCATTAATCTTGCTCAATCAACCTATCCTTTCGCTAACCCACAGGGCAGCTATGATGTTTGACTACCATGCCGCAGTTCGCGGCGCATTTTTCGATATCGCCGCCGTTGCCGATAGCGCTGACGATATCGCCCGCCATGCGCGCTATCTGGAGGATGGCGTGCTGTTTCTTCGCGACGGACGCGTTCAGGCGCTGCTGCCATGGCAGGAGGGCGAACGGTACCTGCACCCGCAGAAGGGCTATCGCGACCTGCGCGGTAAGCTGCTGCTGCCGGGGTTTGTCGATGCCCACGTCCACTATCCGCAAACCGAGATGATTGGCGCATTTGGCGAGCAGCTGCTGGAGTGGCTCACCACCTATACCTTTCCGGTGGAGAGCCAGTTTGCCGATGCCGACTACGCCGCCGAGATCGCGCAATTTTTTGTCAACCAGCTGCTAAGCCACGGCACCACTACCGCGCTGGTTTTTTGTACGCTGCATCCGCAATCGGTCGATGCCCTGTTTAACGAAGCGCTGCGCCTGAATATGCGCCTGCTCGCCGGGAAAGTGATGATGGATCGCCACGCGCCGGACTACCTGAGCGAAAGCGCGGAGCAGAGCTACCGGCAAACCCGCGAGCTGATTGAACGCTGGCACCAGCGCGGCCGTCTCGGCTACGCCATTACGCCGCGCTTTGCGCCGACCTCGACGCCAGAGCTGCTGGCGGCGGTGCGGCAGCTGCGGGAAGAGTTTCCCGATACCTGGCTGCATACCCACCTGAGCGAAAACCTCAACGAAGTGGCGTGGGTAAAAAGCCTGTGGCCGGAGCATGAGCACTATCTCGACGTCTACCATCATTATCGGTTAACCGGCGAGCGCAGCGTGTTTGCCCACGGCATTCACCTGGCGGACGCCGAGTGGCAGTGCCTGCACGAGACCGGTTCAGCGCTGGCCTTTTGCCCGACGTCGAACCTGTTCCTCGGCAGCGGGCTGTTTCGTTTACCGGTCTGCTGGCAGAACAAGGTGCGGATGGGCATCGGTAGCGATGTTGGCGCGGGCACTACGTTCAGTATGCTGCGCACCCTCGGCGAGGCGTATAAGGTCAGCCAGCTGCAAAGCTATCGCCTGCGCGCCAGCGAAGCCTTCTACCATGCGACCCTCGGCGGCGCGCGCGCCCTGCGCCTTGATGAGAAGATTGGCAATTTCCAGCCCGGCAAAGAGGCCGATTTTGTGGTTATCGACCCGGCGGTCACGCCGCTGCAGCGCTTACGCAGCGGGCGCTGCAAAGATATCTATGAGCAGCTGTTCGTGCTGATGACCCTGGGCGATGAACGCAATATTAGCGAGACGTGGGTAAACGGCGAGCGCGTATGGGGAGATGCGGCTGCGCAGTAGTCCCTTTCCCGGAGGCGCGCAGCGCCGCCTCCGGGGGACATTTAGCTGCCGCGATAGGTGGACCAGCCGCCGGGGGCAATTAAAAACGGTAAATGATAGTGCCCGCCAGCCGCTTCGCGGATGGCGAAATCAATCTGCGCGCTCAGGTAGAGCGTCTCGCGCCCGCTGGCGGTAAACCACTCGCCGATTTCCGCGCTCAACCGGTAATGCCCCGGCGCCAGCGGCCCGGCGCCGAGTTCGCCAATACGGCCGTTCTCATCGGTGGCCCCGCGGGCAATCAGCGCGCCTTCGCGCTCCAGCACAACCTTCACGCCCTGCGCCGGTCGGCCGGTAGAGATATCCAGAATATGGGTGCTTAAGGTACTCATTCGCCAATTGCTCCTTCCAGTCTTAATAAGGTGATTTCGCGCAGCTGCGCCAACGCGTCCTGAACTTCTGCGCGCTCGCTGTTTTGCAGGCGACGCGACAGCGCCGCTAAGATTTCATCCCCGCTGCGCCCTTTCGCGCGAATCAAAAAAACCCGGCCAAATCGCGCTTCGTAGCGGGCGTTGCCCGCTTTCAGCGCCTGCGCCAGCGCAGCATCGCGCTCATCAACGCTTCCCTGCTCCTGACGCGAGAGCGCCGCGTGCGCCTGAGACCCGGCGGGCTTTTCGCCAATACGCGGATGGGCGCTTAGCGCCTCGGCCAGCTCCGCTTCGCCCCACGCCGCCATCAGCCGCTGCGCGGCGTTGAGCAAATCAGCGCGGCTGCGCCAGGGCCGGCCGGCGGCGAGCGCCGCTGCCCAACCAGGAACGGCAACGCAGGGCGCCAGCAGGGAAACGGCCTCTTCGCCGCTCAGCTGGTTAAAGTGATTCAGCGCGATCATCGGTGCTCCTTGTGGCCGCCGCCGCGGCCGGTTTCTCTTCCGGGATAATCAGATTCAGGACAATCGCCACCAGCCCGCCGCTGGTCGCCGCGGAGCCGAACAGGTTACCCACGATCGGCGGGAAGTGGGTCAGAAACGCCGGGACCGCCTCAATGCCGAGACCAAAACCAAAGGCCAGGCCAACGATCAGCATATCGCGGCGGGTCAGCGGTTTCTGGGTGATAATGCGGATCCCCGCCGCCACGACGCAGCCAAACATCACCATCGTCGCGCCGCCCAGCACCGGCGCCGGAATCTGGCGCAGTATCTCGCCGAACGGCGGAAACAGGCCCAGCAGAATCAAAATCACCCCAATGTAGCGGCCAACGTAGCGGCTGGCGACGCCGGTCATCTGAATCACGCCGTTGTTTTGCGCAAAGGTGGTATTGGGGAACGCGCACAGCATCGCCGCCGCCATGCAGCTTATGCCATCGGCAAGAATGCCGCCTTTCAGCCGCGAACGGAAGGCCTCGTCATCTATTGACTGCTGAGAGATCAGGCAGTTAGCCGTCAGATCGCCTACCGCCTCAAGAATGCAGACCAGCGACACCAGCGCAATCGGCAGAAAAATCGCGCTGTTAAACTGAAAACCAAACGGAAACAGCTGCGGCAAGCGGAACCAGACATCGCCGACGCCTTTAAGCTGGAACGATCCGCTCAGCGCCGCCGCCGCGCAGCCGACGGCAATCCCCACCACCACCGAAGAGAGGCGCAGCCAGCGGTTTTTCGCACAGCTCAGCAGGACGATGGTCCCCAGCGTACCCGCGCCGAGGGCGATATTGCTCATGCTGGCAAACGCTTTCGCCTGCTCGCCGCCGCACCAGTTAATGACGCTGACTTTAATCAGGCTAATGCCGATCAGCGCAATCACGCTGCCGGTAATCACCGGGGTAAAAATACGCTTCAGCGGTTCAATAAAGCGGCTGACGAGACAGGGCACCAGCGCGGCGACGAAGTTGACGCCAAACAGCATGGCCATAATATCCTGCGGCGTGCCGCCCTGCCCTTTTACCCACATACCGCCGGCAATGGCGACGCCGAGGAACGCAAAGCTGGTGCCCTGCATACAGATCATGCCCGCGCCGATTCCCCAAACGCGGTTGGATTGCAAAAAGGTACCGATGCCTGAGGCCAGCAGGGACATGCTGATTAAATAGGGCAGCCACTCTCCCAGCCCCAGCGCCGCGCCGATAATCAGCGGCGGCGTGATGATGCCCACCAGCCCGGCGAGTACGTGCTGTAAAGCGCTAAAAAATGCCGGGAGCGGCGGGATCCGCTGCTCGAGGCCGTACAGTAAGCCGCCGTTTTTTTCATCTGACATGGTCGTTTCATCCCGTTGCGAATAAGCGTGCGGGAACGGGTGCACAAAACAGGCCAAATTCGCTCACACTTGCGCAACATTTAATTTTTCCTCAATTTTACAAAGAGATAAATCATCTTCCTGGTTAACCCCTGTGCGCCTGCGCGGGCCGCCGCGGTGAAACTTTAGATTCTCGATTCCTAATATAGAAATTATTGATTCATAAAAAGGCAACAAAACCCCCATCACGCACCACGATTGTGCAACCGCACGATGGCGGGGAGGCCGAATCGGCGAAATCCGCGCCTGCGTCAAAGTGGTACGCAAATTGCTCAAGCCAATCACGACGTATGTAAAGGAGAAGCAAATGAAAGCATTAGTTATCGGCGGCGGCATCGGCGGCCTGAGCGCGGCGGTAGGGTTAAAAAATGCAGGTATCCATTGCGAAGTCTTTGAAGCGGTGAAAGAAATCAAACCGGTGGGCGCGGCCATCTCCATCTGGCCTAACGGCGTGAAGTGCATGAAGCATTTAGGTATGGGCGATATTATCGAGAGCTACGGCGGCCCGATGCATTTTCTCGCTTATAAGGATTATCTGCGCGGGGAGGACCTGACCCAGTTCAGCCTCGCTCCGCTGGTAGAGCGTACCGGCGGCCGCCCCTGTCCGGTTTCCCGCGCTGAACTGCAGCGCGAGATGCTCGACTTCTGGGGACGCGACGCCGTGCAGTTTGGTAAACGCGTCACCCGCTGCGAAGAACACGCCGACGGCGTTCGCGTCTGGTTTACCGACGGGTCGATGGCGGAGGGAGATTTTCTGATTGCCGCCGACGGTAGCCATTCCGCGCTGCGCCCGTACGTGCTCGGCTATACCCCTGAGCGCCGCTACGCGGGTTACGTTAACTGGAACGGTCTGGTGGAGATTGATGAGGCGATTGCGCCGGGCAACCAGTGGACCACTTTCGTCGGCGAGGGGAAACGGGTGTCGCTGATGCCGGTCTCCGATGGCCGGTTTTACTTTTTCTTTGATGTTCCGCTGCCGGCGGGGCTGGCCGAGGATCGCAGCACGCTACGGGCGGATCTCAGCCGCTACTTTAGCGGCTGGGCGCCGCAGGTGCAGAAGCTGATCGCCGCCCTCGATCCCCAGACCACCAACCGCATTGAAATCCATGATATTGAACCGTTTGAGCGGCTGGTTCGCGGCAAGGTGGCGCTGCTGGGCGATGCCGGGCACAGCACCACGCCGGATATCGGCCAGGGCGGCTGCGCGGCGCTGGAGGATGCGGTGGTGCTGGGGGATCTGTTCCGCGAGAGCCGCGATATCGCCGGGGTGTTGCGCCAGTACGAAGCGCAGCGCTGCGATCGGGTCCGCGACCTGGTGCTGAAGGCGCGAAAACGTTGCGACGTGACCCATGGTAAAGATATGGCGCTGACGCAAGCCTGGTATCAGGAGCTGGAAACCGAGACCGGAGAGCGGATTATCAACGGCCTGTGCGAAACCATTCAGGGCGGCCCGCTGGGGTAAAAATATTGGCATCAGCGCCCTTCCCGGCTCGCGGCGTAAACGCCTTAGCCGGGCTACCGACCCGCAGACGCGGGTGAACCCGTAGCCCGGTCAGCGCAGCGCCGCCGGGGAAGCAAACCGCAGAATATTTCAGGCCGGGGACATTCACGCAGGCGGCGAGATGCGCCTCTCCGGCTACCGGATCGCAGACGCGGGTGAACCCGCTGCCCCGGCCTGCATCTCCTCCATCACGGCGGTCAGCTTCTGGATCGCCATCTGCGCCGGGCGGGAGAGCTGGCGCGACGGCGCGGTGCACAGGGCCAGGGTGAGCGGACGCAGCAGCTTGTTGCGTAGCGGGACAAACGCCAGCTGCCCGAGCTTCACCTCTTCCAGCACGTCCAGACGGCTGAGAATCGTCACGCCGCCGCCTTTCAGCACCAGCGATTTGATCAGCCGGATATCGTTACAGCTAATACTGTTGGCCGGAGAAAAATCATAATGGCGATAAAGCATCGCGACCCGATCATGGACGATCAGCGGCGCGCCGGGAACAATATGCCGCTCCTCGCTGAGCTCGCCTGGCGACAGCATCACGGCCTGCGCCTGAGGATGATCCGGGCGCATTACCGCGCCCATCTCCAGCTCAGCAAAGGCCAGCACGCTCAGCCCCGCCTGGCCTTCAGGATCCAGAATCAGGCCGAAATCGAGATCCGCCTGCCGCACCTTCTGGCTGATGGTATGGCTATCCGCCACCTGCAGATTCAGCTCCAGCCACTGCCAGCTGGCGATAATGTCCGCCAGCGCGGCGGCAAAGCTCCCTTCCGCCAGCGCCTGCACCATGCCAAGGCTGACGCTGCCGCGCTTCAGCCCCTGCAGCTCATCAAACTTTTGCCGCGTCAGATGAAACTCCTTTTGCCAGCGCAGCAGATTGTCATACAGCAGCTCCCCGGCAGTAGTCATACGCAGCCCTTCCGGCAGGCGCTCAAACAGCGGCGTGCCGAAGGCCTCTTCCGCCTGCAAAATTTGCCGGTTGATGGCCGAAGCGGAAATATGCAGCTTTTCCGCCGCCCGCCGCAGGCTGCCGCTGCGGGCCACTTCGGCAAAATAGATAGCGAAACGTGAAAATGGGCTCATCGGCGACCTGTTCTCTTTTTTGCAACGGCTGGGTGAATTCTTGCTGATGGATGTCAACACCCTAATATGGCAACAATAAACTCACAACAATTAAACAAATGTTTTTGTGAGCAGGAAGAGAAGCCATGAACAAACCACAACCCACCCCGCCCGCCCATTGCACCTTTGAGCCCGAGGACTGGCTGCGCCTGGCGAAATGCTGGCATCCGGTCGCGCGCGCCTGCGATATCGGCCCCGCGCCGGTAAAAGCCACCCTGCTTGATGAACAGCTGGTTATCTATCGTATCAAGGGCCAGGTGGTGGTCGCTCGCGACGTCTGTCCCCACCGCGGCGTGCCGCTGACGCTCGGTTTTCACGACGAAGAAGGGATCGTCTGCCCGTACCACGGCCTGCGCTTCGGCGAAGATGGCCGCTGTAACCGTATCCCGTCCAGCCCCGACCAGCCGGTACCGGCGAAGCTCAACCTCACCAGCTTTGCGGTTGAAGAACGCTATGGTCTGATCTGGACCTGCCTGGCCTTCGACCCGGAGAACCCGATGCCGCTGCCGGTGATGCCGCACTGGCACGACGACGGCTTTCAGCAAATCAACTGCCCGGCCTTTGAGGTTAACGGCTTTGCGGGCCGCCAGGTCGAGGGCTTTCTGGACGTCGCCCATTTCGCCTGGATCCACACCGATACCTTCGCCGACCCGGATAACCAGGTGGTGCCGAACTACAATCCGCAGGAGACGGCGTTTGGTTTTATCGCCGATTACTGGAGTTCGGTCGGCAACTATCCCGCCAGCTCCGAGTTTCGCGCGCCGGAAGGCTTCCAGTGGCTGCGCCATTTCGAGATGCATCTGCCGTTTACCGCAACCCTGACGATTCATTTTCCCGGCGAGGCCCGGCTGGTGATTATGAACGCCGCCTCGCCGGTTTCCTCGCGGATCACCCGCATGTTCGCGCCCATCGCGCGTAATTTCGATCTGCACGTGCCGGTAGAGGATGTTCACGCCTTTAACCTGCGCGTCTTTGAGGAAGATCGCCTGATGGTGGAGACCCAGCGCCCGGAGAGACTGCCGCTGGATTTAACGCTCGAAGCGCATATCCCCGCCGATCGCAGCTCCATCGCCTATCGCCGCGGGCTGAAAAAAATGGGCTTCGGCGACTTTTTCCTCGTTTAAGCGGAGAGCCATTATGAGCGATGTAATAGAGGTTATCGTTGACGGTATCTGGCGCCAGGGCAGCCAGAGCCTCGCCGTCAGGCTGGTGGCGCAGAACGGCCAACCGCTCCCCGCCTGGCAGCCCGGCGCGCATATTGATGTGCATCTGCCGTGCGGCCTTATCCGCCAATATTCGCTGACCGGCCCGGACGGCCCTGACGACGGCTACCTGATCTGCGTGGCGCTGGAGAAAGCGTCACGCGGCGGCTCGCGCTATATCCATCAGCAGCTGCGCCCCGGCCAGACGCTGTTGATTTCTCCCCCGCGCAATCTGTTTCCTTTACGCACAGCGGAGCGGGTGACGCTGCTGGCGGCTGGGATCGGCATTACGCCGCTGTACGCGATGGCGCTCAGGCTTAAGGCGGAAGGCGTGCCGTTTACCCTGCACTATTACCTGAAAAACCGCGCGCAGGGGGCGTTTGTCCGCGAACTGCAGCGGCGGTTCAGCGCCGAAAGCGTGGTGATTCACTGCTCTTGCGAAGGAGACAGCGCCCGGCAACATTTAGCCGCCGCGCTGAACAATACGCATACCGGATATCCGATTTATCTCTGCGGGCCGGAGGGATTTATGACCGCCGCGCGTCGGGCCGCCATGGAACGGGGCTGGGCGGAAACGCTGATCCATAGCGAAGCCTTTCAGCCCATCGCTATACCCGCCGGCGCTGAGGAGGGAGAAACCTTTAGCGTGACGCTGGCGTCCTCGGGAGAGCGGTGGCCGGTGCCCCCGCATAAAACTATCGCCCAGGTGCTCCAGGAAAACGGCGTCGCCGTCCCGCTCTCCTGCGAGATGGGGATTTGCGGCGCCTGCCTGACGCCGGTTATCGAGGGGGTTGTCGACCATCGCGACACCGTACAGTCGGAGGCGGAGAAATCCGCCAGCGCGCAGCAGATCGCCCTGTGCTGCTCGCGCAGCCGGTCGGCGAATCTGTGCATTGATTTATAGACCGGCGCCGCTAGCGGGCGAAAACCCGCGCCTCGCCCACCACCTCAATGCGTACCGCCGCCCCCGGCCGCCATAACGGCTGGCTGACGGTTTTGACGATCAGGGGCTCTTTCTGGCCGGGCATCGCCAGAGTTAACGTCGAGAGATGGCCGCTAAAGTCCACATCGCGTACGGTAAGCGGTTGTCCATCCGCCGGACAGGGAGAGATAACCAGCTGCTCGGGGCGCAGCATCACCCTTCCCTGGCCGACGGCCTGCGGATTGTCGGTTAAGAGTTCGCCTATCGCGCAGCGCGCGCGGCCGCCGCGCAGCTCGGCGGGCAGCACCAGCGCATCGCCGAGAAAAAGCGCGGTCTCTTCATCAACCGGGTGACTGTAGACCTCATACGGCGTACCAACCTGGGCAAAACGCCCCTGACGCATCACCGCGACCTGGCTGGCAAAGGAGAGCGCTTCATTCTGATCGTGGGTGACCAGAATCGACGCGACGCCGGCCTGCGCCAGTAAATCGGCGGTGGCTTTACGCGTAGCCGCGCGCAGTCCGGTATCAAGGGCGGAAAAAGGTTCATCCAGCAGCATCAGCGCGGGCCGCTGTGCCAGCGCGCGCGCCAGGGCTACGCGCTGCTGCTGACCGCCGGAAATTTCGTGCGGCCAGTGGTTCGCCAGTTGGCTGTCCAGCGAGACCCTCTCCATCAGCGCCGCTACCTGCTGGGATTTCTCCTGGCGACTGCCATCGAGCCCCCAGGCGATATTGTCCGCGACGTTCAGATGGGGGAACAGCGCGCCCTCCTGCGGCACGTAGCCCACCCCGCGCAGGTGGGCGGGAATAAATGTCCCCTGCGCAAACAGCGTGCGCCCCTGCATGACAATCCGCCCGCTATCCGGCGTTTCGAAACCCGCGAGGATCCGCAGCAGCGTGGTTTTACCGGAGCCGGAGGGGCCAACGATCGCCGTACGGCTGCCTGCGGCCACCGTCAGATTGAGGTTTTCGAGCACCCGCGTACCGGCAAAAGATTTTGAGATTGAGGAGAGTTCGAGCATTTACAGGCCTGCGATTTTTTTCGACTGAATATAGAGAATGCCGGTCAGCGGCAGCGAAAGCAGAATCATCAGCATCGCGTAAGGGGCGGCGGCGACATAATCAATTTCGCTGGTCAGCGCCCAGAAGCCGGTCGACAGCGTGCGGGTGCCGAGTGGCGAGAGCAGCAGCGTGGCGGTCAATTCATTGGTGATGCCGAGAAACACCAGCGCCGCCCCCGCCGCCGCGCCCGGCGCCGCCAGCCGCATGGTGACGCTCCACAGCGCCCGGCCGGGGCTGCGGCCTAAACTGCGGGCGACGTTTTCCAGCTCGACGGGGGCCTGCGCGATCCCGGCCCGCAGGTTGACCAGCGCCCGGGGCATAAACATCAGCAGCCAGGCGAGCAGCAGCGTGACCTCGGTCTGATAGATGGGACGCGCATAGTGAATGGTGACCGTCACCAGCGCCAGCGCCGTTACGATGCCGGGCAGCGAGCTGGTCATGTAGTTACACCCCTCCAGCAGACGAAAAAAACGCTGCGGATAGCGAACGCCCAGCCAGGCGATGGGAATTGCGCAGGCGGTGGTGAGGAGCGCGCCCACCGCGCCGAGCAGCAGCGTTTGCCGCAGGGAGAGCCACAGGTCGGCGCTCATCCAGTTTTCCACGCCGCCCAGCCAGAGCCAACGGCAAAGCACCATCAGCGGAACGCCCAACGCCAGCATCACCAGCGTCAGCAGCGCGAGCTGAAGAGGGATCGCCGACAGCCGGCCCAGCGGCTGCCGCTGCTGTTCGCGCGCGGCGCCCGAACCGATGCGGGCATAGCGCGCCTTCCCCCTCGACGCCCCTTCCAGCAGCAAAATGGCCAGGCAGCAAAGCGCCAGCACCCCGCCCAGCATGTTCGCCGCCGGGCCGCTGAAGGTTGACTGGAACTGGTCATAGATGGCGGTGGTAAAGGTATCGAAACGGACCATCGCGAACAGGCCGAACTCCGCCAGCAGATGCAGCGCCACCAGCAGCGCGCCGCCGCATATCGCCAGCCTGAGCTGCGGCAAAACCACGCGGAAAAAGATCCGCCACGGCGGCGTACCCAATGAGGCGGCAACATCTTCCAGCGTCGGGTCCAGCCGCCGCAGAACGGCGGCAACCGGCATATAGATAAACGGGTAATAGGCCAGCAGCGAAAGAAACACCCCGGCAGACAGGCCGTGCATTGCCGGCACCGCGCTGACCCAGGCGTAGCTTTGCACAAAGGCCGGGATCGCCAGCGGCGCAACCGCCAGCACAGACCAGAGCCGCCGCCCCGCCAGCAGCGTGCGCTCCGTCAGCCAGGCCAGGCCAACGCCCAGCGCAATGCACAGCGGTACCGTCAGCGCGATAAGCCACAGGGTGTTGCTCAACAGCTCAGCGACGCGCGGACGAAAGACCAGCGCCCGGATTGTCTCCCAGCCGGTATCGACCCCCACGGCAATAACAAAACCCGGCGGCAAGAGCGCCAGCAGAGAAAACAGAACGGCTAACGCGATCATCGGAAAAGCAGGACGCCTGCGCTTGGGCAGGCGTTGGGCTTTTTTTCCGAGCGCGAAACTCAGAGAAGACATAGCGTATTCACTTTAACGGACGATTACAGCAGGCCAGCCTGGGTCATCAAATCGACCACTTTTTTGCTGTTCAGCGAAGACGGCTCAACCTTCGGCGCCTCTAACGCCTGCAGCGGCGTCAGCTTCGGGTTAGACGCGGCGTTGACGCCAACGGCGTATTCAAAGGCGTTATTGGTGCGCAGCTCATCCTGCCCCTGCTTGCCGGTGATCCACTTGATAAAGGCCTGAGCCTGTTCCTGATGTTTGCTGGAGGCCAGAACGCCGCCGCCGGAAATGCTGACAAAGGCGCCAGGATCCTGGTTTTTAAAGTAGTGGAGACGGGTATTATTGCTGTTCTCGCCGGTTTTCGCCTGATCGACAAAGCGGTAGTAATGATAGATAACGCCGCCATCAATCTGACCGGCATTCACCGCTTTCATCACCGTGCTGTTGCCCTTGTAGGCCACAAAATTGGTTTTCATCGCTTTAAGCCATGCCAGGGTGGCCTGCTCGCCTTTCAGCGCCAGCATCGCGCTGACGATGGCCTGGAAATCCGCGCCGGATGGCGAAGCGGCCCAGCGCCCTTTCCACTGCGGTTGCGCCAGATCCATCAGCGACTTCGGCAGCTGCGCTTCGCTGATTTTCGCCGGATTGTAGACGAATACGGTGCTGCGGGCGGCAATGCCTATCCAGCGGCCGTGCTCAGGGCGGTACTGCGGGGCGACCTGCTGAAGGGTCTCGGCCGCCAGAGGCGCAAACAGCTTCGCGTTATCCACCAGCACCATCGCCGGGGAGTTTTCCGTCAGAAAGACGTCCGCCGGGGACGCCGTCCCCTCCTGCACCAGCTGATTCCCCAGCTCGCTATCGCCGCCGTTACGCAGCGTCACTTTAATGCCGGTCTCTTTGGTAAAACCGTCAACCCATGACTTAACCAGGTTTTCATGCTGCGCGTTGTAGACCACAATCCCGTCGCTGCTGGCCGCCGCCAGCGCCTGCGGAGCAATAAACGCGGAAGAAGCCATCAATGCAGCGGAGCAATAAGACACCAGACGAAAACGCATACGCTAATCCTTAATAGAGGTGGGCAAAGGGTAACTGGCAGCCGGTCGGCAGGGATTAAATCACAGAGGAATGTGAATGATAATGCAAACAATTACCATCTAATGAAAAAAGAGAAATATACTGCGCGCGGGCGGCACCAGGCGGGGAAAATGCTATAAAAAAATAACCGCCGCGATGAACATTAAAATAACCTTAAGACAGCTTAATTTTATTTTACACTGCCTTCAAAATCCCACTGCGGGCGGGCTTTGGCCACTGCGTTAGCGAAAACTCCACTGCACGCTCACCACAAAGACGGCGGGAAGAATAATTCCGCTTTCCACGCCGAAATAATCGGTAAAGTTGTACTGAAATCCATGGTAAATATAGGGAGAAAAGCCTATACCGGTCGCATCTTTAAAATCCTTGTAAGAACCATGGTCGCCGCAGTGCTCAAAGGCCGAGAAGAAAAACTCGCCAACGTAGCCATAAATTCCCTTAAATACCCAGCCGTTGCCCAGCGAGGCCCAGTCGCGGCGTACCCCGAGCGCGATGCAGCGATCGTCAAAGCTGTTTTTCATCGTTCCGGCCAGCAGGCTGTACGGAGAATCTTCGGAGAACTTGCGTTCAACGGAGGCAAACTGGTTGTCAAAACCTTCGGTGTACTGCCCGTGGTTATTCGACAGGTGGTATATCCAGGAGCCGGTATTAACCGAATAAAGGTTGATTTCATCCGCCCGTAGGGCCGTCGACGACATCAACAGCGCGGCGGCAGCCACCGCAGGCTTGATCATTTTTCTGCGCATCAACATCATCCCCTGGTTCAGGCGTCGGCCCGGCTGGATAATAAGAGTATAGAAACCGCCGGTTGGCTCTGCCGGAGAAATGCGCGATTTTCTGCAAAGAGATATTTTAATGAAATTCTGGCGGGTTAATTTTAGTAATACAGCGTATTTATTCCGGTCGTCATTGTCTGATGAACAAGAATAAAATGGGGTATTTAATTAATTTTCAGGACAGGAGTTGATCGTTAATAATAAAATACCTGGCGTCTGACCAGGTATTTATGAGGTGGATTTAGCGCTGACAAATTTTTATCAACAGTTCCGCCATCCAGCGGTGGCTTCTCTCCTGGCCCGCCGTTTCATGCCACGAGAGATAGCAGGTGCGGCTGTCCATTTCTAAAGGCAGCGGCAGCAGCTGCAGCCCAAACTGCTCTTCAAACTCTTGCGCCAGCCACTCCGGCGCGATAGCCACCATATTGGTTTGCGACACAACGCTCAACACGCTGACCATCGCGTTACCATGAAAAGCGACGCACGCCTGCTGCTCTTCAGAACTGTACCAGGGGGAGCTGAAGGAGGCGTAGCGATCCAGCGCGACGGTAGCGTGCTGCTCGCGATAAATATCCTCCTCACTCAGCGGCGATGCGATACGCGGATGGTTGCGCCTGGCGACCAGTACCATTTTGTCGTTGAACAGCGGGATGCTGGTAAACTCCGGATGATTGAATTTGTTGTAGTCGAGAACAAATTCCACCTCCTGATAGCGCAGCTGATTTGTCACCTGCTGACTTAGCGAAGATTTAAAGGACAGACTGACCCTGGGAGCAATCTCGCTGATTTTGTTAAAAATAAGCGGCGTCAGGTAGTTATCCAGCGGGCTACAGACGCAAAGGGTGTAGAGACGTTCGCAGTCCAGCGGGTCGAAAAGCGTGTCCGGCAGCTCATTTTGCACCAGCGACAGCGCGCGTCGAACCGAGCTAAAGAGTTGAAAGGCGCGCTCTGTCGGTTTAATGCCGCGGCCGTTACGGACAAACAGTTCATCTTTAAACAGCACCTTCAGGCGAGAGACCGCGCTGCTGACCGCAGGCTGAGACATACCCAGCGTTTGCGCCGCTTTGGTTAGGCTTTGTTCCTGCATGACGGTATCAAAAATAGTCAGCAGGTTGAGGTCGACTTTGCGCAATACCGGCTGCAGGACTTTCGGTTCAGAGGTTGGTTTAGATGTTGTATTTTCACTCATGTAGGGAACTCCACCAGCACATTAATCAGCGATTCTGCTGCGTAACACTGAGACCTTTCGCCAAAGGAAAAAAATAGGCAGATAAATCACCATCGGCCCCAGCAGCCATGTGTTATCGGTTTCCAGCAGCACGCTCAAATGTATGAAACTTATTATCAAAATGGTAAACAGCAGAAGAATATGAAACGTATTATGTTTTCTGGAGAAAACGGCATAGCGGTAAAGCATTCATTTTTCCTTCGTTCACTCCTTGAACAGCGGAGAATACCATATAAAAAGTGATGAAATTTCTGAAAAATACGCGACTTAATCCTAATAAGTAAATTCTCATTAAAATTTTTCGCCTGGGCTTAGCTAAATCGCGAATCAGGCAGAACGCCGATATTCCTTTGCCGCTACAGGGAGTCTAAAACCGGGTAATAACTTTCCATGACTCATAGGGGCTAAAGAATAGAAATTATTTCACAGAAAATAGTCACGTATATGCAGCAATAGCCGGAAGGAGGCGAAGGCGGTGGGCGAAATAAAATTGTGCGGAAGCGGGAAGCGCTCTGTTAACGCGCTAAGTCGATATTGGGCCGCCATCGAGGCCTCGAACCCCGTTCCCTACAACGTATGTCGTTCGCTCTTCCAGATGAGCTAATGGCGGTCAGGCGCTAATCAGTAAAGTTCAGCAGTGGCGTGCCGATACCAATTAGCGACGCGAATACTAGCCAGTCGGTTGGACGGAGTAAATAATATAAATGTACGAAATATCTGAATCGTCCCTCTCAGCGCCGGCCGATACGGGGCAAGGTTGAGGATGCAGACAAAACCTTACACGCCAGACCCTTGTACATTGATAAGGATTGTTTATGATCCTCGGGTTCTGAAATGTCCTGGTACCCTATGCGCAACCGTCGGCTCCCTGGTAAATGGTTTTTGATACTGACCTGCTTCGTCATGGCATTCTGCCTTGTTCAGCGGGCGGCCTATCTGCACCATTTTTTGGCGGACGCCAGCGCCCAGGCGCAGGAGAGCGTTCTCAGCGCACAGGCCCAGCAGCCCTCTTCAGAGGAGGCTGAGCAAGGGCCTTCGCCCTGCCAGCTGAGCGCCAAATCCTTGCTCTGCACGCAGCCGCTTTTCTTTGATGGCGCATTACCGGCCGTTCTTTTATTCCTTACCCTGCTTCAGCTGCTCGCCGCGGGCCGTCCGGTGGTTTTGCGGGACGATCCCGTTCGTCCGCCCACGCTGCGAATACATCTCAAAAACTGCGTTTTCCGTGAGTGAAAAAATCGTTCTTAGACGATTAGTTTTTTAATTCACGGAGAAAAAAATGCTGAATATCTTCAGGGGCTTCGTCTTCCTGTTACTGACCTGCGCGGGCGTTGCCCACGGGGCGGACACAGGATGGCTGACATCCCCGCAACACGACCACGCCCGGATCCGCTTCCAGGCGGAAAAAGGCAAAGATCGCATCGACGGACTGCTCTCTATTGAGCTGGCTTCCGGCTGGAAAACCTACTGGCGCTCGCCGGGTGAAGGCGGCGTCGCCCCGCAAATAATCTGGAACAACGGCGAACGGGCGCGGTGGTACTGGCCTGCCCCGTCAAGATTCAAGATTTCCGGCCTGACGACCCAGGGCTACCACGACCGGGTGGCGATCCCGATGACGATCGCCGCCGTCCCCGGCGACGTGCTGGAAGGCACGCTTACGCTGTCGACCTGCAGCAACGTCTGTCTGCTGACCGACTACCGGCTGCATCTCGATTTCAATCAGCCCGCGGACGGCGAGTTCCGGAACGCCTTTGCCCGGGCCATGCGCGCTGTCCCGGCGGATAACGGGGTGACGAACGATCTCGCCGCGCATCTGGTCGGTAGCCAGCTGGTCATCACCGCGACCACGACCGGCGAATGGAAAAATCCCGGGGTCTATTTTGACCCTATGGACGGGGGGATTGTGGCCGGCGATCCGGAGATTCGCGCCGAGGGCGACCGCCTCAAGGTGACGGTGCCGGTCACCGATGAATGGGGAGAAATACCCGCCACGCTGGCGGGAAAAGCGCTGTCATTGGTGCTGACAAATGGCGAAAAAGCGCAGCAGATAAACCTTACGACCGGCGCGGATCTCGCGCCAACGGCGACGGTTAGTCTCGGGAAAATAGTGCTTTTCGCGCTGATCGGCGGCGTCATCCTCAACCTGATGCCCTGCGTGTTGCCGGTAATGGGCATGAAGCTCAGCGCAGTGCTGCAGGCCGGCGCCGATCGGGGCCCGGTCAGGCTGCGTTTTCTGGCCACCAGCGCGGGTATTCTGACCTCGTTTGCTCTGCTGGCGCTGATGGTGACGATACTGAAGCTCACCGGCGCATCGTTGGGCTGGGGGATCCAGTTTCAGAATCCCTGGTTTATCGGCGTAATGGTTGCCGTCACCTTTCTCTTCGCGCTGAACCTTTTCGGGGTAGTCGAGATGCTGCTTCCCTCGGCAGCCGTTAGCCGGATGGCGACCGCCGGCGGCGCCGGGATGGCGGGCAGCTTCTGCGAGGGCGTTTTTGCCACCCTGCTGGCAACGCCCTGCTCGGCCCCCTTCCTGGGCACGGCGGTCGCTTTCGCGCTTGCCGCTCCGTTTCATGAGCTGTGGCTGATTTTCATGGTGCTCGGACTGGGCATGGCTGCGCCGTGGCTGTTCGTCGCCCTGTTCCCGCAAACCGCCGCCCTGCTCCCCCGCCCTGGCCGCTGGATGAACAGCCTGAAAATGGCGCTTGGCGTCATGATGCTGGCTTCCAGCTTCTGGCTGACGACGCTGCTCGGCGTTCACCTCGGCGAGACCTCCAGCGTCGTGATGACGTTGACTCTCACCGTGGCGGCCCTGATCGCCTTGTTAGTCGCCCATCAGCGAACGGCTCCCGCCTTCTGGCTGGTGGTTATCGCCCTGGCGGCGTATGGCGGCTTTCAGGTTCGCGGTCTGCTGGCGCAGGGTTCCACCGTCTCGTCGCCGCAGGCTAACGCTCAGCAAATTCGCTGGCAGCCCCTTAGCGAGGAGGCCATCCGCAGCGCGCGGGCTGAAGGCAAACGGGTGTTTATCGATATCTCCGCCGACTGGTGCGTAACGTGCAAAGTGAATGAACTCCGGGTGTTAAATCAGCCCGCCATCATCCGCGCGCTGGCTCAGCCCGATGTCGTGGCGCTGCGCGGCGACTGGAGCAAGCCTTCTGAGCCGATCGCCCGTTTCCTGCAGAGCCGCAATCGCTACGCCATTCCCTTCAACCAGGTCTACGGTCCGGGCCAGCCGCAGGGAGAAATGCTGCCGCCGCTGCTCGATAAACAAACCGTCCTCAAGGCTCTCAATCGTGCCAAAGGTTAAATTAACGATGAAAAAAACGCTGCTCACCCTCGCTCTCCTCCCGGCATCTTTGACGGCTGCGGCGTCTTCGCCGCTTACGCCGGCGCAGGAGGCCCGCGTGCAGGAACTGGTTCAGGAGACGCTAATCGGCCATCCTGAAATTTTGATCGCCGCGGCCGAAAAACTCGATCGGCAGAATGCCCAGGCCGGACAGGAATCGCTAAAGCAGGTACTGTCGCAGGACGGCGAGTTTATCTTTCACGACCCCAACTCACCGCGAATCGGCGCGCAAAATCCGAAGCTGACGCTGGTCGTCTTTACCGATCATAACTGCCCGTATTGTAAAAAGTTTGACCCCTATCTGGAGAGAATTGTGGAAAAATACCCGGATGTTGCGGTGATCTTTAAGTTTCTGCCCTGGCGCTCCGAGAGCTCAATGACCGCGGCCAGGGATGCGCTCACCCTGTGGCGCACGCACCCTGAACAGTTTATTAAATTTAACCATATCCTGATGGCGAAAAAGGGGTATCACGACAGTGCCAGCATTGAGCAGGCGAAAAAGAAGGCGGGGGTCATTGTGGCTCAGCCGGATGCGCAAAGCCTGGAGACGATTAAGCGCAGCTTTGCTGTCGCCGAAAAGCTTGGCATTCAGGGAACGCCAGCCACGCTTATCGGCGATGAGATGCTCTCAGGCTGGATCCCCTGGGAGCAATTTGATGCCACAATCGGCGACGCGCTGAAAAAACAGTAACCCACGTCAGGGGGAGCGCTCCCCCTGCATTGCGAGGCGATATGATGAAATACTTTTTACTGCTGGCGGCCTGGATGATGCCGGGCCTGGCGCTTGCCGAGGGGGCTATCCCCCAGATAGTTAAAAATTTTGGTGAACAGCAAGGGATCAAAATTATTAAGGAGATAGATTCCCCCGGCGGCGTGAAAGGCTGGGTCGGTCAGTATCAGGATATGGGCGTTACCCTGTTTTTGACGCCGGACGGGAAGCACGTTATTTCCGGGTATCTTTACGATGATAAAGGGCAAAACCTCAGCGAGGGGTACTTCAAAGAAGCGATCTATACCCCGTTAGGCCGCGAAATGTGGAAGAAGCTGAACGATGCCCGGCCGCTCAAGGAAGGCGCTGATTCCGCTGCCAGAAAAGTGATTGTCTTCGCCGATCCGTTCTGCCCCTACTGCAAGTCGTTCTGGTCAGCGGCGCAGCCGTGGGTAAAAGCCGGTAAGGTCCAGCTGAATACCCTGCTGGTTGCCTTTCTCAACCCAAAAAGCGGCCAATACGCCACGGCAATCCTGAATGCCAAAGATCCGGTAGCCGCCTGGCAAGAGTATGAACTCTCCGGCGGCAAAAAACTCCCGCGCTTTGACGGCGTGACGCCGCGCGAAACCTTTAATCTTCTTCAGCATAACCAAAAGCTGATGGATGATTTGGGCGCCAGCGCGACGCCGGCTATCTATTACATGAATGAACAGAACGAGCTCCAGCAGGTGATCGGCATGCCCGATAAGAAGCAGCTGGTGGAGATGTTCGGGCCTGAGCCCTGATGCAGAGCGGGCGTCCCGCGGGGCGCCTTGCTAACCCAGGACTGACTGCGTATTTTTACTCTTACGCTGCCCGTCCGGGCATTCAACGCTTGAATGAATGAGGAATAATGGAACGCTTATTTGTCTACGGCACGCTGCGTCCGGGCCACTCGAATGCCCATATTATGGACAACATTGGCGGTGAGTGGCAGCCCGGCTATGTGAAGGGGCTGTTTTATGAACGCGGCTGGGGAGCGGCGGCGGATTTTCCGGGGATCGTGCTCGACAACAACGGGCCTCGGGTCGACGGCTATCTGTTCCTGTCCGCGAATCTTAGCGTCCACTGGCCGATGCTGGATGCGTTTGAAGAGGGCTACGATCGCGTTGCCGTGGACGTTACCACCGAAGACGGTCAGCGCGTGACCGCCTGGATCTATCAGCTACAGCCGAAGGTCGCAGCGTAAAACCCTTTCGCCCC
The DNA here is from genome assembly GCF_002556465.1 of Klebsiella sp. MBT K-1. Taxonomy (NCBI): domain Bacteria; kingdom Pseudomonadati; phylum Pseudomonadota; class Gammaproteobacteria; order Enterobacterales; family Enterobacteriaceae; genus Klebsiella; species Klebsiella sp. MBT K-1. The sequence goes on along the minus strand of NZ_PDEL01000006.1, from coordinate 87,754 downwards.
GCGCGTGCGGGGCGTCGCTCAGCGCGGGTTTAAGCGTCGCACCAGCCCATTGCCGGCGCAACGTGCTTCAGTATGGACTCAATCACGTGGGCGTTATACTCCACGCCCAGCTGGTTCGGCACCGTCAGCAACAGCGTATCCGCTTCGGCAATCGCCTCGTCCTGCTTCAGCTGTTCGACCAGCTTGTCCGGCTCCGCGGCGTAGCTGCGGCCAAAAATGGCGCGAGTCTTCTCGTCGAGGAAACCTATCGAATCGCTCTCGTCACGGCCTGAACCGAAATACATCCGGTCACGATCGTTCATCAGCGCGAAAATGCTGCGGCTGACCGAAACCCGCGGCGTGCGCGTATGGCCCGCTTCTGCCCAGGCCTCGCGGTAGGCGCGGATCTGTTTCGCCTGCTGAATATGGAACGGTTCGCCGGTTTCATCGTCTTTCAGCGTCGAACTTTGCAGATTCATCCCCAGCTTTGCCGCCCACCTTGCCGTCGCATTCGAACCGGCGCCCCACCAGATTCGCTCGCGCAGCCCTGCAGAATAAGGCTCAAGCCGCAGCAGGCCCGGCGGATTGGGGAACATGGGCTGCGGGTTAGGTTTCGCAAACCCCTCTCCGCGCAGCGCGTCCAGCAACACTTCGGTATGGCGGCGCGCCATGTCGGACTCGTTTTCGCCTTCTCCGGGAACATAGCCAAAATAGCGCCAGCCGTCGATCACCTGCTCCGGCGAGCCGCGGCTGATACCCAGCTGTAAACGGCCGCCGGAAATTAAATCCGCCGCGCCCGCATCCTCGGCCATATACAGCGGGTTTTCGTAGCGCATATCGATAACGCCGGTGCCGATTTCAATACGTTTGGTTTTCGCCCCGACCGCAGCCAGCAGGGGAAACGGCGAACTGAGCTGGCGGGCGAAATGGTGCACCCTGAAATAGGCGCCATCCGCGCCCAGCTCTTCGGCGGCAACGGCCAGATCGATGGATTGCAGCAGCGCGTCAGCGGCCGAGCGCGTCCCGGACTGCGGCGACGGCGTCCAGTGACCAAATGACAAAAAGCCAATCTTTTTCATGACGTGGGTATCCTGGTTGGCGGGGAGGTCGTCGGCAGGTGGCGCATAATGAAACGTGTCTGCCGCGTTATGCCTCTACTCTACGCATAACCAGGTGAGAATAAATATCGTTTGTTTAACCGAATGCTTCAAATAAATTGATTGAGTCTGCGCGGCGGCGCAGAGCACGGCCCGGGCAATAAACACGGGCTCACAGGCCGAATATTGCCTCAATTTCAATTTTGAGATCCGCTGAAAACAGGCGGCTGACTTCTACGAGCGAGCTGGCGGGTAGATGATCGCCGTAGTTCCGATAAAGCACTTTGCGCAACTCGTCGATCTCATCAAAAGAAGTGATAAAGATCGTGACTTTGATAAGAGACGAAAAATCGATGCCTTCGGCGCGGGCAACGGTTCGTATCTGGGTAAAAATCTCCTCCGCCTGGGCGGCAATACCGTCGTGCTGCGCTCTGGTGCCGAACGCGGTGAACCCTGAAATGTAGAGCGTGTTTCCGTGCTTAACCGAATGAACGTAGGGCGCCTTGACCTCGCCCAGTTCAGGGTAATTTTTTCGTACTATCTGACTCATGCCGATATCCTTATTTAAGTCAATAACTGACAACCCTTCTGACATGCTGTTGTGGCTGGCGGGCGTTGCCGTATCAAGGGTAGTTTTACCGATTCGCTAACAAGCCGTTCTTACTGGCGCCAGACCCGGACGCGTTGTGATTTCACGTCAGAGATCGTCACAGCCAGCCTGCTCCATCTTCACTCCATATTATGAACAATATCACTCAATCCTCCTTCGTCAGAATGTTCATTACGCTCAGGAGGAACCATGAACAAGCTGAACTACTCTCTTAAATACGTCGAATACTTATTCAGAAAATGCCGGGGAATGATGACTTCGGATCTCTATTTTCATACCACCGAACTCAACAAAACGTCGCAAACCTTTGCCAATCTCAAAAAACCGATCACGCTGAGTGAGAAGATATGCCACCGCCTCGTCTTCGATCATAACGCCTTTTATACTCTGCTGGCCGATAAACTGGCGGTCAGAGAATATGTCCGCACGCGAACGCAGCTTGTGCAGGTGATACCGTTAATTGGCGTTTACCACCGTGCAGAAGATATTGATTTTAGCAGACTCCCGGCAAAATTCGTGTTGAAGTGCAATCATGACTGCGGCAGCACCGTTATATGCACCGACAGAGAAAATTTTAATCCGGCCAATACCTTAAACCGACTCAGGCTGGCGCTCAAAAAGAATATGTATTACACAACCCGGGAGTGGCAATATAAGCATATTGCCCCGGTTATTCTCTGTGAGATGTTTATCGACTTATTTACTGACCGTGATAAAAGCGTTACGCCTGAAATGTTAAGAGTACACTGTTTTCATGGGGTGGCCTGCTTTGTGGAGGCTGATTTCACCGATAAACAGGGTCGCGATTATATTAATGTCTATGACAGATCGTGGCGGCTGCAGCCTTTTCAGATGGAATATCCAAACACGCCGGGACCGGTATCTGAACCCGAATCCTTTCATCGCGCCGTCACTGCCGCGCAGGAATTGGCAAAAGAGATAGACTACTGTCGTGTCGACCTGATGTTAAAAGAAAATGAAATCTATTTCAGTGAGATAACATTAAGTCCGAAGCGAGGTAAACTTAATATCACACCGGCGATATGGGATGCTAAGCTCGGAGAGATGTGGCACTGATGTCTTCGCAAACAGGCTCAATTGAGCCTGTTTTCTCAGGGCCGGTTGACGGGCCATGATAATTTAAAAATCGAGTGATTTTCTCGTGACAACCGATAGCTCACGCTGCCGCCGTGAGCGAGCATAATCGCTTTGACGACCGATAATCCCAATCCGCAGCCTTGAGGATTAATCTGTCTGGCATATTCTCCGCGCTGAAAAGGTTCAAATAACAGCCGCTGGAGTTCTTCAGGAATACCGGGGCCGCGATCCTGAACCAAAATATAATTCTCTTTGCCAGAGGTTCCATTCTTTACCAGCAAAGTTCGGGAGGTGGAATATTTTAACGCATTATCGAACAGCACCGTCAGGCACTGCGTCATCCGCAAAGGATCGCAGACGCACATCTGCTGCTTGAGTTCAGTGATAAGGGTGAACTGCTTGCTGCGAAACTCCGGTAAAAAAGTGTCAAGCGCGCTGGTAATCGTCGCGTCGAGATCGACCTCACTGAGCGTCAGCGTATAGCCGGCGCCGCCGGAGGAACTCACAACCCGCAGGTCCTCAATTAAATTAGTCAGGCCTTCCGTTTGTCTCAGGAGGTTTCTGAATAGCGCGGGCTCTGGCTCAAATACCCCTTCTACCAACCCCTGAAGCCTTCCGCGCAGAATAGTGATGGGGGTTCTGAGTTCGTGAGCGATAGCCGCGTTCCACAGATTTCGCTGAACGTCGAGGGTCTGCAGCTTTTCCGCCATTTCATTGAAATCATTGACTAGATTATTAATCTCGCCCAGCTGAGAGCTGGTACCGAACGCTCTTGCACTAAGATTACCCTGTGAAATTTGTTTCAGACTCTGGGCTACGGCATTTAGCGGCGTCAATATTCTGGCAGAGAGTTTAACGGTAAAAAATAGTGATACCACCAGACTAGTGACTGAAGCTATCATGATCCACAGCCAGTCCAGCAAGGTCATATCATCTTCGCTCCCGGAGACGGCGCCTCCCGGCAGGTAGTCAATCAAGAAGCTATAAAATAGATAAGAGCCCACCACGGCGATAGCGATAATAATGAAGGTTAACGACAGCATATAGGTCAATATCTGACGGCTCAGAATCGTTTCTTTATTCATTTTTTCTCACCTAACCGATAGCCCACTCCTCTGATGCTCTCAGGGATGCCTTTGAGCCCCGCGTGTTCAAGCTTTTTTCGCAGCTTACTCATATGGCTATCAACGGTGCGATCGAGTGAATCCCCCTCGGGCAGGCAGGCATCAAGTAACTCTTCGCGTGAGCACACCTTTCGCGGACTGCGCGCCAGGTAGGTCAAAAGCTTAAACTCGGTGGTGGTCAACACCGGGGTGACAATCTTATTCTCGACGGTAATTTCCACATAAAATTCATCGGGATAAATTGTCAGAAACGGCAATCTTAATGGCCTTGAATTGGCGACTTCGGCATTCGGCCGGGTTCTGCGGAGTACCGCTTCCACCCTGGCGATCACCTCGGAGGGATTAAACGGTTTTATTACGTAGTCATCTGCGCCGAGCCTCAGCCCCATCAGCTTATCAACGTCCTGGTCAAGCGCGGTCACCATGATAACCGGCACGTTAGTCTCTTTGCGTAAGGTCGTCAGCACGTTCCAGCCATCATAAACGGGTAGATGGATATCCAGTAACACGAGGTCCGGTTTATACAGACGGGTAAGATTTATCGCCTGCTCGCCGTCCTCCGCCCGACGGGTTTTCATTCCTGCCCGATGTAAATAACCTGTCAGAATAGCGGCAATTTCATCGTCATCCTCGGCGATAATTATCAGATTGCTTTTGTTCATTTTAGTTTCCACATTACCGATAATAGAATTTATTTTATCTTAAAAAGGTTTTATGCCGTACTTGTTTAAACGTTATACAACCTAATCTCAGGCACCTGCCGCGAGCGGATATTTTTCCTGTTAAAAGCAATGTGACAAGCCCGGAGTTAAAAAGTTGCACACGCCGCACTTTTTTCCTGCTGATTTAAAAAACGCGAAAGGCGCCTCCATACTGGCTACACAATCACGAAATAAACAATCAACATACTGCTGCGATAATCCTTAATCGAGGAAGAAAAGTGAAAACGTGAGTGTGACACGCACGCCAGAGAATTCAGCTCGCAGACAACTGATGCGGGCCCCTGTCAGAGAAAACATTATGGAAAGCTTAAGCAATATCCGTCGTGAAAAAGTTCTCGCTGCCTTTATATTTTCCCTGACAGCATGGGCGTTACTCTATTTATGGTTATATCTGGTGCATACCATTGATGAAAAGGTAGCGTCCACGACGCTGTCATCGCCATTGGTCCATGCCAGTATCACCTCCGCAGTCCTGGCGTTTATATTCCAAAAGAAACCGGGCGCGTTAAGAGAGTTAGCGATTATCGTCTTCTGGCTGGTGTTAATATTTATCTATAGCATAGTTGTATTTAATATACTTTTGAATATCGTACCCGGCATATATGATATTGTTTTTTATTATGAATGCTTTTTGCTGATCGTTTTCTGCGGTTCTCCGGTGTATTTATTGATGCGGATGATTTGATTTTACGCCATGAGAAAGACAGCCTTCTTTAGCCGAGCGCGGCAGCCACGTTCATAAGATTAGCCGGGAGTATGCATACACACTCCCTCCATAAATCGGCCATTGGCGGTCAACATCGCGCATTTAGACTTAGCCTTTTCCTCCTCGACCTCGTTCTGGCCGGATCGCGATAGATGCCATTCGCGCAGGAGACAATCGCTCGAACGTTGCCACCCGGATGACGCTATCGCGCGTGTTTGCCGAAGGATAGGCCCCGGGAAACCGAGCGGTCATTCTGAATTTACTGACCTTTTTGTTTGTTGACTGGATGTCTATCTGATGCCGCACTTTTTTATTGAACGTCCTATTTTCGCCTGGGTGGTCGCGCTGTTTATCGTGCTGACGGGAATATTGTCCATTCCGCGCCTGCCGGTTGCGCAATATCCTGCCGTCGCACCGCCGGGCATTATTATTTCGCTCAGCTATCCGGGGGCCAGCCCGGATGTGATGAATACGTCTGTTGTTTCACTTATCGAGCGCGAGATTTCTGGCGTGGATAATTTGCTTTATTTTGAATCCACCAGCGATACCACCGGAATGGCTTCCATTACGGTAACCTTCAGGCCGGGAACGGACGTTAAGCTCGCGCAGATGGATCTGCAAAACCAGATTAAAATCGTCGAGCCGCGTTTACCGCAGGCGGTAAGACAAAATGGCATAACGGTTGAGGCGGCAAATTCCGGCTTTCTAATGATGGTGGGGTTAAAATCCCCGACGGGAGAGTATCAGGAGGCTGATTTAAGCGACTATTTTGCCCGCAACGTGATCGATGAGCTGCGCCGCGTCCCTGGCGTTGGCAAAGTCCAGCTCTTCGGCGGGGAAAAAGCGCTGCGTATCTGGCTGGATCCTATAAAGCTCCACGGTTATGGGCTTTCCGTCACGGACGTCGTGACCGCTGTCGGCCAACAAAACGTGATTGTTTCTCCCGGCAGAACGGGAGATGAACCAACGACGCAGCAGCAGGCCGTCACTTATCCAATAACCGTTAAAGGTCAGCTCTCATCCGTTGAGGCGTTTCGCAACATCACCTTAAAATCGGAGGTGACTGGCGCGCGGCTAAAGTTAGTTGATATTGCGCGCGTGGAGTCCGGGTTACAAAGCTATGCGTTTGGCATACGAGAAAACGGCGTTCCCGCCACGGCTGCCGCTATTCAGCTCTCTCCCGGCGCAAATGCGATCGGCACGGCATCGGGGGTCCGCGCGCGGCTCGCGGAGCTTTCAGGCGTGCTTCCTGAAGCAATGGCGTTCACGGTTCCGTTTGATACCGCCCCTTTTGTGAAGCTTTCTATTTTGAAGGTGGTGGAAACCTTTGCCGAAGCAATGGTGCTGGTGTTTCTCGTTATGCTGCTGTTTCTGCACAAAATCCGCTGCACGTTTATCCCCGCTATCGTAGCCCCGGTGGCGCTGCTGGGCACCTTAACGGTGATGCTGATTAGCGGCTATTCCATCAATATCCTGACCATGTTCGGCATGGTGCTGGCAATCGGCATCATTGTTGATGACGCTATTGTTGTTGTGGAGAACGTTGAGCGCCTCATGGAAGAAAAGGGGCTCTCCCCGAAGCAGGCTACGCGGGAGGCGATGAGTGAAATCACTCCGGCCATTATGGGTATTACGCTGGTGCTGACCGCGGTATTTATTCCTATGGGGTTTGCCGGCGGGTCGGTAGGGATTATTTACCGGCAATTCTGCATTTCTATGGCGGTGTCCATTTTATTATCGGCATTCCTGGCGCTGACGCTCACCCCCGCCCTTTGCGCTACGTTACTTCGGCCGCATCAGCCTGACCGGAGTATAGGCGGCAGGTTTTCCGCATGGTTTAACGCCCGTTTTCACCGCCTCGCCTCATTTTACGCCTCCGGGCTCGGGTTTGTTCTGAAACGGACCGGACGCATGATGTTGCTGTATACCGCGCTCTGTCTCGCGCTGTATGCCGGTCTATCCTCATTACCTTCGTCATTTTTACCGGATGAAGACCAGGGTTACTTTATGTCGTCAATCCAGCTCCCTTCCGACGCCACGATGCAGCGTACGCTTAAGGTGGTACAACGATTTGAAGATGAAATTGCCGCGCGGCAGGCCGTTGAAAGCAACATCATGATCCTGGGATTTGGGTTTTCAGGCTCAGGGCAGAACTCGGCCATGGCTTTCACCACGTTGAAGGACTGGAAAAATCGCGAGGGCGCGACCGCCCAGGGAGAAGCAGAGTATATTCAAAGCAGTATGGAAAGCGTTCCCGATGCCGTAACGATGAGCCTGCTCCCTCCGGCTATCTCCGACATGGGGACCTCATCCGGGTTTACCTGGTATTTGCAGGACCGTGGCGGCAAGGGCTATCCGGCCCTGAAAAAGGCAGCGGATGAGCTGGTAAAGCGTGCGAACCAGAGTCACCTGTTGAACGATGTCTATATCGATGGGCTCCCTGAAGGGAGTAGCCTGATGCTTAACGTCGACAGGGAAAAAGCGGAAGCGATGGGCGTATCGTTTGATGAGATTAACCAAACGATTTCCGTCGCAACGGGCTCCATTTACGTCAATGACTATACCAATAATGGCCGGGTTCAACAGGTGATCGTTCAGGCGGATGCGCCCTACCGTATGCAACCGGAGCAGTTATTGACGCTGTCGGTGAAGAACCGCTCGGGGCGGATGCTTCCTTTGGCGGCGTTTGTGACGCTCTCCTGGAACGTTGCCCCGCAGCAGCTCAATCGCTATCAGGGATATCCGGCCATCCGCATTAGCGGAAGCGCCGCCGCGGGCGAGTCCACGGGTAGCGCAATAATGGCGATGGAGAAGCTGGCGGACCAGTTGCCGGCGGGTTTCGCCGCAGAATGGGCGGGGAGTTCGTTACAGGAAAAGCAGTCCGCGTCACAGCTGCCGGGGCTGATAATACTCTCGGTGCTGGTCGTATTCATGGTGCTGGCCGCACTCTATGAAAGCTGGTCGATTCCCTTCGCGGTAATGCTTGTGGTTCCTCTCGGCCTGCTCGGCGCGGTTGTGGCCGTGACGGTGGCGAATATGACCAACGATGCCTTTTTTAAAGTGGGCCTGATAACCCTGATTGGCCTTTCCGCTAAAAATGCGATTCTGATTGTGGAATTTGCCAGACAACTGATGAGCCAGGGAATGAACGTGGTGGATGCAACATTACTCGCCTCAACGCAGCGCTTACGCCCAATACTCATGACCTCGCTGGCATTTACATTAGGCGTCGTACCGCTGATGCTGGCCAGCGGGGCGAGCGACACGACCCAGCATGCCCTGGGAACGGGCGTCTTCGGGGGTATGATAAGCGCAACGGTGCTGGCTATCTTCTTTGTCCCCGTCTTTTTCGTCATGATTACGCGGTGCATTAAACAACGTCGGAAAGGGGAAAACACCCCGCGCCATATTAAATAGCACGAGGTTGGTACGAGCGCAGCTGGAACGACAAGACGAGTTTTACGCTGCGTTAAGGGAAAGGATGTCGCCGCGCTTTAGACTCGCTTGCCTCACTCGTTCGGCGGTCTTGTCGTCAGCCGCTAAACAGCGGCTGTTAAGGCTAATGGCCCGCGCTTTTCATGGCATCCTGCCTGCCCGGATTGCACGGCTCTTTTGTGCCCGGAAGATAAAATTTTCCGGACGAGTCAGGCTGCGTTCCGCCGGGGCAACCATCGCGCCCAGAAGCGGTCGCGCAGCCATCAGAGCCATTGCCCCCATCCGAGTTATTCCCATTCCCACCGTCGCCGCCATTACCGCCGTTAGCGGCATAGGCTGAGCATGCGCACAGCATGAAGAAACACACCACAAAGCGCCTGACCATCACCATCCCCTGTCATCGGATTTAAATACTGACTAAAAACAGGTGAATTGTACTCGCTTCCAGAATCCGTTGAACGCATTTCTGCCGCATCGCCGGTTAAGAAAAACCGTACGCGACGCGACGATCGTTGTGCTCAGGGACAGGGCATGGAATAAGGGAGGAATAATCCAGGACAGGCCGTCGCGATATCGCCAGCACGGCTTTCGCTATCGCGGCCGTAACGCTATAAATCGTTATTTATCGCACAGGGTGACATGGGTGGCAGCAGGGCTCTTGTCATCTCTATGGAGTATGGCATATTCAACTTTCTGGCCTTCAAACAGGGTATTAAAATTATCACCACGAAGCGCCGAGCAATGGACCGAGATATCTTTACTGCCATCGAGAGGTGAAATGAAACCAAATCCTTTCGACTCATTATACCACTTGACCAGACCTTTAATTCTTGAGGACATACTGACTCCAGTTGCACATCAGGTAATTGACAGAAAACGTGTCGGATTAAACGTATGGACTCAAAAGAAAGGGGGTATCAGCGATAGCGCCTGGTAATGAGAACGGGCCGGTAAAATTTTTAAGCTCATGCGTTTTTTCGGATTAATAATTTCATTAATGCATAAATACCATTAATAAGCAAATGAAATTTTAGCCGTCCAGATGCCCCGCTGGGGATAAAATAATGAGAAATGGCCTTAAATTTATTGCGCTGCGACTCATGATATAGCTTCACCGCCGCGTGAGCCTGTTCGGAAAAATAAAAGAACATCCCTCCAGATTTATCCACGTCACCATAGCCAAAACCTTGGCTAACCCAATGAAATAATGGATTTTATTATCATTAAACCATCAACAAGGCGCTGGCGAATCACTCCCCCCTCTTTCCGTATTACTCTCCGTCCCGGCAATATCAATTGAAATAAGTCTTGCTATCCGCGGTGAAGTATGTGACTAATGATTGGTCGGTTAAGTACACAGACATAATAAAGCGGTTTAGTAAAGCAGTCCTCATCTCAAGTGTTATCCGTTGATAATTCTTCCTTTTGAGTCTCCTTATCGTTATTAATTAGATTCTGTGCGAAACCTTTTTCGCCGTAAGGCTCAGATATGTTGAGGTATTATCAATGTTTAATAAAATGACTGGTTTAGTAAAATGGTTTAATGAGTCGAAAGGCTTTGGTTTCATCACCCCGGACAACGGTAGCAAAGATGTGTTTGTACATTTTTCTGCTATCCAGAGCGGCGGTTTTAAGACCCTGAACGAAGGCCAGAAAGTCGAATTCACCATTGAAGATGGCCAGAAAGGCCCTTCAGCGGGTAACGTCTACGCCATCTAAGCTGCGCTTTATTCACTGGCGGTAGATTTCAGCTTCGCTGCTGATGATGGACTCACGCCAGTTCAAAAACCCTGACATCATGTCGGGTTTTTTTCGTTATATCACGAGCCGCCAGGTAATAAAAAACAAGGCTGGCCTCAGAGTATTCCGTGCTGAATCAAAAAGCCCCACCACGGAATGCCGACAACCATATGCAGCAGAAACGTTAATAAAGCGATTATGGTCCCGGTTAACCACCAGGATTTAATATCGTTATAACCGGCGGCAAAGATAATCGGCCCGGCGGCACCGCCATAGTGCGTGATACAGCCCCCGTAAGAGTTAGAAAACAGGATCGCAAGCGCCAGCAGCGCAGGCGCCGTACCGGTAACCAGTCCGACGGTAGCGAAGACGGGAACCATAGCCGCGACGTATGCACCGCCGGAGGCGAATAAATAGCGCACGATGATGCTTAAAAAAACAATAATCACAATGGTCGTGTTACCGGCGCCGAGGAAATCCAGATGCGCGGACATAAAGGCGGCAAGCCATTTAAAAAATCCCTCTTTGCTTAAGGTCGCACTCAGTCCAATAATGCCGCCGTACCAGATTAACGTATTCCAGCCGCCCTTATTTTGCAGCACATCATTCCAGCAAATAACATTCGCGAGCAAAGCGCCAGCCATGGCAATCACCGCAACGGAGGATTCATTCAGCCCCAGATAATGAGAAAATATCCAGCCTGAGAGCGCGGAGATAAAGACCACGATCAGCCCTTTCTCTTTCGAACTGATGGGTCCCAGGTCATTCAGGCCCGCAGTGGCTATTTTTACATTGTCTATTTTTTTTAATTGCGGGCGCACTATTTTGTAGGTGATATAAGGAATGACGGCTAACATCAATAGCCCAAGCGGTACCCCCGCCAGAGCCCATCCTACCCAGCTTATGCGGATATGAAAAATATCGGAAATTAACTGTAACGCTAAAGCATTTCCGGCAAACGCGGTCAAAAACATATAGCTGGTGGTTTTAGTCACCATATAGATATTCACCATCAGATAACGTCCGGCCTGACGCGGACTCTCTTTTGGCGTTGAACCTAACACCAGGGCAATGCTATTGATAATCGGGAATACGACGCCGCCGGCGCGTGCGGTGTTAGAAGGCGTCGCCGGTGACAGCATTAAATCCAACAGCGCCGTGACGTACCCTAGCCGTAGAGTTGTCCCACCAAATTTTAAAATAAACCAGTACGCCAGACGTTTCCCCAACCCGGTAGTGACAAAAGCGGCGCTCAAAGTAAACGCGCTAAATACCAACCATGTCGTTCCCGAGGAAAAACCGCTCAGTACATCCATTGACTTGACGGGGGAGTCATCAAATCTTACCACCGTTAAGCATGACAAGCCTACCGCCGACATCATAATCACGGGCTCAGGATAAGGCTTACTCACCAGCCCTATAATGGACGCCAGGTAGATGCCGGCCAGTATCCAGGCTTCTTTCGTTAATCCCTCGGGGGGTGGAATGATGATTGCTAATATAATAATAAAAATAAGCACCGCTATTTTTATTAGCTTTGACTTCAACATGCTGCACCTCGGCTACAATCCGTGTCGTTAAAAGCAGAAGCCTCTTTCTTCTGAAGCTTCTGCTGAATAAGTGAGCTATTCACCGTTATTGCTTAATGCAGTAAAGAATTAGCCAGCGAATGTTTTAATAATATTTTTTTCATCATTCGTTGACTGATACTCTGGCAACCGATCGAAGTTCAGGTAACGATAAATATCGTCCCTTGTTGCTTTGATTTTATCCATGTGCCAGAAATATTGTTCAACGGTCGGCATTTTCCCTATCATCGCCGTCACGGCGCTCAGCTCTGCCGACGCTAAAAAAACGTTCGCATCGGTGCCCAGACGATTCGGAAAGTTACGAGTCGATGTCGAAATAACGGAACTGCCCTGACGTACCCGCGCCTGATTCCCCATACACAGCGAACAGCCGGCGGGTTCGATTCTGGCACCCGTTTTTATAAACTGATTAAAGTAGCCTTCACTGGCAAGCTGACGCGCATCCATTTTCGTCGGCGGAGCCAGCCACAGCCGTACGGGTATCTCGCGGGCATCGGCAATAATTTTACCGGCGGCGCGGAAATGGCCAATATTCGTCATGCAGGAGCCAATAAAGACTTCATCTATCGGCGTACGCGCGACTTCCGACAGCAGCCGGGCGTCATCCGGATCGTTAGGCGCGCAGACGATAGGTTCGGTAATTTCCGTGAGATCGATCTCAATCACCGCGGCATATTCGGCGTTCTCATCGGCCACTAGCAGCGACGGATTCGCCAGCCACGCCTCAATTTCCGCAATTCGCCGCGCCAGCGTGTCGGCATTTTCATAGCCCTGATTAATCATCCAGCGTAGCAATGTGGCATTGGAGCGCAGGTATTCCGCCACGTTATCTTCTTCCAGACGCAGCACGCACGCCGCTGCGGAGCGTTCGGCCGAGGCGTCGGCCAGTTCAAAGGCCTGCTCCGCTTTCAGCATCCCGAGCCCTTCGATTTCCAGGATACGACCGGAGAAGATATTGATCTTATTTTTTTTCTCCACCGTCAGTAATCCCTGCTTACGGGCATAGAGCGGAATGGCGTGAACCAGATCGCGCAGGGTTATCCCCGGCTGCATCTCTCCCGTAAAACGGACCAGTACGGACTCCGGCATATCCAGCGGCATAATACCCGTTGCCGCAGCAAAGGCCACCAGCCCGGAGCCCCCGGGGAAAGAGATGCCAAGCGGGAAACGGGTGTGCGAATCCGCCCCGGTCCCTACAGTATCAGGAATTAGCATACGGTTAAGCCAGGAGTGGATAATGCCATCACCCGGCTTCAGCGCCACGCCGTTCCGGCGGCTGATAAATTCAGGCAGCGTTTCATGCAGCTTCACATCAACCGGCTTGGGATAGGCCGAGGTATGGCAGAAAGACTGCATAACCAAATCAGCGGAAAAACTCAGGCAGGCCAGATCGGTAAGCTCATCGCGCGTCATTCCTCCGGTGGTATCCTGCGAACCGACGGTGGTGACTCGCGGCTCGCAGTACTGTCCTGGTCGGATCCCGGCAACGCCGCAGGCTCTCCCCACTATTTTCTGCGCCAGCGTAAAGCCGGCGGCGGAGGGTGCCGGCGCTTTCGGCCGGCGGAAAACGTCGGAGGGCGCAAGGTTCAGTGATTGCCGCGCTCTGGCCGTCAGGCTGCGGCCAATAATCAGCGGAATGCGCCCTCCGGCGCGCACTTCATCCAGCAGAACGTCCGTTTTCAGGGAAAATGAGGTAACAGGACGCTGGCTGTTGGTTTCGCAAATCTCCCCGCGATACGGATAGAGATCAATCAGCATTCCCGTGGATAGCGCGGAAACATCCATTTCAAGGGGCAGCGCGCCGGAATCTTCCAGGGTATTAAAAAAGATGGGCGCAATATTGCCGCCAAAAACAAAGCCGCCGCTTCGTTTATTCGGCACCCATGGAATATCGTTGCCAAGGTGCCATAAAATAGAGTTAGTAGCCGATTTTCGCGAAGAGCCGGTGCCGACGACATCGCCGACGTAGACCAGCGGATAGCCCTCTTTCTTTAACTGCTCTAGCTGTCGTATCGGCCCGCGGCTTCCCGGTTCATCCGGGCTGACGCCGTCGCGCGGATGACACAACATGGACAAGGCATGCAGAGGAATATCCGGACGTGACCATGCCTCGGGCGCAGGGGACAAATCATCAGTATTGGTTTCCCCCGTCACTTTAAATACTTTCAGCGTGATCTTCTCCGGCAGCGCCGGGCGACGTAAAAACCATTCGGCGTCGGCCCATGACTGAATCACTTTTTGCGCCCAGGCATTTCCTTGTTTCGCCTTTTCTTCCACATCCTTAAATTTTTCAAAAATAAGCAGCGTGGCGCTTAATTGTTCCGCTGCGCTGCTGGCCCAGCGGGGATCGTCCAGTAAGTGAATGAGCGGTTGAACATTATAACCGCCCTGCATGGTGCCCAGCAGTTCAATAGCCTGCTGAGGCGCAATAATACTCGCCGGGTTTTCTTCTTTGATCTGCTGATAAAGAAAATCGGCTTTAATCTTCGCCGCCGGATCGACGCCCGGCGGCACGCGATGCGCTAACAGTTGTACAAGGGCATGTTTATCATCGCAGGTCTTGCTGGTCAGTAATGTAATTAATTCTTGCGTTTGCTCAGCGGTTAACGGCTTCGGTGGAATATTTTTTTCAGCACGTTCGTCCACATGCTTATTATAAGCTTCTAACATATGCTCTCCGTTTCAGATGTTATTTATCTGAAGGTTGTTTATGTAATAGCGATATTCGGTTGGTAAAATTAAGTTTTAATAAATTGCGGTAAGCCTTCACAAAATTCTGCTAACTGCTCCAGACCATAATTCCACTCCCCGAATCCGGACTCAGCATTAATATGCCCGGCGTCACCCAGATCGATTAACCGCCCTCCCCAGCATTGCGCCCAGTACTGCGCTCGCTTAAAGGTCATTAACGGATCGTTTCGGCTGGCAAACAGGAGGCTGGGCACCCGCAGCATCTCGGGAATTACCGCCTCGTCCAGTTCGAAGAGCGATGGCTCCGCAGGCGCAACCATGACGATACCCGCGATGTTCACCTTTTGCGTCTGAATGAGGCGACATGCGGCGAGCGCCCCAAAGCTGTGGCCGACCAGCACGGCCGGCCGCTGACAGATAGCCAGCTCCCGACGGATAGCGGATACCCAGGCATCGATATCCGGCTCCAGCCAGTTCCGCTGGCTTATCCGCTTCCAAAAAGGAAAACGACGACTCCAACAGCTTTGCCAGTGATGCTCATCGCTGTCTCGCAGGCCCGGTACCAGAATAATCGTCAACTTCTCGCTGAGCTGTTCCAGACGTTGGGTAGTCATAAAGCCTTCCTCTCCACGTTCAGTACCGCCCGTCAGGCCGGGTAATGGGAAAGTACCCAGCCAACGGCAAGGAGATCCGCGCTGCCGCCAGGGCTAATATTTCTGTCAATCAACGCCTTATCCATGTGTCTCAGCGCTTTTCTGAGCTTTTCACCCGCCAGGTGTTCTATCTTCAGAACGCGTTGCGCATAGCGCTGCACATACTGCAGGCCACTCAGCCCGCCCCGGGACACCACATTGGTATCGGGGTTGAAGGCCATCAGGGCCAGCAGCATCCTGAGCAGCGCATCCTGCTCAGATAACCCCTCCCGCCGCGCTTTCTGCCACTGCGGCAGCCCGAACTGCCTGACGGTATAAAAGCCGTTCTCAGCCTCACCCCGCGCGCCGCTAAGCCCAAAGCGCTGAAAAATATGCTCGCCTTTGGTTTTGGCGAGGCCCTTTCTTTTCAGTTCCTGGCTAACCAGGCCCGCGCACATCGCGCGGGTTTCCTCGCACAGATTGCGCTGGCTAAGCATCTGGTTGCGCTTAACAAGGCGCCCAGCGGCGGCGCACAGCAGGCCGAGGGAAAAAATGCCGCCTTTGTGGGTGTTGACTCCCCCCGTGGCGTTAAACATCGCCTGTTCGCAGGCCAGTCCTGTGGGCCTTATCGCCAATAGCGTCTGCGGGGCAGGCAAATCCGCCGTCGCCTTTCCCTGCGCAAAAAAGCGCGGAAACCAGGGCGAGACGGCGCGAATACTGGACATAAACAGCGCAATGTTCATATCACGATGCGCACCATTGTTCTCGCCATCAACCAGCCCGGGCTTTGGCGTTAATCTCACTTCCCGATACATCGCCTCGGCAGCCAGCCAGGCGATGCTTTCCCGTTGCTCAGCCCGTTCAACGTTCACCGCGAAAGTAGTCATAGGCTAAATCCTCAATCACTTGCGCAAGTTCATTCTGAGAATGGCGGCGCATACGGGAACAGACGTGGGCAGCCTCATTGCAAATGAAGCATTTGCGCATCGGCTGTCGGATCGCGCTGCGCTTAATTAATCCGGATGTGGGACAAAAAACATCGATATCCCACAGACGCCCGAGAGGATGATGATCTTCAAGATGCGCCGTCACGTGCTTGATCATCCAGGCTGGCGCCGCTACGGACCAGAACGCTTCGGGCCCGGTAGGCTGAAAACGAACGTCGTGTCTGGAAACGCCCCAGCGATGTTTCAGCAACAGCTGGCTCAACGCGTCCGTCGCCTCCGCCATAACCTGCCGGGCAAGCGGCGTATCTTTTACCTCTCCGGGCCAGACAAGCGTGGTGGATACCATCGGTTGTTCGAAGCGGCGCAGCCACGCCTGTTGTACACTCGCGCGCGCTTCTCTGGCTCTGAGGACCTCCTCAAGGGTGAGAGTGGCGCAGGAAGCGTTTGTCGTTTCGTCGATCATTCTTTCACCTGCCTTACAACGTCAATGACGCTGCCATCGCGATAACGCACGACGCCGACAATGCGCGAGGTAAACTCAATAGGTTTCGGTTCGCCAGAAATCACCAGCGATGTCTGATAAAGCGCCTCGATATCAACAACCGGCAAACCGGCCGCCGTCAGCCTCTCTTTGACTTCCGGGCGGGCAGGATTCACGGCAATGCCGTGGTCGGTGACGAGCACGTCAATGCTCTCTCCCGGCGTTACGCGGGTCGTGACGCGCCTGACGACGGTGGGAATGCGGCTGCGGATCAGGGGCGCGACCACGATAGTTAAATTTGCCGCCGCAGCGACATCGCAATGTCCGCCCGATGCGCCGCGCATCACACCGTCGGAGCCGGTCAGAACGTTGACGTTAAAATCCGTATCAATTTCCAGCGCGCTTAAGATGACGATATCCACGCGGTCGCAGCAGGCGGCTTTCGCCGCCGGGTTGGCGTAAACGCTGGTCGAAATTTCAACGTGGTGCGGATTTTTCGCCAGCGACTCTCCCGCCGCGCCATCAAAACTTTGTGTATCCAGCAGCTTAGTAATCAGCCCCTTTTCATGCAGATCGACAATGCTGCCGGTAATGCCGCCTAAGGCAAAGCTGGCGACGATATTGTGTTTCCTCATGCGGGATTCCAGGAATCGCGTACAGGCGGTGGACGCCGCGCCCGATCCCGTTTGCAGGGAAAAGCCATCGCGAAAATAACCGGAATGCTCAATGACGTCCGCAGCAGACCGCGCGATCATCAGCTCTCGCGGATTGCTGGTCACGCGCGCGGCGCCAACGCTGATTTTCGCCGGGTCGCCTACGCTGTCGATTTTGACAATATAATCAACCTGATCCTGAATAATGCTGGCCGGCATGTACGGAAACGGTTCAATGCTTTCCGTCAGCAAAACCACCTTTCGGGCATATTTTGCATCGACCATCGCGTAGCCAAGTGAGCCGCACCGGGATTTACCGCCGCTGCCGCTGGCATTGCCATATTCGTCGCAGCAGGAGACCGCCAGGAACGCGACATCAATATTAATTTCACCCTTTTCAATCAGATTGACCCTGCCGCCGTGCGAGTGGATCTGTACCGGCTCCTCCATCAGGCCGTGTGAAATCGCATCCGCTAATTCACCGCGCATCCCGGAGGTATAGATTTTGCTAATAACGCCTTGTTTAATATGCTCGATCAGCGGCGTGTTGCAGGTCATCAGGGAACTTGACGCCAGCGTCAACCCTCGCAGGCCTTTTTCCGCCAGCCTGGCCATAACGTAGTTAATTACTTTATCACCCTCGCGGAAGGCGTGATGAAATGAAACGGTCATCCCATCGCGTAAATCGCAGCGCGATAAAACTTCATCCAGCGTGTCGAAAAGTTTGCGCTGATATTTTTGCCGGGTATCCGCAAGATAGGGCGTATGGGTATTTGCGCCGGAAAATACCTCATACTGATGCTGGGCGCCGGATATATTATGAAGGGCTTCGGTTAATTGATTCATAGTTAAATCCTGTTGCTGGTGACTGAATGGAGATTATTGACGGATGCCGGAGGCATTTTTACGTTCAATAACCACCCGGGCATGGTTGATGATCGGCGCGTCAATCATTTTGCCGTTCAGTGAAATCACCCCAAGTCCGCTACGCTCCCCTTCTTCGGCCGCGGCAATTACACGCTCGGCGTAATCAACCTCTTCCTGAGTGGGGGCATAGGCATTATGTAAGATCTCAATCTGCCGTGGATTAATAAGCGACTTACCGTTAAAGCCCATACGCTTAATCAAATCCACTTCTTTCAAAAAGCCGGCTTCGTCATTAATATCGGCATAGACCACGTCAAACGCATCAATGCCTGCCCCACGGGCCGCATGTAATACCGCGCAGCGCGCGTAAAACAACTCCGTACCGTCGCCGCGTTCCGTTTGCATATCCATGACGTAATCAAACGCCGCCAGCGCAATCCCCATCAGACGTTGAGATGCCCTGGCGATAGCGACGGCATTAATGACGCCCACCGCCGATTCAATCGCCGCCATGAGCTGCGTAGAGCCCACCGGACGGCCGCAGCTCTCTTCAATACGCACAATTTCACGCTCAAGCTGATAAATATCTTCCGGCGTATCGGTTTTGGGTAAACGGATAACATCGACGCCGGCGCGCACCGCCGCTTCGAGGTCTTTTAAGCCAAACGGCGTATTCAGCGGGTTAATCCTGACAACGGTTTCAATATCTTTATACATAGGATGCTGTAACGCATGGAACACCAGCAGCCGCGCGCTGTCTTTCTCTTTCAACGAGACCGCATCTTCCAGGTCAAACATGATTGAATCGGGTTTATAAATAAAGGCGGTTGAAAGCATAGCGGCGCTTGAACCCGGTAAAAAAAGCATGCTGCGACGTAATTTTTTCATCATAATTTTTCCCACGCAATTTCGTTGCTGGCCGTTCCCCGTAAAATCGCCGCCTGCATTCTGGCGCGGATAACACAGTCCAGCGCACCCTTATCCTCCACAATAATCTGGCCCTGCGTAACGTTTAATATGGAAAGTGTTTCATTGACCACTGCCGTAATCTGTTCACCAAATTGTTTGTGCACTTCACTGTTGATAGTTATATCGAGCCCATCATCGTAGGGGCTGACTTTGACAACCAGGTCGCTGGATTCGAGCGTCCCGGCGATTGCCGCATGTAATATTTTCATATAAATATCCTGAACAATTATTTATTAAGCATCGACCATATCCAAATCGGGCTGCTTTGATTGATTCGTTGATAACCATTTATATAAATAAGGCATCGTAGTTGCAGGCACCATACATTTAACGGTGTGCATATCTTCGTGATTTAACAATTTCCTGACCGCAGAGGCGGAGATGGGAAGATTATTCATATCGGTCATCCGCTGAATCTCATTCACCTTGATACTGGCGGCAGGTATTGTCATCTCATCCTCCAGCCAGTGATGCATTGCGTCATTATATTGCGCGGTCACCTTACAGAAGGGTTCAGTACCAACAAAGCGCTGATTAATATTTAAAGCCGGTGCAATGTAACGGCGGAACATAAGCAAATCTATTGCGGCATACACCTCGTTAATAATTTGTTTTTCTTTGAGAAAGTAACCGGGGAATGTTCCTCGAGAAATAATATATTTTGAGCCAGGATGGACCGTAATATTAGGCAAATGCCGTGACCCCTCCTGAACCATGGCAAACCGTTGCCGAAAGGAAAACGTGGACAGATCTTCCTCAACGACAAAGACATGCAGCCAGTCGCAAGCTTTTGCAGCCTGCTCAATCAGATACTGGTGCCCTAACGTAAAGGGATTTGCATTCATCACAATCCCGCCGATATTTCCGGCCGTCACCAAATGCTGGCCCCGCAGTTGGCGGCAGTAGCGATGGATGCCAACCGGCGAATTCTCCATCAGCGTCGCCCTGTTATCAAGGGTGACCAAAGGATAAAATCCGCATCCCTGGAACGACCGAACATTATCCGGACACGTCAGGAGAAAAAGCTGATGTTCGCCGTTCTGAACAGCCAGCAGCTCCGCTTCATGAATGATTTTCAGGCCTAACGCCGTCCCGCGCCACTCTCTGGCAACCGCAATGCATTTTAACGTATTCCCCGCAAGCCCGGCGCAGGCAACCAGCTGCCGCTGGCAGCGCGCGACAACAAATTGCTCAATGTCGCCGTCGATACCTAATCCATTGTTCTTCAGAAAGAGAATAATTTCTTCTCTGAAGGTACCGTTGCTAGTTTCCACTCTCTCGAATTCTAGCGTTTGGTCGGTGTACATCTTGTTTCTCCTGCCCATACCTTAATGGGCGTCAAAAAATAATCTTGCCCGAGCCCGCGGAGACTACGACATCTGCATTTCGTGCTGCGGTTTTGATTCGACAATCGTATTCATGAGATGGCCAATATTTTCAATAACCACCTCGACCCGATCGCCTTGATGCATAAAGAGAGGGGGGGTTCTTTTTTTACCGACGCCGCCTGGGGAGCCGGTAATAATGACATCGCCGGCGCTGAGCGCAGTAAAAGTACTGATATAGCTAATCAGATCGGCGACTTTATGGATCATATTGCTCGTCGAATCATTCTGAACCATGATGCCGTTCAAATAGGTTTGAATAGACAAGCGGTGGGGGTCAGGTATTTCATCAACGGTTGTCAGGCAGGGACCAAATGCGCCGGTCTGCCGCCAGTTTTTCCCGGCGGTAAACCAGGCATGCTGCCAGTCGCGCACCGAACCATCCATATAGCAGCTATAGCCGGCAACATGGCTCAGGGCAGCGTCGATATCGATATTCATACCCGGTTTGCCTATAATAACGGCTAGCTCGCCTTCATAATCAAATTCATTAGATAGCGCGGGTTTTAATATCGGCGTTGCATGACCGGTTTGCGAGTCAGGGAAACGAACGAAAAGGGTCGGCGCATCGTTCGTTTCAGAAAACTCTTTTCTTTTTTCCGCATAGTTCATACCGACGCAGAAAATTTTCCCAGGGCTTTCAATAACTGGTAAAAAAGTAATATCAGCCATCATAATATCGACCGGATAATTAACATATTGCCCGGCTATCTCAATGGCGCCCCACTGCAGTAAGTCCTTCAGCGTACGATATTGATGACCAATTTTGCTACCCAGGTCAATAATGCCTGTATCCGTCAAAATTCCATAACTCTTACGACCATGATGAACATAGCTTGCTAATTTCATGATGACACCTTACTAACATTGAATTTCTTTCCTCACGCCATTAGACATGACGTGAGTAATTTACTTCGCTACGAAGGATTTAAGACTCAACCGGAACCATGGCTTTTGTTTCGCTGGAAGACAAATACGTTGCGACCACCGCGCCAACGGCCAGTAGCGCAATAATGAATCCCGTCATCCCCTGCCAGCCCATAGAGTGGAAAACAAAACCGTTCACGAAACCAATCACTGAGCCGCCCATGTAGTAGAAGAACAGATACAGCGCGACGGCCTGGCCACGTGCATGCGTTGCATTTTTGCTTACCCAACTTAAACCAATGGAGTGACAACCAAAGAAACAGCCGGTAAAAATAACCGCGCCAATAATAAAGGTGACGACGTTAGAGGTTAAAGTCAGCAACATTCCTAGCGCCATCATCACAAACAGCGCACGCAGGACTCTCATACTGCCGTATTTTGCGGAAAGTCGTCCCGCCTGAGGGGCGGTGAAAAAGCTTAAGGCAAAGCTAAAGGAGAGCAGGCCCGCATTCGCCGGAGAAATATGAAACGGTTCGCCTTTCAGGAAGAAAGCCAGGTAGTTATAGAGAGAGGTAAATACCCCAAAAATGATAAAGCTAATCACAAAAGCTAACGCCAGTTTTTTATTTTTAAAGTGAGATGCTGCGCCTTTCACTACGCGAAGAACATTAAGGTTTTGCGTTGGCTTAAAGTTCTGAGACGACGGGAGTAAAAAGTTAACCAGCAAAGCAACCAAAATCAGGCTGATCGCAAAACCATAGAAAATGGTGTTTATTGAGATATGGTCGATCAGTTGGCTCGCCACAATACGCCCGGACATCCCTCCCATCGAGTTACCAAAGACGAAGTATCCAGTGACCACCCCAGCCACCACGGGCGCGACCTCCTCGCTGATATAGGCAGTTGCGGCAGCAGCGATACCGCTGAGCGCCAGACCAATAACCGCACGCAGAGCCACCAGCATCGCCCATGATTCGACCAGAGGACAGAGCATCGTCAGCAGTCCGCCAAGTAGTAGCGAAACGATAATTAATTTTTTTCTGCCGTAATGATCGGACAGCGTCCCGGTGAATAATAATCCTATAGCCAGAAGCGCCGTTTCTGCAGAGAGAATGATACTCACCTGACTAACCGGCACATCATATTCGACAGCCAGAACCGGTAACAAAGGTTGAATAAAAAACAGGGAGGCTAATTCTGCAAGGCCGGATAGCGCCAGGGCCAGGATGATCCGAATATAATTACTGACCTTGACGGGAGCAGAATTAAGCTGATTATCTTTCGTATGGGTTATAGCCATAAAATCCTCGACATTATTTTTTTAGGTACAGAGTTATGTAGCAACTACACGCTAGAGGACATCAGTATTTCACCGCATTAATGATATAAAATATTTATAATTCCTCCACTAAAACATATTCCGGGACGCAAACCGTACCTTCAAATAATTTACGGGAAGTTCTAATCACTGCGGCACGCGTTTTTTCAATATCATTTCCCTCTTTGAGTAAAGATACCGAAATTTTCCCGCTTGGATGTTCAATATTAATTATATTGGTATACGGCGTCCTGGGCTGAACGGCTACAATGTGATGGGCCACCGACCCTTCAATTATCGTGGCCGTTGCTATGCCGATAGACCCCGTAATAGCCAGAGATTTATGGCAGGTATGAGGCATAAAATAACGAACTCTGATGGTCCCGCCTGCGCCGGGTTCACTCAGCAGAACCGGTTTAGGGATCACTTTATCGGCAACATCGCCCAGCCCCATTTTCGCTCCCGCCTTACGCCGGATCGTTTCCAGCCTATTCATAAACGCGCGATCGGCATCGAGTTCGGCCGGTGATTCGTCCCCTCTTTTTCCCATCTGCTCAGCCCTAATCAGCACCATCGGCATCGCCATATCGATGCAGGTGACTTCCACATCATCAATCACATCGACGACGTTACCGGTTGGCAGCAGCTTTCCCGTCTTGCATCCGGCGGAGTTAAGGAAAGTCAGGCCAATCGGCGCGGCGCAGCCGGGAACGCCATCAATGTGCGTATCGCCTTCATAGTTGACATAAAAATTCGGCGTTTGTACTTCCGCATCAACCAGCGTACCGGTATTCAGGTTGCGAATACGCACTGTCGTCACCGGACTTTGCGCCTTAACAAGGCCTTTTTCAATCGCAAAGGGCCCTACGGCACAGAGCATGTTTCCGCAGTTGGGCGTGGTATCGACGCGACGCTCGTTGACCATCACCTGAACAAATAAATAGTCGACATCAGCATCCGGACTGTCCGAGGGGCTAACAATAGCGACTTTACTAGTTTGGGGGCTGCCGCCGCCAATACCATCAATTTCAAGTTCGTGACCCGCGCCCATTAAGCCCAGCAGCACAGCATCGCGTTCTTCAATTTTTGTCGGCAAATCACTGGCCAGAAGCACCGGGCCTTTCGAAGTACCGCCACGCATCAGTACACAAGGAATCTTTAACATTATGTTTCTCGTTTCACGCATTAATAAGAGCAATGTCAGGATTCCACAGACGAATACATAATGCTAATGCCAATAAAACCAACCATTAATACGTTTTGCGTATAAATAGCGGTTAGGGTAGTGTGTTTGCATCGCGACAAAGTCTGGAGTGAAATCTCATGCTGCACGATCTTCAAGGTATACAAGCGTTTGTTAAAATTGCAGAAATTGGATGTTTCACAAGAGCATCACATTTTCTTCACACATCCCAACCGGCATTAACGCGGCGGATTAAAAAACTTGAAGAGCAGCTGGGAGCTACGCTATTTGAACGGACAACCAGAAACATTAAACTCACGGCTGTAGGCAGAGAGTTTTTACCTAAGGCAAAGAATTTAATAGATTTTTATGAGAGCTCGATCCTGAGTATTAAAGAAATGGCCACCCATCAAAGCGGTGTCGTCACCCTGTCCTGTCTCCCCACCGCAGCGTTCTATTTCCTCCCCTCCGTCATCAGGGACTATAACAACCACTATCCCAATATCCGTATCCGAATCCTCGAGCACAGCGCCAGCGATTGCCTTGAAGCCGTCTTAAACGGTGACGCAGATTTCGGCATAAACATGATAAACATCACACATCCCAATATCGATTTCTCGCCGCTGGTCAATGAGCCTTTCGTATTAGCCTGCCGACGGGATCACGAACTGGCGCAGAAATCACTGATCTTGTGGGAAGACCTGGCCAACTTCAGGCTTATTGGCGTAAGACGTTCAAGCGGTAACCGCTCGCTGATCGATCAAGCGCTGGAGAATATGGACTGGAAGCCCAACTGGTTCTATGAAGTCAGGCATCTGTCGACGTCGCTGGGTATGGTAGAGGCAGGGCTTGGCGTGGCAGTGGTTCCCAGTCTGGCCATGCCGACCGATGAGCATCATATTCTTGTCAGCCGTCCACTCGTTGAGCCGGTTATTCGCCGCACGCTCGGTCTCGTGCTGCGCAGAGAAACGGCGCTTAGCCCTGCAGCGGAAAAGTTCAGGGAGATGCTATTACAACTCTGGTCACAGGATACAAGCAGCCCGTGGATAGGGAAATTTACCCGGTAAAGGCGTTTTTATCTTCCGCACTCTATCGCCAGACGCTGCGCAAGGGACACGGCGATATCATTTCAGGCCGGGACGCTGGTCGGGCTAATATTGCCGCGCTTTTATGAGCCTGCCAGTCAGAAGTGATATTTTTTAACGACCCCGCAAACTATGACTCCCACCAGGTCGAAATTTTTAAATTCGGCGACGGAAATAAAACACCTTAGAACAATAGCGCATTAAGTTATGAATAATATGTGCAACACGCCATGATTTAAGTAAACAGCTTAGGTATCAGTAAATAACATTCGGGCATGAGTTAAACCAAAAAATAATAATGCACTGATAACAAACTCCGTTATCGTGTTCGCGTAATACGTTATTTTTCAGAAATGACTTTCTCATCAGGGTAAAAATATGCCAAGAAAAATTCATAGATTGCTATTGTCGCTGGCGATCGCCGCCGCGCCTTTTTTCAGCCATGCCGAAGAGTCCACGTGGGATCATATTAAGCAATCGGGCGAATTGCGCATCGGAGTCGCGCAGGGGGAACCGTGGTATTTTAAAGATCCAGCCACCGGTCAGTGGAACGGCATTGGCTATAACGTAGGTAAAGTACTGGCAAAAGATTTAGGCGTAAAACTGGTGCCGGTGGAAACCACCTGGGGGAATGCGGTCGCCGCGCTGCAGGCCGGACAGATTGATACCATGCTGGTGCTGGACCCCACCGATGAACGCCGCAAAGCCGCCGACTTTTCCGACCAGCCCTTCCTCTGGTATGCGCAGGGGGTCCTGATCCGCGACGGCGTGAAGGCCGAGAGCTGGGAAGATCTTAATCGCCCGGATATTAAGATTGGCGTCACACTCGGCAGCAGCCCGGACCTGATACTGACCAAAAAATTACCCAAAGTGCAGCTGGTGCGCTTTACCAATATGGATGAAGGCGTCGCAGCCTTCTACGCCGGACGCGTCGACGCCCTCTCGTACGTTCACCCGGCGCTAGCGCTGCAGCAGGCAAAAGTGCACAAAGGCAACCTGATTCTGCCAAAACCGATTATTGCCATCAGCACCGGCGGCGCGCTGCGCAAAGAGAGCGATCCCCGCTTCCGCAACTTCCTGAATGAAGAGTTTGCCAAAATTTACCAGTCGGGACAGAGCAAACAGTTTTATGAAGACGCCCTTAAGCTACGCGGTGTGGATATCAGCAAAGTGCCCTCGGTGATTAAAGAAGAGTGGAAATGAGCGATTAATCTCCTGGCGCGGGCAGAAGCGGCGCGATTGCCGCGCCAATGTCCGCGCAGCGTTCCATATCCAGCAGAGCGTCAATCAGCCGCGCTGCCCGCGGAGCGCTGAGGCGTGATGACAGGTTGGCCACGCATTTATCAACGATCCGCTGTTCCGGCAGCGGATTTTCTGCGCACCCCGGCGGGAAGTCGATACGCTCTCCGGCGATCGTCCTTCCCTTTAGCACAATTTCCACGCGCGCGGCGGGACGGCGATGCTGCAGCATCAGCTGTTCAAAGGTCTCATCGGCGATAATTTCAACCCGGTCAGCAAAGGCAAGGAGTGGCGCCGCGCCGCGCGTCCGATCGCTGCTCCACTGATGACGCGCGATTTTAAAAGCCAGGCAGGCTATCGCCAGCGGCAGACTGAACTGCGCATCGGTATTGCTGACGGGACGCGCGTCGGCGAAAAAACGCGCCAGGGTGAAACTCCCATAGACGCGTATCCGCTCAATCGACTCTGCCGACGGAATACGCTCCAGCAGATGCTCAAACGACGCCAGCGCCGTATGCATCCAACGGCATACCGGATAGTCTTTGAAACTGGCGTGCCTGAGCTGCCAGTGCGTCGCCAGATTCTCTGTCAGCCGTTCTGGCTGAAAGCGGTCGGAGCCTGACATCCGCCAGAACCCCTGTTCGCCATCGAGTATCGCGCGCGGCCCCACTATTCCCGCGAGGTGTAGCTCCACCGCGCGTACGCCGGCCTCTGCCGCCGGCGCATTGTAATCCTTAAACGAAACCAGTGGACGCGCCTGCCAGTTGTACTTATGCAACGTGGGCAAAGGGGTTAACGAGGCGGCCAGTCCCAGGCTATTTTCCAGCCCCGCGGCATCGCAGCCGCGCAGTAAACCATACGCCACCGCCGCCCCCAGCGATTCGTGCTGGCACACGCCATACACTTGTTGAAACCTTTCAGGACTCGGCTGCTGAGAGATAATCACGCGGCTGTTGATTTCCCAGGCCGCCACCAGAGAGGTCAGCAACGCCCCGCCGCTGACCGGCCCACCCTGGCCCACCGCGGCCAGCGCCCCGGCCACCAGCGTGGCGCCGGGATGCCCCATCCCCCGCCCGGCGACTTCAAAACCATCGTCATAATCCAGCGCGTTTATCGCAGCGGCGTTAAGGAACGCGGCGCCGCTGGCGGAGAGCGGAGTTCCACCGTCAAGCGCCACGCTTCTGCCCGTCGCGTACTGGCTCCGAATAACCCGCGCGCTTTTACGCAGCACGCTGTCTTCGCCGCCGGCAATGCCGCAGCCCAGGCTATCGATAAAATGCAGAGCGATCCTGGCTTTCACCGACGCCGGTATCGCAGCCGGAGTGAGTTCGCCGGCAAAACGCGCCAGCGTAGCGGTTAAAGAATCAAAGTTTGGCATTGCTTTCTCGCGTAAATATTTATAACCAAAAGAGATAATAGCAATGGTTTTTATTATTTAATTAT
This sequence comes from Klebsiella sp. MBT K-1, assembly GCF_002556465.1. Classification (NCBI taxonomy): domain Bacteria; kingdom Pseudomonadati; phylum Pseudomonadota; class Gammaproteobacteria; order Enterobacterales; family Enterobacteriaceae; genus Klebsiella; species Klebsiella sp. MBT K-1. Next base: position 59,894 of record NZ_PDEL01000006.1, on the reverse strand, counting down.
CACATTTCGCTACTGCTAAGATGATGTCGTTCTAAAACCATCACCATCGTTTTGCGTTTTTCAGGGGTGCCAGAACTATGTCGTATCAATGGGATTTTGCCGCCATCTGGCCATATCGCATGCTGTTGCTGGAGGGGCTGTGGGGTACCATTCAGATCGGCGTCACCAGTATTTTATTCGGCATGCTGGCCGGCATTGCGCTGGCGTTGATGAAGGCCTCGCCGCTAACGCTCTTCCGTATGCCGGCGCTGATACTGATCGGCTTTTATCGTAATACTCCCGCGATTGTCCACTTCTTCTGGATCTACTACGCTCTGCCAATCGTCAGCCCGCTGACGCTCTCGCCGTTCGCTGCCGCTGTACTGGCGCTCTCCGCCCAGTCGGCCGCGTTTTATGCCGAAGTTTACCGCGGCGGCATCCAGTCGATCGGCGCCGGACAATGGGAAGGGGCGAAGGCGTTGGGCATGTCGCGCGCCACCGCGCTCCGACGGGTTATTTTCCCTCAGGCGCTGCGCAGAATGATTCCTCCTTTCCTTGAGCGTTCTTTCGAACTGCTCAAATCCACCGCCCTTGCTTCGTCTCTGGCGTACAGCGAGCTGCTGTATCAGGCGATGCAAATCAACAGTCAGACTTACCGGCCCCTGGAAGTGTATTCGCTCATCGCGGTGATGTACTTCACCCTGCTGCTGATTATCAGCCAGGGCAGCCAGCTGCTTGAACGACGCCTTGCCGTCTCCGACACACGTTAACGAGAGAACAACCATGCATTATCAGTGGGACTTTTCCCTTGTCTGGCAAAACTTGCCGGTACTGCTGAAGGGACTGGGCGTTACGCTGGAGCTATGGCTGCTGGCGGGAATTGTCGGCACGCTGCTCGGACTTGCCGTTGGCGTCGTCCGTGCCCGCGGGCCGCGCTTTTTTTATCCCCTTACCAGCGCCTTTGTCGAGGTGTTCCGCAATACGCCGGTGCTTATCCAGCTCATCTGGTTCTACTATGCCTTTCCGGTGCTGGTGGGCATTCAGTTTTCCACTTTTGGCGCCGCCGCGCTGGCGTTAACCCTGTACACCGCCGCCTACAGCACCGAAATTTTCCGCGCCGGGCTACAGTCCATCGAACGCGGACAGTGGGAAGGGGCAAAAGCCTTAGGCATGCCGCCGGGCGTGATGCTACGGCGCATCATCCTGCCGCAGGTATTTCGCCGTATGCTGCCAGCCCTGACAAACCGCATGATTGAACTGGCGAAGGTGACCTCCCTGGCCTCGATTCTCACGGTTAATGAACTGATGTATCAGGGCAGGCTGCTAAGCAGTACCTGGTATCGCCCGGTGGAGATTTTCACCGTCGTCGCCCTGCTCTATTTTGTGCTGATCTGGCCCGGAAGTTACCTGGCGGCACGACTGGAGCGCCGCTACCGTCCACATCCTTAATTTGATGAGAAAGGCCATGTCAGAGAAAAAAGTCGTCATGCGGATACGCGCCCTGCACAAACGCTTTGGTGCGCAAAGCGTGTTACAGGGCATCGATTTAGATATCTATGCCGGTGAGAAAATCGCCATCATTGGCGGCAGCGGCTCGGGTAAGAGCACCCTGCTGCGCTGTCTGAACTTTATGGAAATACCCAGCGCTGGCACCGTAGAACTGGACGGCGTTACCCTCGGTAAAATCGACAGCCGCGGTCAGCGGCGCTATAGCGAAAAACAGCTGAGCGATGTTCGCCAGCGCGTGGGGATGGTGTTTCAGCAATTTAATCTCTTCCCGCATCTGACGGTACTGCAAAATGTCAGCGAAGCCCTGATATCGGTGAAAAAGATGCGTCGCGAAGAGGCGATGCGCATTGCCCGCGCGCAGCTGGAAAAAGTGGGGCTCGGCCATAAGCATCAGGCCTGGCCCGGCAGCCTGTCCGGCGGTCAACAGCAGCGCGTCGCGATTGCTCGCGCCCTGGCAATGACGCCAGAGATAATATTGTTCGATGAGCCCACCTCGTCCCTCGACCCTGAACTCGTGGGGGAAGTCCTGCATACCATCCGTGAACTGGCAGATGAGGGACGGACGCTGCTGCTGATCACTCATGAGCTGGGCTTTGCCTGGCATTTCGCCGATCGGGTGATTTTTATCGAAAACGGCGTGATTCATGAAATGGGCACCGCGGAAGAGGTGCTGCGCCATCCGCGCCAACCGCGCACCCAGGCCTTCCTTTCCCGTTTCGCTGAACGGGCATTTTAACCGCAAGGAAACATGATGAGTTTAGCTCTCTCCGGTCAAAGCAGTCAGGCGTACCTGCAGGATACGCGCAACGACAATGTGCAAGTGTACGTCAACGGCGAATTCGTTCATCGCGATCGCGCCACGGTTTCCGTTTTCGATTCCGGCTACGTCTGCGGCGACGGGGTCTGGGAGGGGCTGCGGCTGGTAAACGGCAAGCTGATCGCCCTTCAGGCGCATCTCGATCGCCTGTTTGCCGGGGCAGCCGCTATCCAGCTCAATATCGGCCATAGTCCTGAGGAGCTAACCGATATTATGTACAACACGCTGAAGATCAACGGTATGACGGACGGCGCCCATCTGCGGCTCATGATCACCCGCGGCAAAAAGCGCACGCCAAATCAGGACCCGCGCTTTATCCTCGGCGGCGCCACTATCGTCTGCGTGGCGGAATATAAGGTTGTTGATGAACAAGCCAAACGGCGCGGCCTTGCCCTGTTCACCTCGACCTATCGTACCAGCGCGCCGGATGTTTTCGATTTGCGTCTTAATTCCCACAGCCGCCTGAATTTGATTCAGGCGCTATTGCAGGCGCTGGATGCCGGCGCAGATGAAGCGCTGATGCTGGACCCTCATGGTTTTGTCGCCAGCTGCAATTCCACCAACTTTTTTATCATACGCCAGGGCGAGCTGTGGACCTCAAACGGCCTGTACTGCTTTAACGGTATTACCCGCCGCACGATCTTGTCACTGGCGCGCCAGCAGGGCCTCGGCGTACAGGAAAGATCCTTTACCCTTGCCGAAGCATTCACTGCGGACGAAGCTTTTGTCACCGGAACGCTGGCAGGTATTACCCCGGTAAGCAGGCTCGACGGCAGGCGCTTCGACCTCAACGAAAATCCCGTGACCCAACGCATCAGCGGCTGGTATCAGGACTATTTACAGCAGGAGGAGTCGCCGCCCGCCGACAATCGCTGGACGAAAAAAAAACCGCAGAGATAGCGCGGGTCGATTCAAGTGCAAATCCATTGACTGCAAATAACATCACAATAACCGAGCGTTATTTTATGACTTGCATCACAAAAACATCACCCCCTGTTCGGGGGGGATGCTAGCTTCTCCCCGGTATCTCTTTATCCGTCCCGAGCGCAACGTGAAGGGCATAAGGGACATGAAATAGCGACGCCTGCGCATTTCTGCTTCATGCTCAACTGAGATGGTCTGAGGATTTTTGCTTTTTTCGAGGCCGGATGTAAGAATCGACGAACGTTTTTGATGGGTCAACGCGTTCACTCATGCCGCCCACCGCAGGGGCATGGATATTGGCTATCGGGATAACATTGCGCCTGCATCGTTGCGATGCCCGCCCGCCATATCAAATGATGACTGCTATCTACCAGAGCCCCCCTGTATTACTGCATTCAACGGGAAACAGTATGAAGCCAAAACAAGCGGAAATTATCCGCCATTCTATGTCCCTGTTTAACAAAGAGGGGTATCAGTCGCCGAGTATTGACCGGATTTCGGAGAATGCGGGCATCTCCAAAATGACGTTCTACCGCTACTATCCGGATAAAGAGGCGCTCATTCTTGATATTTTACAGCAGAAAGAGTGTGATTTTATGCAGGCGCTGCAGGACATTACCGCGGATAAACCCACGGGGCGTGAAAAGCTGTTTGCCGTCTTTGAATACTACAATAACTGGTTCACCTGTGCGGATTTTCACGGCTGCATGTTCACCCGCGCCCTGTTTGAATACGGGACCTCGTCTCCCGCTATCCGGACGATATGTTCACAGTTTAAATCGCGCCTCTACCAGTTTTTCCGCGACATCCTCATCGGACTATTAAAACCAGAGCCTGCGGAACGGGTGGCGATGATGATGCTTATGCTGATTGATGGCGCGATTGCCGCCCAACAGGCCGAGTCATCGGAATGCCGGGAGATCCCTCCCGGTATAACGGCCTGGAGCGCGGCAAAAGCGCTTATTTATTCAGAGGGCGGTACTCTCTGATTCGCGGCCCGCGAGCGTGCGTAACGCCTCCAGCAGACAATCGTAATAATCGCAGCAAGTCTGAAGACGCAGCGCTGCGCCAGAGTAGACCTCTTCCAGCGCAGCCGGATTTTTATTGCCGATCGGCACGATAACGTTATTCAGCCATCCATCCGCGTGGCCGATATCAACCTCGATATGCTCTGAGTAATAATGGACGTCGCGATCCGATAGCCCAATACGGCGGCAACCTGTCACCAGCTTCTGGTACTGCGGCGGATCCAACAGTTCCGTCATCGCCATGACGCCAAGCGATTTGTAGTAATGCTGACGGTTAACGCCGCCCAACATAAACGCATTGTAGCCAGCGAGTCCCTGCCAGTCGTACAGATGGGCGAAATGATTTTCAGGCAACGCAATATCCCTTCGCTTCAGTAAATCCTTATACAGATTAACGTGCGTGATCTCCTGGCTGCCCTGGCCTATTTCATCCCAGAGATTCTGGGCAATCTCTGCGCGCGTTTCCGGCAGAGAACCGACCAGCCCCATTGCCACCAGATCGAAAAACAGCAGATTCAGCGCGCTATCGCTTTTGAAGAAATAGTCGATTTGCGTAGCGGAAGCGGAAGAAGCGAGAAAATCAAACAGAGGATGGTGCGAGGCCGGGTGTTTCTGACAGAGGTCACGAAGTTCCTCAACGATATTGCCGGCGTTAAGCGCAGGTGCCGGGAAAGCGAACCGTTTTTTTTCCACCCGAAGCCATTCTGTCTCGATGTAGCTTCTGATCCCGCAGAGCAAGGGATGGAACTGGTTTTTTGCCGCCGCCGATAGCGGCTCCGCCAGCCAAGCCTGGTACAGTTTAAACAGCGCGCCGTGGGCACGCTTTTTAGCCTGCGGGTCGTTGGCGGTAAAAGCCTTGATGCAGGTGTTTTCAGTCAGGTACCAGACTCTGTCGGCCAGTAGCGGATTAGCCGTAAGTTTTAGTGAAAGCGCGTTGCTGTGGAGAAGCTGATCAATCATGTCATCCAGAGAGAGCCTGGCCATTGCGGAATGCGGTTCGTTCCCGGTGAAACCATTTTCTGTCTTACGCATCGATTTATCCCTGTATAAAGCATGGTATAGATACGTTATCGTACAGATATATATGCTGCAATCAGATTTTTTGCACATGCGTAACAAAGTTTTAATTATTTGTTTTTTAAATAAAAAATAGCAAAAACCCAAAATAACAATAAAATTTAATTGATATATTAAAAAAAATAAAGTTACCATTTAGTACAGTTCGAAGCGATGCAAGGAATCAGCATGCCTTACCTGTTACTCACGCTGGCGGCCCTGTTTTGGGGAGGGAATTATGTCGTAGGGCATATTCTCGTTCAGGGCGCGGACCCGATCCTGATGACCGAAGCGAGATGGGCGTTGACCGCGATACTGTTGGTATTGCTCTATCAGCGGCAAATCCGCGACAGTCGGCTGCTGTTTCGCCAAAATGCGCCAACGCTGCTGATCTTAACGCTGTGCGGGCAGGTAAGTTTTCCCTTAACTCTCTATATTGGCCTGCAGTCGACTTCGGCGCTGAACGCAGCGATTTACATGTCTGCGACCCCCTGCATGGTGCTTATTATTAATCGGCTGATTTTCCGTGACCGGGTGTCGGCGCGTAACTGGTGGGGAGTGCTCTTTAGCACCGCAGGCGTCCTGCTGCTGCTTCTGCACGGCAACCTGACCAGCGCAGAGGGGCTAAAAGGCTTCAGCCAGGGAGATCTGTGGGCAATGGGGTCCGCACTAAGCTGGGCGGTATATTGCTCTCTGTTACGTAACAAAGATCGTCGTATCCCCGCCAACGCTTTCGTCGCCGTCAGTTCGCTTCTCGGCGCCCTTATTCTGCTTCCGGTGGTGATTTTCTGGCTGTGGCGGCACCCCGCTACCTCATTCGCTTCGTACCACGATATCTCTTTCCTGACCGGACTGGCGTACCTGGTTATTTTCCCCTCGTGGCTGGCCTACTTATTCTGGAATAAAGGCATCGCGGCCATTGGCGCCACTCGCGGGGAAATTTATACCCATATTATTCCGCTGTCTGGCGGCATATTAAGCATTCTGTTTTTACACACCCAGCCGCACCTCTATCACTTACTGAGCACGCTGCTAATTTTGACCGGGATCGCGATTTGTTCACTCGCTAAAAAAAACAGCGGCGCATTAATTAATAATAACGCCACATTGTAATCCATATTAACCGAAGAGTTTAACATGCTCAGGATATACTTATACCTTATTCTCGCCGCATCGGTTTCCGCGCTGGCAACAGATATGATCGTGCCGGCGCTGCCCCTGTTACAAAAAGCGTTCCACAGCGATTATTCATCTATTCAGTTAACCATTAGCGGTTTTCTGGTGATCTACGCCTGTAGCCAATTATTATCAGGGTTTATCGGCGAAAAACTGGGTAAATTACGCGTGCTGACGGCCAGCTTTTTGCTTTTCCTGGCAGGGAGCCTCCTCTGTTTTATTTCCGATAGTTTATCAATGCTGTTGGCCGGTAGGGCATTACAGGCCGTGGGCGCCGGGGCAGGACCGGTTCTGTCTAAAGCCATCGCCAAAGAGACTTTTTCTCCTCTGACGCTCAAGCGCGCCCTTTCCGATATTTCTTCCGCCAGCGCGGTGGTTCCGCTTATTGCACCGCTGGCCGGCGCCGCGATCCTCGGCCATTTGAGCTGGAACCATATCTTCCTCGTTATGGCCCTGTTTAGCGTCGTTACCCTCCTGCTGTCTCCGCGCCGCCTTGGGCATCGCGATAGCGCTGCGGCGCCCTCTTCTTCCGGGTTTATCACGCCGGCATTTATCCAGGGAACACTTCTGGTTTCACTGATCCTGAGTTCGCTGTTTTGCTATATCTCGCTGTCGCCAGCCATTTTTATGCAGCAGCTTGGGCTGAGCACAATGCACTACTCACTGCTGTTTTCCGCTTCCGTTTTATTTTTTATTATTGGCAATCAGTTCTCAAAATTTGAGCGCATAAATAATCCCTGGATTTTGTTTATCATGAATGCGCTGGCGGTCTCTCCATTTATTATCGGTTGCCACTCACTCATATTATGCATCGCTGGATCGATGATTTTTAATTTCAGCCTTGGCGCCTATTACCCGACCGCCAACTTTATCGCACTGCAAATCAAAGGTACTAAAACCGGTATTGCGGCATCAGTCACCGGTTTTATTCAAACAGTCTGCGCCGGCGCCATCAGCTATTTCGCTGTAAAACTCACGGATACCGGCCTGGGGTTTGACAGAACCCTCGGCACGAGCACGTTAACGCTGGCAATTTTATCTCTTCTGGTAGTCACGACAATGAAGGTAACGCAATGGAAAACTGGCAAAAAAGGAAAATAGATAGATCGCTAAAATATCAAACCAGGGTGTTCTCTGAACATATTAATGAACTGGTGGTAGCCAAAAGGGATGGCAAGGTCATTACCCTCGACGATGGCAGAAAAATGGTGGAATTTGTCTCATGTTCCTATCTTGGGCTGGAGACTCATCCGACGCTGAAAAAAGCGGTTATCGACGCGATTGAGCGTTTTGGCGTGCAGGTTTCCGTCGCCAGAACGCGGGTAAAAGTCGATCTGTTCCCGCAGCTGGAAGCGCGACTGAACCAAATCATGCATGGAGCTCATACCCTGACGTTTAACGCGGTGACGCCCTGCCATATCGCGGTATTACCGCTGCTGGCGTCCGGAACGCTGCCGCATTTTACGTTCAGTAAAAAACCCCTATTTTATTATGGAGAAGACCGCCCACGCGACGCTGCAAATCAACCGTGGTCTTTTACAGCAGTTCGGGGACGTCGTCAGAATTGATTTCCAGGATACGGCGCGGATCGAAGAGGCCTTTCGCTATGCCGCCAGCCAGGGACTGACGCCGATCTCGGTATCAGACAGCGTAGGCTCCATGGGCGGAGTCGCCCCGGTCGCGCAGATTGTCCGCCTGGCGCATCAGTATGACGGCTACGCATATATAGACGATGCGCATGGCACCTCTATCTACGGCGACTACGGTTCGGGATATGTGATGGCATGCCTCGGCCATCGGCTTGACGAGCGTATTATTATCGCCGGATCGCTGTCTAAAGCATTTGGCTCGCACGGCGGATTTATCGCCTGTCACGCCGCAGAGACCATCAATTTTATTAAGACCTACGGCACAACCTACGCCTTTGGCGGACCGCCGTCATTACCAGGGATTGCCGCCTGCGTAGCCGCCGCCGACCTCCACCTGGACGGCACCGTCGCCGCCCGCCAGGAGAAGCTACAGAATGTTATTCGCTATTTTGACGAAGTTTTCGGCAAGACCGAAATCGTTAACCGGGGCACCACGATGCCGATTCGGGGGATCCTGATTGGTAACGAAGATCTCGCCATCACGATGTGCAAAAAGCTGCACGATCGCGGCTTCGCGACGACCGTGGCGATGTATCCGACCGTTGAAGAAGGGCACGCCATTTTGCGCTGCGCGTTGTCTGCTCTCCACGAGAGCGGGCAAATCGACGACTTCTATCGAAACTTCAGAGAGTCACTGGCTGAAGCCACGAGATAAATAGCTGCTGCCGGCCTGCTTCGTCAGGCCGCTTACGGACACTCATTCATATGAAAGGAACAGGGTTCCCTCTGCGCGGAACGTCTCTCATGGTGGCGACCATTATCGGCGGCGGCATGTTCGCGTTGCCGATCGCGTTCGTCCACGTATGGTTTTTAAAAGGCCTGCTGATCCTGTCGGCGACGGGCATATTGATGCTGATGACGGGGCTAATCCTCGTTGACATCACGATGCGATTTCCTCCCGGCGCCAGCTTTCATACTTTCACCAACGCGCTGCTCGGCCCCGCCGCTAGCGTTATCATCGGGATAGCCTTCTGCTTTGTGCTCTACCTACTGACCTACGCGTACATCTCAGGCGCCGCGTCAATATTACGCGATCTCTTACCGCCCGCTGCCAGGGACCGCAGCTGGCTGCCGATAATTCTGCTGTCGCTGACGACCTCGGCGATCCTGTGGGCAGGCGGCAGATTACCCGGCTATATCCTTTCAGGCCTTATCGCCGCCAAGTTCACCCTGTTTTTTCTGCTGTTCGCCGGTGCCGCGGGTGGCGTAAAGCCGCTCAGATTGTTCGACATCTCCGCCAGCACGCCGCTCGGGTATTACCTGCCGATCGTGCCGGTCTGTATTATCGCTTTTGGCTTTCATGGCAGCGTGCCCTCCCTGAGCAGAATGTACAGACGGGATAATCATCGCGCGGTTACCCGCTCTCTCTATTACGGCTTTGCGGTTTCGCTGATCGTCTACGCCTTCTGGCTGACGCTGACCATGGGCGCACTCACGCCTCAGGCGATCCAGCATGTCAGCGACCAGGGCGGGAACATCGGGGCCTTTATTACCGCCCTTAATATCCACCAGACCACCTCGGCGACCCGTATGACGCTGGTCTCCTTTGGGTGTATTGCCGTTTTAGCCTCACTGATGTCGGCCTCAATCGGCTTGAGTGATTATCTTGAGGATATACTGAATAAAATCAGCCGCCGGGGATCGCGTCCGCTGGCAATATTTCTGACCTATTTCCCTCCCGCCCTGGCCTGTATTTTCGCCCCGCAAGGATTTTTATCTGCTCTGGCCTTTGCCGGCATTTCACTGGTGCTATGGAGTATATTATTGCCGCCTTATTTACTCATTAATGCCAGGCGTTCCGCCCTACCGCCGGTATATATTTTCCCGGCCAGCAATGTCCTTCTGAAAATGATAATTATCGTCGGCGCCCTACTCTGGTTACTGATGATTTACGCTTTTCTTGAGTAGATATGCATCGCCATGACTGTAAAAAATGCTTCAGCTGGGCCATCAAATCCCGGTACGGAAGACAAGCGGCAAAAAGCCTGAGCATGGGAAACCCTTAATCAGCTCCCGAATACTCAGACCCGTGACCAAAAAAAGGAGCGGTCATCATTCAGGGGGCCAGGCTTCTGAGAATCAACGAGGAGAGAATGACCGCCGCCGTCGGCGCCGTTTCGAGGTTAAACTGCAGCTGAACAGGGTTAATGAAGGGGCACATCACCATATATATCGCATAGGTTGCCTCGTCAAGAGGGGTTTTCCTCTCAAACTCGCCGGCCTGCCTGCCTTCGACAACGATGCTTTCAATCAGCTTTAACAGGCGTTCCGCATACCTTTCCGTTGAAGGCCACTTATCCCGCGAGGCGACGGCGGCAATGTCGTAGAGCTTACGATCGTGGAAAAACAGTTCGCTTCCCGCTTCGGTGAGCGCGCGAAAGAGGCGGCGTAATTTTTCGCTGGCTGATGGCGCATCCGCCACCGCTGCAAGTACCGCCGTCATGATCGTCTCCAGGCGGTTAGCGCAAATAACTTCGCCGATAGCCTGTTTGGAATCGAAAAACTTATAGATGTAGGCCTTTGAAAAACCGATAGATTTAGCTAATTCCGCTACGGTGGTTTTTTCGTAGCCGTAATGCCCGAAATGCTCAAATGCGGCGTTGACGATTTGCTCCCGGACGCTGTGATCGAGTGGGCCACGTGCTGATGGTACGTTCATATTCTTAGTCATTCTGTTAGCTTAACGTGATGGTCTTTGATTGACAAATAGTGACCATTTTATCATTCAGCCACAATTTCGCTTGATGCAAGGTCGTGCAAAATTGTATCAGACAAAATCCTCTGCCAACAAAAGCATCGGCTCCCCCCGATACAACTTTATTTCAACCACACCACAGATTTGAATAAGCGGTAAACATCACCTCGCCGCCTGCTGTTCAGAAAGGTATTTTTGCCGCCATTTAGCCGGAGATACGCCGTGCATTTTCTTAAAAGCCTTAGAAAAATGCAGCTGATTTTCATAGCCTACGGAAATGCCCACCACTTTAATCGCCGTATTGCTGTTTTTGAGAAGGCTGACGGCGATGCTCATCCGAAAATTGAGCAAATACGCCTTGGGACCTATACCGTAGGCGCTTTTAAACAATCGGCAAAGGTAGCTGCGGTTGATATTACAGTATGCGGCCAGGCTCTCAACGCTCAGAGGTTCGTGGTAGCGATTTTCAATTTTTTTGATCGCCTTTTGCAGGTGCCTGGTCTTGTCATCCCGGAGAGGAGCCCTTTGATCATGCGTATTGCTGATTAAGGTCGAAAAGAAGAGATAGCACAGCCCCTGCACCTTCAGCCGGTGTTCATCGCCATGTTCGACAATTTGCCGCAGGTAGCCGAGGGCGCTGACGTTGTCTTTATTCAGGTTGGGCCGGTAAATCGGTGATTGCCGGCTCAGATGGCACTCCGCGAAAATTCTGGCGGCGATCAGCCCATCGACCTCAAGCCACATATAATGCCACGGATCTTTTTTATCCGCGCAGTAGGTGGTCACATCATGGGGGTGGATCAAAAACCCCTCCCCCGCGACGACAGGAAAAGCGCCGGATTCACTGTAAAAGGTGCCGGTTCCACTTATCACATAATGAAATAGGTAATGCTGGCGAACAGCGGGGCCATAACGGTGCCCCTTATGACAACTCTCCTCGCCGTACTGGTACAAGTTCAATTCGATATTGTCGGTATGATTGAGGGTAAAAGTCTTGTGCATCAGTAACTCGCGCTTTTTTCCCATCACATTATCAGAGATACCGCCAGTAAAGTCCCCCGGTTCAGTCAGATTCAGAGCTGGCTCACACTTTCTTTGCGACATCATTTTTCGCCATAGCAATATCACATTTAGCCATATTTCCGGGTCACGCCGCAGCGTACATTCTGCCTGACCAAAACAGCAGGAACGGAGAAATACCATGATTAAAGTGACATTTATGGGCGCGGGCAGCACCATTTTCGCCAGAAACGTACTCGGGGACATTATGGCGACCCCGACGCTGAAAGAGGTGGAGATTGCGCTGTACGACATCGACGGCGCGCGTCTCAATGAATCTCTCGCCATGTTGAACAATATCAACAGCAATACCAATGCGGGCAGAGCGAAGATCGCCGCTTACCTTGGCGTTGAGAACCGCCGTGCGGCATTGAAAAACGCCCATTACGTGGTGAACGCCATCCAGGTCGGCGGCTACGACCCTTGCACCATTACCGACTTCACTATCGCGAGAAAATATGGTCTCCGGCAGACGATTGCCGATACCCTGGGGATTGGCGGTATCTTCCGCGCGCTGCGCACCATACCCGTAATGTTTGATTTCGCACGGGATATCGAAGCCGTCTGCCCGAATGCCTGGTTACTCAACTACACCAATCCTATGGCCACGATAACCGGCGCTATGCTGCGTCATACGGAGGTGAAAACGGTGGGACTTTGCCACAGCGTTCAGGTCTGCGCTGAAACGCTGTTGAAAAGCGTGGATATGCCAACCGACGACGTGCAATTTCATATCGCGGGTATTAATCACATGGCCTGGCTGCTGGACATTCGCCGCCACGGCGAGGATCTGTACCCGGAAATTAAGCGCCGGGCCAGCGCCCTGCAGGGCAAGCATGATGATATGGTGCGCCATGAAATCATGAAAATTTTCGGCTATTACGTTACCGAATCGTCAGAGCACAACGCCGAATACATGCCTTACTGGATCAAACGCAACTACCCGGCACTGATCGAGCGATTCAATATTCCGCTGGATGAATATCCGCGCCGGTGTATTGAGCAGATTGAACAATGGCAGCAGCAGAAAGTGGCGCTGACCCATGACACCAGCCTGACCCACAGCCGTACCCATGAATACGCGTCTTATATCATCGAAGCGATGGAAACCGATCGGCCCTATAAAATTGGCGGTAATGTGCTCAACACCGGTTTGATCGCCAACTTACCTTCCGAGGCCTGCGTCGAAGTACCTTGTCTGGTGGATGGACAGGGCGTCACGCCATGCTACGTCGGCAACTTGCCTGAGCAGCTGGCGGCGCTGAACCGTACCAACATCAATACCCAGCTGTTGACCGTCGAGGCGGCGGTTACGCGCAAGCGCGAAGCTATCTACCATGCTGCGCTGCTCGACCCGCACACTTCCGCCGAACTGTCGATCGATGACATCCGCAAGCTGTGCGATGAACTGATTGAAGCGCATGGCAACTGGCTTCCAGCCTACCATTAATCGCCTACTGACCTGATACCTCCTTATAACTCACAAGGCGCGGAGCTCTCCGCGCCGTTACCAACAGGAAGGTGAGCAATGTTTTACTTAAAAAACAGGAATTTTTGGATTTTCGGTGCCTTTTGCTTTTTCTATTTCTTTATCATGGGCGCGGTACTGCCGTTTTTTCCGATATGGTTGCATGATGTCAACCAGCTCGATCAGCGACAAACCGGACTGGTGTTTGCCAGCATGGCGCTGTTTGCCCTGGTATTCCAGCCAGTTTTTGGCTTTGTTACAGACAAGTTTGGTCTGAAGAAACACCTGCTGTGGATGATTATCTTCCTGCTGCTGTTTCTGGCTCCTCTGTTTATCTACGTGTTCTCACCGCTGCTGCAAAGCCACTTTTTTCTGGGGGCTCTGTTGTGCGGTATTTATCTTGGACTGGTCTGCAGCGGCGGCTCGCCAGCCATTGAGGCCTATATTGAGAAAGTCAGCCGCCGCAGCCAGTTTGAGTATGGCCGCGCCCGCCTGTTTGGCTGTATCGGCTGGGCAATTTGCGCCTCCATTGTCGGCTATATGTTTACTATTAATAACCAGTTCGCGTTCTGGCTGGCGTCGAGTTTCTCGCTGGTATTGGCCGGTTTGCTGTATCTGTTTAAACCGGAAGAAAACGCGACTCTGGCGGTAGCGGATGGCCTGGCGCTGAATCAAAAACCCATCAAGCTTAAAGCGGCATTGGGATTGTTAAAAATGCGCAAATTCTGGTGTCTGGTGATGTATATCGTCGGGGTGGCGTGCGTGTATGACGTCTTCGATCAGCAATTCGCTAACTTCTTTACCTCCTTTTTCCGCGACCGACACACCGGTACCCAGGCGTTTGGCTATGTCACCACGCTAGGTGAATTTCTTAACGCTTTTATTATGTTTTTTGCCCCACCGATCATTAACCGCATTGGCGGCAAAAATGCGCTACTGATTGCCGGTATGATCATGTCGGCGCGGATCATCGGTTCTTCCCTTGCCGACTCTGTGACGGAGGTGATTATCCTGAAGACCCTGCATATGTTTGAAGTTCCGTTTCTGCTGGTAGGCATTTTCAAATACATCACCACCCAGTTTAACGTTAATCTCTCCGCATCGATTTATCTGTGGGGGTTTTGCTTCTTTAAGCAGCTGTCAGCCATCGGCATGTCCTACGCGGCAGGGATGATGTACGTCACTTACGGTTTCAAAACCTCTTATCTGATCCTTGGCTGCACCGCGTTGCTGTTTACCATTATTTCAGCCTTCGCGCTGAGCGGTAAGGTACGGCGAGCTACCGGGCAACCCGCGCAGGACGTATCGTTATCGAATATAAAAGGCGAATTCGGATCGGAAGCGCAACGTTAACGGTCTACGTTGGCAGCAATATATCTTGATAGTGTTAACGGAAAGAAGAAGTCGATTCAGCCTTATCCGGATAGGTGAAAGACGTTTCCGCTATAGGGCTGCTTTTGCCTGCGTCATCTCGGCTCGACTCTCATCAATCAACTACGGCGCTTTTGAAGACCACAAGCGCCCCGGAGGCATACGCTCATTGATGAGACGCGTTCAGGACAAATACGCTGTTTTGTTTTTCTTGCGATATTCACCGGGGGGTAAATGGAAATGCCGGGTAAATAATCGAGTGAAGGTTTGCTGCGAGTCATAGCCGTAGCGCAAGCCAATACTGTAAATATTCTCATCGGTTTCGCGTAAATCGCGGGCAGCTGAATCCATTTTTTTATTACGAATGTAGCGCCCCAGACTCTCTCCTTTATATTGCAGGAACAAACGCTGCAGATACCATTTTGAATAACCTGAATAATGAGCTATCTGTTCTATACGCAGTGGTTTATGTAAGTTATCGTCGATCCAATCAATGATAACGGCGATCACGGATTCAGAAATAAACATGGGGTCTCCTCCTTATGCATTCTCCCGGTATTATCAAGGTGGTTCTGTGGTAATTTTTGCTAAAGCCTCTGATGCTACTCGTGTTGTAATAAGCACAATATTAAGCTGATGGCATTGATAATCCTTTAATTATCAAAGACAGACCATACTCAAAAGCGGTATCCGGATGTGGATTGACCAACGATTCGATATGGGCAATTTCTGCCGGTATTTTTGATAAAATTTTATTATCATTACCGTACGTTCGCGACTGTTCCTCTAATACGCACCCCAAAGTGTATTCGCTAATCGCGAGTAATATCATTGCGGCTTCTGCCTCAGTGAAACCGGCTCGAACAAGATAAACCAGTTTTGGATAAAAGGTTTCTCCTCCCACCCGGGTCGGCGATGTCCCTGCATGTAACAGAGCGCCGTCCCGATGGGCGAGCAGAGCGCGGCGGAAACTACGTGCGTTATCCGCCAGCCAGCTTGTCCATTCCGAAGTTTCTTCGGGCACAGCTAGCGCATGGTGTTTGGCTAAAACAGCTGAAGCCATTTCTTCCAGCAAATTGGCTTTGTTTTTGAAATGCCAGTACAACGTCGCGGATTCCACGCCCAGTTTTTGTGCCAGCTTGCGGGTCGTCAACGCTTCCAGACCGACTTCATCTAAGAGAGCTAATGCTGCCTCAATCACCTGATCTCGTTGAATTTTCGCCATGATATTGATCCTGTTGTTAATCCATTTACCCGGGCCAGCGGCCTGTGAAGAGACATTTTGTCTGACCCCGGCGCCTGACGGAAACTTTAATGCAAATTACTCTATCAATGATAGATAAATTGATCAATGATAGATTTCTTCACTTATCGTCTGTTAGGGGGCTTTTTATGAATATCCATCAAGGCAAGCTGGTCAAGGAAACAACCCATCCGCGACCGACAAATGCCATACCGCCAGTGTTGTGGATGCAGGCAGCCATTATCACGCTGGGAGCTTTTTCCACCATGCTTTCATCAACGATGCTCAGCGCTGCGCTGCCCGCCATGGCCATCGGCCTGGGGGTACCGGACTCGGCAATACAATGGATAGCAACAGCGTATCTTATGGCCCTTGCAGCAGGCGTTCCGCTGAGCGCCTGGGCCGTCAGACGCTTTGGCGCTACGCAGCTTTGGCTCTATGGGCTGATTTTATTTGCGATCTTCTCGGCAGTTTGCGCCCTTTCCCCACGTTTCGAGGTGCTGCTTGCCGCAAGAATGTTGCAAGGTCTGGCAGGGGGATTACTCGTACCGGCGGGGCAAACTATTCTTGGCCTGGTCGTCGGACGCGAACGCCTGGGGCGGGTCATTGGCACGATTGGCGTCGCCATCGTCATTGCCCCCTTATTGGGGACATCGCTTGGCGCACTCCTGGTTGAAAGCTGCGGATGGCGAGGGTTATTTTGGATCACCGTGCCCTTCTGCCTGTGTGCATATCTTGCCGGGTGGAAGTTGCTTCCCCGTCCGGCAATAAAAAATGACAGGCCCCTCTCGCTGGACTGGCTGGGACTGGCGCTGGTCTTTTGCAGCCTGCCGATGCTGATGGAAGGCATGAAAGCGCTCAGCCTGAATAACGGCAAATATGGCTGGAACGTCATCATGCTGAGCGTGGGCGCCCTGTTCACCTGCTTGTTTATTTATCGCTCTTTGCGCATCGAATCCCCCTTACTTCATCTCGGACTTTTCAAACATCGGGGCTTCACTTTATCTGCCGTATTGATGACTATCGGCGGCGCGGTGAATTTTGGCGGGCAGTTCCTGCTTCCTTTATATTTTCGCGACGTTTGCCATAAAACGCTGGCTGAAGTGGGCTTGCTGCTTACGCCTCAGTTAATCGGTTCGGCGATAGGATTTCCGGTGGCAGGCTACTTTTCTGATAAGCTGGGGCCACGCGCGGTGCTGATCGTTGGCGGCTTACTCGCGGCATTTGCCACCCTGCCGCTGGGGATGATTGATGCGCAAAGTCGCTATTCGCTTGTGGGTGGAGCAATCGCCGTCAGAGGGTTCGGTTTAGCCCTGGCGACGGTACCCGCTATGGCAGCGGGCATGGCGATGGCTGGCAGCCGTCATGTCGCTGATGCCGCGCCTATTCTTAACATCCTCCAGCGTATTGGCGCGATGGCGGGAACGGCATTGATTACCGCGAGCTACATTAGATTCGCTCCGACTAATAGGAGCTTAACCGCCTTTCACCACGCCGGATGGATACTTACCGCTGGGGCCGTACTGCTCGCGCTTTGCGCATTTTTTATGGTAAATCATTCCGTTTTAACAACGCAGGAAGAATAAAAGTTTAATCAGAAAATTTATCGCTTTCAGACCCGATCCCAAAGCCTGCTGATTAAATTTGCAGAAATGGACTTCGTTGCCTGCAAAATAAACCATTCGGAGCAGCTGTTAGGCAGTCATGCCGGTCCGCTGCGAAGCCGACCGACATGACGCATTCTCACTGACTAAATCGCGCCGATCAATCCGCCATCAACCCGAATCACCGCCCCGGTAATGTAGCTGGCAAGCTGGCTTGCCAGAAACGCCGCGGCGGCGCCGTACTCCTGCGGTTCACCGTAGCGCCCGGCCGGAATGCTCAGACGACTCTTTTCGGCGACCGCTTCCGCACTGCTGTTTTCCCGTTGCGCCCTGAGTGCGTCCAGCTGCCCCACGCGGTCGGTGGCGATGCGCCCTGGCACCATCACGTTCACCGTCACGCCGTCGCCGGCCACTTCACTGGCGAGGGTTTTCGACCAGCCGAGCAGGCTCATGCGCAGCGCATTCGAGAGGGCGAGGCCAGGAATGGGGGTAATTACGCCGGATGACGTGGTGGTAATAATACGTCCCCAGCCGCGGCTGCGCATGGCGGGCAGGAGTTTATCGGTGAGCTGAATCAACGAGGCGACCATCACTGAAAACTGCTGTTGCCAGACTGCGCCATCTGTCCCCTGCGCCGATGCGGGCCGCGGGCCACCGGAGTTGTTGACCAGAATATCGATATCGCCCCACTGCTGGCGAATATCGGCAATCACCGAATCAAACCGTTCCGGGGCGGCCAGATCCAACGGCCAGGCGCGGGCAGTACCGCCCGTCCGGGTGATACGCTCCACCGTTTGCGCCAGTTTATCAGCATTGCGGCCGGTGACCGCCACCCTCACGCCCTCCTGCGCCAGCGAAAGGGCAATAGCCTGCCCAAGGCCGCTTCCGGCACCGCACACCAGCGCCACTCGTTGTTGTATCTGCAAATCCATAAATGCTCCTGATTGTATTTTCAGAAGCAATATGTGCAAGAGCGATGCCAGCTATGCGCGACCGTTTTTAACATTGACCTGGTCAAACGCGTATTGCAGGTGTTTTCTCATCAATTCCGCCGCCTGTTCCTGCTTGTTCTCTCGCAGGGCATCGATGATAGCAACGTGCTCTTCGCACCACTCTTTTACGCGGCGCTTATTGTGATAGCTGCCAAATTCCAGCAGACGGCGCAGCCGGTTTTGTTGCTGGATAGCCTGTACCACAAACAGATTGCCGCTGGCTTCCGCCAGCAACTCATGAAATAAAGCGTCGGTTTCGAAAATCTCTTTTGCCGGAACCTGCGTAATGTCCGGGTGGGTGATGAGGCGCAGATGCTGGGCGCGCAGGCGTTTAAGCATCTGCCTGTCCACATGCAGGTTGGGTGTCAGCAGCGCCGTCGGTTCAATCATCAGGCGAAAACCGTAGCTGTTGCGCAGGGCGACATCGGAGTTGAGGGTTTGCAGAAAGCGCCAGCCGTGCCCCGCATTGCGCGCAATCAGGCCGTCCTCCGATAGCTTCACCAGCGTACGGGTCAGCACCCCGCGATCGACCTCATAGCGCTGACTGATTTCAGTCTGGGTAAACGATTCCGGCAGCACGCCCGCAATACGGTCATGGACCAGCTGTTCGTAAAGCTTCTGGTCATTGCTCTTGGACTGCTCAATCTCCAGCAGCTCCAGCTCATTGCTGCGTTTAAGCAGGAAAAAACCCTGATTTGGACGCGCTTCAACCGCCCCCATTCGGGTCAACTCTTTTAACCCGGCGCGCACCGGCGTACGCGAAACCCCCAGCGCATCGGCAAGATGTTGCTCGCGTAAATGATGACCTGGATCGAATTTTGCTTCAGATATCAGGTCGAGTATTTGCCGGGCTATCCGGCGACTGCTCGCAGTGGAGTCAGGCTGCATGGAGAACGCTTCCCTGGAATGCATTGTTGTGGTCGATATATACAATATCACGCACAACAAAACGCAGCAAAACAAAGCAAGGACTGCACGATTAACGTGCAATACGCACCAGAATGAGACGTTTTTTTCACACGTATAATTGTATTTATTGACACATTAAATTCAATTTAGACCTTAACCAGGAGACGACTATGTCCAGCAATTCTTTATTGTTTCGCCACGTGCGTACCTTGATGTTCGCGCTGACCGCACTCCCGCTGGTGGGCCATGCTGCGGTGGAAACCATCGCCCCGGGCAAGCTGACCTACGGCACGGCGGCGACGTTTATGCCTTTTGAGTTCGTGAAAGAGGGCAAGCTCACCGGCTTCGATATCGACCTGATTAACGCGCTAAGCAAAGAGATCCGGCTGACGCCTGCGCCGATGCCGATGGAGTTCAAAGGGCTTATCCCAGCGCTGCAGGGGAAACGTCTCGATATCATCAACTCCGCCATGTACGTCAACCCGACCCGTGCCGCGCAGGTCGACTTCGTGCCTTACCTGAAGATCGGCAGCCGCGTGGTGGTGAGCAAAGGTAATCCGGCAAAAATCACCGGACGCGACCTGAGCCTCTGCGGCAAAAATATCGCCGTGACGCTCGGCGGGATCGAAGAGAGCCAGGCCCGGGCAGACAACCAGCGCTGCCTGGAGGCCAAAAAACCGGCCATTAACGTCATGACCTTCCCCGCCGCTACCGACTCCGCCGTTGCCGTCTCCCAGGGTCGCGCCGATGCCGAATTCCTCTCCACGCCGGGAACCGTCGCCCTGCTAACCGAAAAAGCGGGCATGTTCGAAGCGGTTGGCGATGAGTTCGAAGCAGATACTCACATCGCGTTTGCCGTGCGTAAAGGCGATAGCGAAACCCAGGCTCTGCTGGAAAAAGGTCTCCAGGGCCTCGTCAAAAATGGCACCTACAAGCAACTGATAAAGAAATGGAACTTCCCTGACTCCGTTGCCCTTTTCTAACCCGTCTCGCCATTAACCGGAGAACGCTATGTCGATCGAACTTATGTGGCAGTACTTCCTCTCACCCGAGTTTGTTCAGGGTGCCTGGATGACGCTACTGATTACCCTCTGCTCACTGTTGTGTGGCGTAGTGCTGGGCCTGGTGTTGGCGCTGTTGCAGGAAGCGCCGTTTCGCGCCGGGAAAGGGCTGGCCTTTTTCTACCTGTGGCTGTTTCGCGGGACGCCGGTGCTGTTCCAGATAATCTTTGTCTACAACGTGCTGCCAGGCTTCGGCTTACGCTTCTCCGCATTTACCTGCGCAGTGCTGGCGCTTTCGCTTAATGAAGGCGCCTACATGGCGGAAATTCTGCGCTCTGGCCTGCAGGCCGTAAAAAGCGGCCAGCGCACCGCCGGCATGGCGCTCGGTATGACCAATGGGCAGATCATGCGAAAAATCGTGCTGCCTCAGGCCGCACGCATCGTTCTGCCGCCGATGGGTAACCAGATGATCAGCATGCTGAAATCGAGCGCGCTGGTCTCGGTTATCGCCGTTCAGGAACTGCTGCTGGTCGCCAACCAGACCGCCAGCGCCAGCTTCCGCTACTTCGAAGCGCTATGCGCCGCAGGCATCTATTACCTGCTGCTCACCAGCCTGTTTATGGTCTTCCAGTCGTGGCTGGAAAGCGTGCTGGATCCCAAACAGCGCCGCAGCAAAAGCCAGAAGCGGCTGAACCGCCTGTTTAAATTACCAAAACCAGCCCGGGAGGAACCATGAGCGAGAAACCGCTGCTGGAGATGATCGGTATTGATAAGACTTTTGGCCGCCAGACCGTGCTCAAGAACTGCTCTCTTGAGGTGCAGCGCGGGGAAACCGTGGTGCTGATTGGGCCATCGGGCTCGGGGAAATCCACCCTGCTGCGCTGCGTCAACATGCTCTCCCCTGCCGACAGCGGCGACGTGTTCTTCGCCAGCCAGCACATCAGCCGGGGCGAAGTGCCGGTGCACAAACTGCGGCAGCGTATTGGCATGGTGTTCCAGAACTACGAGCTGTTCTCGCACCTGACGGCGGCGGAAAACATCATGCTGGCCCCGATGACGGTGCTGGGGATGAACCGCATTGATGCCCGTACGCTGGCGGACAACCTGTTGGCGAAGGTGCGCATCAACGAACGCGCGGACCACTTTCCGGACGAGCTCTCCGGCGGCCAGCAGCAGCGCGTGGCGATTGCCCGAGCCCTGGCGATGAAGCCCGAGCTGATGCTCTACGACGAACCCACGTCAGCCCTCGACCCGGAGATGATCCGCGAGGTGCTGGAAGTGATGGCGGAGCTCAGCGCAGAAGGCATGACCAGCATGGTGGTGACCCACGAAATGGGCTTCGCCCGCCGGGCCGCTAACAACATTCTTTTTATGGAAGACGGCGAAATTATCGATCGCGCCAG
This sequence comes from Klebsiella sp. MBT K-1, assembly GCF_002556465.1. NCBI lineage: Bacteria > Pseudomonadati > Pseudomonadota > Gammaproteobacteria > Enterobacterales > Enterobacteriaceae > Klebsiella > Klebsiella sp. MBT K-1. The sequence continues at coordinate 38,011 of NZ_PDEL01000006.1, read as the reverse complement.
CACCAGCGATTTCTTCGCCGGCAACGTCAGCGAGCGCGCGCAGCGCTTCCTGACGCAAATATTACATTAATCACGGAGTTCCTATGTTCAGTTATCAGGTTGACAGCGCGCGTATGAAAAAGGACTTAGCGACGCTGGTTGCCATCAATACGGAGAATCCGCCGGGCCATGAGCGTGAAGCCGCCGAATGTCTGGAAGGCTGGCTGCTGACCGCCGGATTCGATCTCTCCTTTAGCGAATACGCGCCGGGGCGGACCAACGTTATCGCCGTCCTGCACAATGGACCGGGGCCGTGCTTCGCCTTTAACACCCATATCGACACTGTTCCGGCGGGCAGCGGCTGGACCAGCGATCCCTTCGCGCTCGCCGAGCGCGGCGGGCGCCTGTACGGGCGCGGCGCCTGCGATGCCAAAGGCCCACTGGTGGCGATGGTTGAAGCCCTGCGTTTGCTGGCCGCCAATCGTCAGCGCTGGTCCGGCACGCTGATGGGCGTGTTCACCGCCGATGAAGAGGTCGCCAGCGAAGGGGCGAAATTCTACGTACGTGATAACCCACCGGCGATTGATTTCGCGGTGATTGGCGAGCCGACATCGAATGCGACCTTCTCCGCTCACAAAGGCAGCTTGCGTCCTCGCGTGCGGGTAAAAGGCGTCACCGCGCACTCCGGCACGCCGGAGCTGGGGGTTAACGCGATTTACCAGTCCGCGCGCCTTTTAGGGCTGATTGAAGAGGCCCACCACCAGCAGGTGCGTTGCCGCTGCCACGATCTGGTCGGTAACGCCAGCCTGACGGTGACCCGCATCCACGGCGGCCATGCGGACAACGTGGTGCCCGACAGCTGTGAGCTGCTGCTTGACCGCCGCATGGTCCCGGGTGAAGACGAAGCGGTCGTCAAGGCCGAACTGCAACAGCTGCTCGACCACGCGCACGCTCATGCGGGCGTGGAAGCCGAAATTATCGCCTGGCAGCCCACCACCGGTGGCGCGACGCAAACCGACAGCAGCGAAGCCATTGTCGAGCAAAGCCTTGCCGCCTGCCGCCGTCACGGACAGAGCGAGCCCGGCCCGTTTGGTTTTCAGGGCGGCTGCGACCTGGTGCATTTCCGTTCGCTGGGCGCAAAGGGCGTGGTCATTGGCCCCGGCTCGCTGGCCGTGGCGCACAAGCCCGATGAATTCGTCCCCGTCGATGAATTTATCGCCGCGGCATATATCTATCTCGATATTGCGCTCGCCATGCTGCCGCCGGAGCCCGGTTTATGAAGGCGCAGCTCTTTCGCGGAGAACTGCATTATGCCGGTGTGATGCTGCATACCGCCGCCTCCGGCCCGGTGACGGCGCTCGACACCCTCTGGCTGCGTCTGGAAGACCAGGGCGTGACGGGGATTGGCGAAGTGCGGCTCAATATTCGCTACCTGCATGGCTATAGCGAAGAGCAGGTGCTGAACAACCTGCTTCAAATCCTCAGCCGTTGGGACTGGCGCCGGCAGCCCGCGGCGCTACTTACCGCGCTGCATGATGAGGACCCCACGCTGCTGCCGCCGTCACGCATGGTGCTGGATATGGCATTGCACGATCTGCTGGCGCGTCAGGAGGGGGTAAGCGTTGCCGCCTGGCTGGGGGCGCAAGCTGGCCTGCCCGCCTGGCGCACCAATCAAACCCTGTTCTGGAGCAGCGAGTCGCGGATGCTGGAGCAGGCGCAACGCTATGTCGATCGCGGTTTCACCGAGCTGAAGTTACGCACGGGCGTAGCGGATTTCGCCACCGACCTGGCCCGCCTGCAAAGGCTGCGTCAGCGGTTTGGCCAGCAGATTTCGCTGGCGATTGACGTGAACGGCCAGTGGTCGCTGGCACAGGCTCACGCAGCGTTCCCCTCTCTGCGAGCGCTGAATCTCAGCTATATCGAACAGCCGTTAAGCCCGGTATACGACAGCCAGCTTGCCGAACTGTACGGCTACGGCATCCCGATCATGCTCGATGAAAGTCTCAATAGCGACGCAGCCATCACCCGGCTGATCGCCGCCAAAGGCGCGCTGTGGGGGCATCTCAAGCTGGTGAAATTGGGCGGCCTCGCTCCGACGCTTGCCGCCGCCCGCCGTCTGCGGCGCGCCGACGTGCCGTTCATGATTGGTCAGATGAATGAAGGCCATGCTGCCACCGCCGCCGCGCTCCAGCTTTGCCGGGTGGTGCAACCGGCATTTGCCGAACTGTATGGTGCCGATGGCTTAACGGATGATCCCGTCAGCGGGCTGGAATACCGCAATGGACGGGTCACCGTCAACGACTCTCCCGGTCTGGGCGTGCAGTTCAATGCCGCGCAGGCCAACTTACTCCAGGAGTTTAACGATGCAAGATGTTAACAATGTGATTCAGGGCAGTGAGTCCGCCTTTAGCGCTGACGAATATGCGCAACGCATTCGACGTACCCGCGAACGCTTAAGCAGCGCGGGCGTGGACGTCATGATTGTTACCGGACCAGAAAACATTTTCTGGCTTACCGGTCAGCAAACGCCGGGATATTACACCTTTCAGGCGCTGCTGCTGCCGGTAGAAGGGGATCCGGTCTTTGTGATTCGTCAGCTCGAATACTTTAACTTTATCGCCAACACCTTTATTTCAGATGCCGCTATTTACCAGGATGGCGATAACCCGGTGGATTTTCTGGTGGCTATGCTGCAACAGCGCGGCTGGCTCAATAAGCGCATAGGACTGGATAAACGCGGCTGGTTCCTGCCGATTGCCGTGTATGAAGCCCTGCAGTCTAAGCTCGGCGCGATTGCCGATACGGCTGGCGTCATCGAACCGCTGCGCGCGGTGAAGTCGGCCGCGGAGGTGGAAAAAATCGCCGCCGCGGCCCGCTATGTCGATGCGGGTATGCGCGCCGGGATGGCGGCGATTCGCAGCGGCGCAGACGAAAACGCGCTGGTCTCGGCGATGATGGGGGCCGCCATTGCCGCCGGTTCCGAGTATGTCGGTATGGAACCGCTGGTCTCAACCGGCCCGCGAAGCGGCGTGCCGCACGGCACATGGCGACGTCGGGTGATGCAGGATAACGACCCGGTTTTTCTGGAGATGTCTGCCGCCCACGATCGCTACCACGCCGCGATGATGCGCTCCGCCTGGCTGGGCCGCCCGCCCGCTATCGCCATCGAAATGGAAAAAGTTTGTCAGGAAGCCCTGCAGGCCTCCCTCGACGCCATTCGTCCGGGCGCTACCTGCGAAGCGCCGCACCTGGCCTGCCAGAAGGTGATCGACCGCGCCGGTTTCACTGGAAATTTCAAAAAACGCACCGGTTACTCCATCGGCATCGCCTTTGCGCCGGACTGGGGCGAAGGCGGCATCCTTAGCCTTTACAGCGGCGTCACCACCGAGCTGCAGCCAGGAATGACTTTCCACATCCCACCGGCCCTGCGTATCTACGGTCAATTCACCGTCGGCGTCAGCGAAACCGTGGTGGTGACTGAAACCGGATATCGCCAGCTGGGTTCCCTGGCTCGCCCATTAACACTGCTGTAAGGAAAGAAAGATGAAAGATATCAATGAGTGTCGTGAACGCCTGCGCGGTATTTTCAACATCACCGTCACCCCGTTCGACGCCAGCGGCGCGATCGACTACCCGGCGTTGCGTGAAAACATCGAACGCGTGATTGGTCTGGGCTATGACGGCCTGCTGATTGGCGGCACCTACGGCGAGTTCCCGGTAATGACCGTCGAAGAGCGCCGCGAATTGTTTCATGAAGTGATGGCCTGCGTGGATGACCGCGTGGCGGTAATGCTGTGCAGCGCCAGTTCCGATCCGCGCGACGCCCGCGAGCTGACCGTTCTGGCAAGCGAGTTGGGCGGCCTGCCGATGGTCACCGCGCCCTTTGTTAGCGAAATCACTGACGAACAGATCGTCAGCTACTTCAATGAGATGGCACCGTTATCCAAAACCGGCATTCTGGTGTACAACGCGCCGGGCATCGGCATTACCCTCTCCCCGACGCTGCTGGAACGGCTGGCAGAGATCCCGAATGTGGTCGGCATCAAACAGGGCGATCTCAACCCCACCGCCATCGACCAGATTGCCAACCGCCTGCGCGGGCGTCTGCGCCTGTTCTGCGCCTCCGATCTGGCTTTCCTCGGACCGATGATGGCCGGGTTTGACGGCATCAGCACGACCAACAGCGGCGCGCTGCCGGAGCTGATCGTCAATACCTTCCGCGCCGTGGAACGGGGCGATGCCGCCACTGCCCGCGATTTGCATCAGCTGTGGTACGCGTATCGAGCGCTGGCGCGCAAATACGGGCAGCCGCAGCTGGTGAAAGCGGCGATGGCGCTGCGCGGCTTTAACGGCGGCACCGTACGCGCACCGTTAAAGCCGATCGGCGACGCGGCGCTGGCAGAGCTGACCCGCGTCATGCAGGCGCTTGCCAGCGACCATCGCAGCGGGGTTACGCTGGCGCGTTAAGCGCCACCTTTAGAAACGCGACGAACAGCGGATGGGGCGCATCCGGGCGGGACATCAGTTCCGGATGCCCCTGAACCCCGTGCCAGAACGGCAGCTCAGGCTGGGAAACGGCCTCCACGATACCGTCGCGTTGCGCGCTCACGCTGACCCCGCCGGGGGACAGCGCCGGCAATAAGTCGGTGTTGAAGCAGTAGCGATGGTTGTAGTGCATTTCGTGGACATCGCCGGGGATAAGCCCCGAGGAAAAAGGGAATACACCGCAGCGATGACGACCATCGGCAAAGGGAACAAAGCTGTGCAGAGCCTCATGCGGAGCGACTTCCGCGGGAATGGCCGATTCGAAACCCGGACTCCGGCGCACGGCAGCAGTCATCATGCTCTGCATTCCCAGGCACAACCCCAGCGTTGGCTGCCCGCGGTTAAGCGTATCTTCCGCCACGCGGATTTGTCCGTTGACCGCCGCCATTGAGGAACCGCCTGGCAGCACCACGCCCTGGAAGAGGTGAAGTTCGTGTAACTCGGCGGACAGACTGACCGGCGCGAAGAAATGGACATCCAGGTTCAGCCCCAGCGACGCCGCGGCATCGCCCAGTGAGCCGAGCGTGGCGGGATAGACCAGACGGTGGTCCGCCTCGCGGCCAATAAGCGCGATGCGCAAGGACGCCCTGGCGGACGACGGTCTCCCGGCATCCCAGCGGCCATAGCGGTCGGGGGTGAGCGCTAACAGCGTGTGTTGCCCGTCGCTGAGCGTCAGGCGGTGGTTGCTGTCATCGCTGTAAAGCCGCTGGCCCGGCAGGTCGGCAATAAGCGGCGCCTGCGAGGACGACAGCACAATAACGGCGTCTGATGGCGGCAGGCTGGCGATATCGCGCACCTCTTCACGCAGCGTATCGCTGCGCCAGAGACCGCTGGTCACGCAGTACCCTGCGCGAATGACGTGCTGATGACTATCGGGAACGTCCCCGGCGAAGTCGGGGCGAAGGCTCCAGAGGGGCAACCCAAGACGATTAGCCCACAGGCTGGCGGTGATACCGTAGCGGGCGGGGACGGAGCTGTTATCGAGAATAAAGATCGGTGACACGGCGAGTTTCCTGCTGATGTTGGGTACCCAATTGTATTAATTGATTCATTAGATACAAAAGAGGATTTATGAATAACAGTCAAATCGCCCGTCGTATGCTTTCCGTACGCCCTTCACCGACGGCGGCCATTTCTGACCGGGTACGGGCGCTGGAAGCCGCAGGCAAGCAGGTTATCAACCTGGGCGAAGGGGAACTGGATTTTGCTACCCCGGCCCATATTAGCTATGCGGGCATTGAAGCTATCGTGCATCACCAGACTAAGTATACCGCCGTTTCCGGCACCGCAGCGTTGAAGTCGGCGATTGCCGCCAAGTTCGCGCGCGACAACCAGCTGCACTACCGCGCGGAGGAGATCATCGCCGGGAGCGGCGCCAAGCAGCTCATTTTCAATGCCTTTCTGGCAACCCTGGACGCCGGGCAGCAGGTGATTATTCCCGCCCCCTACTGGGTCTCCTACCCGGATATGGTCTCTCTGGCCGACGGTGAACCGGTGATTGTGCCCTGTGATGAACAACACGGCTGGAAGCTGACGCCGGAACAACTGGCCGCCGCCCTCACCTCGTCAACGCGCTGGTTGGTTCTCAACTCGCCGGGTAACCCGACCGGGGCGATATACAGCGAACGGGAACTGCGCGCGCTGGCAGAGGTCCTGGCGGATTACCCGCAGGTGCTGGTGATGGCCGACGACATTTACGAGCCGCTGCGTTACGACAATGTCCCGTTTATCACTTTTGCTCAGGCCGCGCCGCAGCTGGTTTCGCGCACCCTGACGGTGAACGGGGTCTCCAAAAGCCACGCCATGACCGGCTGGCGTCTGGGCTATGCGGGTGGGCCGCAGTGGCTGATTGCCGCCATGCAGATCCTGCAATCACAAAGCACCTCCAATCCCAGCAGCATTTCGCAGGCGGCGGCGGTCGCGGCCCTTAACCATTCGGCGGATTTCTTCGACGGCTGGCTGCAGACGCTGGATAAACGTCGCCAGCAGGTGCTGGGGATGATTGCCGCCACCGAGGGCCTGAGCGCGGGCATCCCCCAGGGCGCATTCTATGTCTTTGCCAACTGCCAGCAGCTCATTGGGCGGGTGACCCCTGGCGGCGAAACCCTCCGCGACGACAGCGGGCTGGCGAACTGGCTGCTAGAACACACTCAGGTGGCCGTGTTACACGGTTCCGCGTTCGGAATGCCGGGATATTTACGTATTGCCTACGCGGTAGAAGATGGGCTGCTGGCGCAGGCCTGCCAGCGGATTGCCGGGGCCTGCGCGCAGCTGCGTTAGGGCACGCAAGCACCACGATGGCGCCCTATAAAAAGAAAACCCCGTGCGATGTACTGGCCGGGGTTGTTGAATGCGGGCGCTCCGTTTTCTCAGCTCGCCAGCGCAATAGCGCGGCAATCAGTTTGCGTTCACGCCCGGCCGGTGCGGCAAAAATTCCTCGCCCCTGCCCCCTCCGTCGGGGCGAAATTGCGAAATGCATCACAGTCCAGGAAATAACTTAACAGGTTAACCGGTTAAGTTGAGTTGAGAGGTTGATCGGACAATCAGGTACGGGTATCGTAAGCCTACGAAATAAAATAAATGTAAACAGAAACTGGCGAAACAATGAAAGCAACGGCACAGTCAACGAAATACCAGGTGATAAAGGCAGCACTGTTAGATGAAATAAGAAACGGTACTTTTAAACCCGGGGAAAAATTCTACAGTGAGTCGGAATTAAAAGAGCGTTACTCCGTCAGTTCCGCCACGGTTATTCGCGCTATTCACGAAATGGTGAATGAAGGCTACCTGATTCGTTATCAGGGTAAAGGCACTTTTGTTTCGAAAGCCAAACGAAATGAGAACATTGTTTTCTCAGAATCAGATAACGATTTAAAAGGCATGCAGTCGGTTAAAGTTATCGCCTGTGAACTGGAAAACGATCCGTGTATTAAAGAAAAACTCGGGTTAAATGATGATGAAAAATATTATCATATTGCGCGCTTAAAGTTTGATAATAACAAACCTTATGCATTACAGATTTCGCATATTCCGGCCCGCTACTTCGCCAGTCAATTGACGATTAAGAATTCGGCACTCAGCTCTATTTATGAGGCTTTTAAGGTTAACAATGGTCTTGATATGTACACCATGCCCTATCGGCAGACCATCTGTGCCCTGACCGATGCTGCGCCAGAAGTCCTGCAGCACCTTGAGCTCACGGCTCACCAGCCCGTTATCATGATGAAACGCTACACCCACGACGAGCAAGGTCAGGTGATTGAATATATTGAGACCTGGAAACGGTTAGAATCATTTTATATTGAAATAAGAACGCCAGATAAGGGGGCAGGATGAACCAATTATTATTAATCTCTCATGGGGGTTTCGCCAGCGGTGCCAGACAGGCCACAGAATTAATACTCGGAGCGCAGCCAAACCTTCATGTAGTTGAACTGGATGGTGAGAAAGGGATAGCAGTATTTAAACAGGAACTTCTCGATAAAATCACCATCCTTAGCACAGCAGAATCCAAAATTATTATCCTCTCTGATTTAAAAAGTGGTTCGCCATATAACTCCGCAATGGAGATTATTGTCACTAACAACCTATGGAATAATATCACCCTGCTCTCTGGGATGAATTTAAACTTAATTCTGGAAATGGCGATGGCAATTGATGAAAGTCACTCGCCAGCCTCGCTGAATGAAATAATAACTACGGCGCGTGATGGTATTTACCATTTACAGCAGGCAGCGCTTGCCGCCCACACAGATGACGGAGACGAGTAAAAAATGGAGCACATTGCGGTCTGGCAGATAGCGTTACTGACGCTTTATTCAGGGCTGGCGATATACGACGGCAACAACACGACGCTTGGGTTAGTGAAACCGAGCATGGCGGGCTTCTTTGCCGGTCTCATTATGGGCGATATGACCACCGGGCTTATCGTCGGCGGCACCCTGAACCTGCTGGTACTGGGCGTGGGCAACTTCGGCGGCGCGTCGATCCCGGATTACATGACCGGTGCGGTGCTGGGTACCACTTTCGCGATTATCAGCGGCCAGGGCGCGGCGTTTGGCGCAACCATTGCGGTGCCGATTGGTCTCTTAATGGTACAGCTGGATATCCTCGCCCGCTTCAGCAACACCTTTATCCATCATAAGGCCGACAGGCTGATTGAAGAGGGTCAGGTGAAGGCGGCGGCCAGGATGAACCTGCTGGGCCAGGTGCCTATTTCGCTCTCGCGTATGCTGCCGGTGCTGTTGGCGCTGATCCTCGGGGCAACCTTCGTTAATGACGTCGTGACCTGGATCCCCGCGTCCATCATGAACGGTCTTAAAGTCGCCGGTGGCCTACTGCCTGCGCTGGGTATCTCCATCCTGCTGCGCTATTTACCGATTAAGAAGAACATCTCGTTTCTTATTCTGGGCTTTTTCCTGGCGGCCTATCTGAAAGTGCCGGTGCTGGGCGCCGCGCTGCTGGGCCTGGCAATTGCGCTTTACGTCTTCAACTCAGAAAAACAGGTAACGCAAACTACCGAATCCCCGGCAAATGGAGCAATGGGCGATGAATAAAGTACTAAAACGCGTGTTCTGGCGCTGGTTCCTGTTCGGTCAGTCTGGCTGGAACTACGAAAAAATGCAGGGTCTGGGCTATCTGTACAGCATCTATCCGTTCCTTGAGAAAAAGTACGCAAAACCCGAAGAGCTGAAGGATGCGGCGAAGGTACACAGCCAGTTCTTTAACACCAACAACACCATGGCGCCGGGGATCCTCGGGGTGAACATCGCCCTGGAAGAGCAGACCGGGCTTGCGGGCAAAGATGCGGTTGCCGGAATCAAAACCGGTCTGATGGGACCGCTGGCGGGCATCGGAGATACGCTGTTCTTTGTTATTCCGACCACCATTATCGGTTCTGTCGCTTCGTACCTCGCGCTGCAGGGCAACCCGGTGGGGCTTGTCCTCTGGCTACTGTTCGCCCTGGTTCGCATGCTGTTTATGCGCTTTAGCATCAGCACGGGGTATCAGGAAGGGGTCAACCTGCTGGGGTCTTTGACCAATAGCCTCAACAAAATTACCCGCGCAGCCAATATTCTCGGGCTGACGGTTATCGGGGCGCTTATCCCCTCGGTGGTGAAGGCGAATCTTAATTTCGAATTCAGCTACGGCGAAGTATCGCTCAAGCTGCAGAGCATTGCCGACCAGATTATGCCCGGGCTTATTCCGCTGCTGGTTGTGGGGTTCACCTACTGGCTGCTGGGGCTCAAAAAGATGAACTCGACTCGCGTCATTTTTGTCCTGATTGCTTTAGGTATTATCGGCTACAACCTGAATATTCTCGGTTAAGTAACACATTGATTTAAGGAATTTATCATGAAAGGTATTGTGCATATTCGTGTCGATGACCGGCTGATCCACGGCCAGGTGGCCACCCGCTGGGTAAGCCACTTCAACGCCAACCGTATTATGGTGATTGACGACGCCGTAGCTGCAAACGATGTAGAGAAAATGCTGCTGCGCAGTGCAGCCCCGGAAGGCTGCAACACCTCTATTCTCTCTTTTGAGAAAGCCAGCGCCAATATCCTCGCCGGCAACTACGACGGTCAGCGCGTACTGATCCTGCTGAAGACCCCGGAGCTGGCGCTGAAGCTGATGAACGCCGGGATTGCCCTCCCCCAGCTCAATATCGGCAATATGTCCAACAAAGACGATCGCCGCCAGATCAAACGCTCGGTCAGCGTCAACGATGCTGAGATCGCGGCCATCAACGCGCTGCTGGAAAAAGGCGTGGCGGTGACGGCGCAGATGACGCCGGAAGAGCCGAACGCCTGTATCACCACGTTTTTAAAAGCCGATAAGGGATAAGGGATGTCACCACATCAGCAGCAGTATTATCAGCATGTTTTAGCAACGCTGAATCAGGTGTTTCTTACTCAGAGCGCTGAAGTTGAGCAGGCGGCGGCGCTGTTTGCCGAGTGCGTCAAAGCCAACGGCATTATTCACGGCTTTGGCTCCGGCCACTCGTTTGCCGCGGCGGTTGAGCTGGCCGGTCGTGCAGGCGGCCTGGTCAATACCAAAGCCATTGACCAGTTCTATGGACCAACCGGCTGGTTTGATTCGCTGAAAGGGATTGGCGACATCTTCTCCGGGCTGCTCGATCTGCGCGAGTCAGACTGCTTTGTGATTATCTCCAACTCCGGCACTAAACCGCTGCACGTTGAGCTGGCACGCAAGGTCAAAGAGAGGGGGCTGAAGCTGGTGGTTATCACCCGCTACGCCGGTGAGTCGACGCCAACGAGCGAGAGCATCCGCGACTATGCCGATGTCATTCTCGATAACGGCTGCCCGTCCGGTGACTGCACGCTAAGTATGGATAACGGCAACATCATGACCGGTCCAGTGTCCTCGCTGTCTGCGGCCTTCATCATCAATAACGTGGTGATCCGCTGCATCGAGATGCTGCTGGAACAAGGTATCGCGCCGCCGGTGATGCGCAGCATCAATCTGCCCGGCGGTAAAGAATACAACGACATGCTGATGAGTCAGTACAAAGAGCGCGTATTCACGCTGTAGGGAAAAATCATGAAAGAGAGTCTGTCGAATCGCCTCACACCGCTGCCCTTTCCTGCCCTCACGCCCGACGCCTGTCGGGATGAGCTGACGGCGTGCGCGCGGCGGATCGCACGTAACATGGGTCTGTACGGCGAGAAATTCCCCTCAGCCTGCACGCTCAATAATCGCTACGTTCTGAAAGAGAATAACGACTGGACCAACGGATTCTGGACCGGGATGCAGGCAATGGCCTGGGAGTTCAGCGGCGATCGCGCATACCTGGACGGCGTTGAACGCAACGTGGCGAGTTTTAAAGCCCGCCTGGCGGCGCACTACGTCCTCGATCACCACGATATCGGCTTCCTTTATAGCCTGTCGGCAGTCGCGTACTGGAAACTGACGGAGCGCGAAGCGCTAACCCCGCTTATTCTGGCGGCGGCCGATCTGCTGGTAAACCGTTTTCACCACAGCGCCGGTTTTATCCAGGCCTGGGGTATGCTTAACGACCCGCAGGAGTACCGGCTTATTATCGATTCATTGATTAACCTTCCCCTGCTCCACGTGGCAGCAAAGATCAGCGGTGAATCACGTTATCGGGAAGTGGCTGAACGCCACTATGCGGCGGTCATCAACAACATTTTTCGCGAAGACGGCTCCACTTTCCATACCTTCTATTTTGACCAGACAAGCGGTGCGCCTTCGCACGGGAAAACCTTTCAGGGCTACAGCGATAACTCCTGCTGGGCCCGCGGCCAGGCGTGGGCCATTCTCGGCATCCCGCTTCACTGGTCGGCCACCGGCGAAACCGACCACTACGAACGGTGGCAGCAGGCCTGCGAGTATTTCTTCCGCTACCTGCCGGAGGACGGCGTTCCCGCCTGGGATCTGCTGCTGGCTGCAGATCCCGACGCCCCGAAAGACAGCTCCGCGCTGGCGATTGCGGTCTGCGGCCTGCTGGAAGCGCATAAGCACTTTCCGGATGCCGGTTACCAGACACTGGCGCGTCAATGTCTGCTGGCATTAATGCGCGGCGCGTCTGCCCGCGAGGATGATGTCTGCGAAGGCTTACTTAAACACGGTGTTTACGCCTATGCCCTCGGTAAAGGCATCGATGAATGTAATCTCTGGGGAGATTACTTCTATATGGAAGCGTTATACCGAGTCTACCAACCACAATGGTCAGGATACTGGTTATGACAATGATTCAGAGCTATTTAGATATCGTCCAGAAAAAACTTAACGACATTACTCAACAGCAAAGCCATAAAATCACTTCCACCGCCGTGGAACTGGCAAAAATCATTAACCAGGGAGGTGTAATTTATATTTTCGGCTGCGGCCACTCACATATTTTCGCTGAAGATGTATTTTATCGTGCCGGAGGTATCGCCCCGGTTCGGCCAATATTTATCGAACCTTTAATGTTACATCAGGGGGCGGCGGCTTCATCATATTATGAAAAACAGAATGACTATATTGCTGAGCATCTGGAGAGATTCTCGATCACCAGTAAAGATGCGCTGATTGTTATCTCAACTTCCGGGATTAACCCCGCTCCGGTCGATGCAGCACTCTGGGCAAAACAGCACGGGGCATTTACCCTGGCGCTGACCAGCTTTCTGTATGCCGAGACCCAGCCGTCGAAGCACAAGGCTGGCCTTAAGCTGCGGGACTGCGTGGATGTCGCCATTGATAACCAGGTGCCAATCGGTGATGCGGTGCTTTCCCTTACAGAGCATGCAACGCCGTTCGCGCCGGTTTCCTCAATGACCGGACTGTTTATTATGCATACCCTGTTCGCGGAAATCATAGCGAACCTGGGGAGTGAAAATAAATCTCTGCCGGTATTTTTGAGCGGTAACATTGCGAATTCCGCAAAACATAATGAATATCTTCTCGAAAAATACGGTGCGCAAATCCCGGAGCTCATAAATAACACGAGTTTTAAATAAACAGTACATCCCTCGCCCTATAATACATGGTTTTATAAGGTATATAATAATGACAACTCATAGACTCAGAGTTTCTCTGTGTACACCGCTGTTTCTTTTTATTGCCGCAGATGCCTTTGCGGAAGAAGAAACGGATTATGAAGCGCCTTCTCAGTTTGAGAAAGCGTTTTATGATGAAGGCAAATTAAATCTCAATACCTCACTATATATTCGTCATCGTGCTGTAAAAGACTCCACGACCGGTAAATACGGACTGGGTCCAGCCGGGATCCAGAACCAGACCGGTAACGTGGCGATTAGCTATATTTCAGGCTATTACCAGGACGTTATTGGCTTTGATTTCTGGGGCAACGCCAACATTAAACTCGGGCATACCGTCGGTCAGTCGGAGATCCTTTACTACGACTACGATTGCGGCGAGCCGGGCAAGTTCAGCCCGTGCGAGAGGTCCTACATGAGCGTGTCGGTTGCCGCACTCAAGCTCAACCTTGGCGATGCAGGCACCAATTTCAAGCTGGCCGCGGGCTATACCCCCATTAACTCCGGTACCGTAAAAAGCAGTTGGGGCCTCAACCCTCACGCTTTTCGCGGGTTTGACAGTGCCCTGACCCTCGACAAACTGAGGCTGACCTACGCCTGGGCCGACCGCTTCAAGAACGACTGGAGCCGTGATTTTAAACCGATGACCACGGCCTGGCACCAGAACAACGCCGCCGGACTCGATGACAACGGCAAAACCATTAAAGCCGGTGCAATCATCGATTACATTCACACGGTGGGCGCAGTCTATAACTTTGGCAGTACCGTGCTTGACGTGGGCTATGGCGAAGGTAAAGGCTACCGTCGCAACTGGCAGGCACAGGTAGAGCGTCACGATACGTTGACAAAGGATGTCTCCCTGCAGAGTAAGCTCTTCTACCAGGGCGCGCGCTACATTGAAGATCTGTCGAAAATAAAAGATCCTGCAACGGAATATTATGTGGGGGTTGGTTTTAACCTGAGCCACGACAACACCGTGTGGTCCCTTGGTTATAGCCAGAACTACGCCCCGAACACCGGAGATTACAACTTCCGCTTAACCCCGTGGGCGAACTCCGATAAGCGTGATTATCAGCCGACGCTGTCGCAGCTGGAAGACTTTAACGTTTCCGGCGCCCGCGCGGTTCGTTTTGGCGTGAGTTATAACTTTGCCGATCTGAATCTACCGGAGTTAACCCTGGGCGGTGCCGGAACCTACGGCTGGCACGTGGTTAGCGATGTCAGTAAAACCGGTTCGGCGAGAAAGTACGACGGGAGCATGGTGTCGTTCGATCTTTCCGCTCGCTATCTGGTGGCGGACGGCATGGCGAAAGGCCTCTCCTTTACCCTGCTCCCGGCGCTCTTCCGGGCGACAGACAGCAACTATAAAACCGATCGTAACGACGTGAAGTTTATCGTCGGCTACAGCATCAATATCTTCTGAGTCCGCGCCCCCTCAACAGCGCATGAGGGGGGACTTTGCGAAGGGAACCGCACCTGTCAGCTTCAAACGGCCAGAGCGGGTTACTCAACCGAATGGCATACTGAATAGCGGCACATAAGAAAAAACCCCGAGCGATTAAATAGCTCGGGGTTTGTATGACAGGATTGCACGATGCCGAAGAAAGCAAAAGAACCATCAGGACTAGCCGTAGATAGATAAGTGACATTAAAATAACATTCGGAGATAGTTCGAACTGTTTTTGACCTGCTACCTTGTCATACTAAACATTTCTCTGTAGATAATTCTGGCTTACTCCCTCACCATTTTCATATATTCATAAAATATGATAACCATCACATTCATGATCAGGGTGCCAATTTTTGATATAGCTGGCTTTTACTTTTTGCTACAGATGGTAATGCACCCTAAAAAAGGAATTAATCATGAAAATGACAATAATATATGCACTACTATCCGTATTTTTTGGAGTATATGGAACAACGGCCAGTGCCAGTAACACAAATCAAGTGTCACAAAATTTAGAAACTGCAATTCCCCAACAAAAGCAAATAGTTATCGGCAATTGGGACGAGTTCAACTCAAGAAAAATTGACAGACTCATTCAAGAAGCAAAGCAGAAGCCAGCGCATTCTTTATATGCTGTTTTTGATTTTGACAACACAACAGCTTTTCTGGATATCGAAGAGGCAACTCTTATATATCAACTAGAAAACCTTAAATTTTCGATGAAACCTGAGACATTGAAAGAGATAATTTATAAAGATATACCGCCTTCAGACTTTAACTCGGATTATAATAATAAAAAACATCAACCGGTTAATATAAACCTCATTGGTCAAGACATTATTGATAGCTACACATGGCTATACAATAATTACAGCGGATTTGCGGGTAATAAAACGCTTGATGAAATTAAGAAAGATTCTAATTATATGAATTTTATAGTGAAAATGAGATATTTATATGATGCAATAGGTGGGTCATTCGACCATGAGGTATCTTATCCATGGGTGACGTATCTTTTTTCTGGCATGTCCAAAAAAGAAGTAGCTGATTTAGTGCACGATACTATTGAGTGGCAAAATAACCAGCCTATCGAAAAGGTGACATGGGTAAGCCCAGCAGATATGGCTGGCCGAGCTGGTATCGTATCAGTAACATGGAAAAATGGATTTAGGCTGGTCCCAGAAATGCAGACATTATATAAAAACCTACAGCAGGCAGGAGTTGATGTTTATGTCATTTCCGCTTCTGCTTTAGATGTGATAAAAAGCATCGTTACTACAGAAAAATATGGTTTTTCTGTTCCTGAGTCTCATGTCTATGCAATGCATCCCTTATATGATAAAGAAGGTAGATTGACTCACAGCCTCGATCCATACTATCCCCAGACGCAAGGTAAAGGTAAAACCGAAACCATAAAAAAATTTATACAACAACATTACAAAAATACCGGGCCAATATTAGTTGCTGGCGATAGCGAAGGAGATCAAAACATGATGTCCGACTTTAATGACACAAAGTGTGTTCTTATTATTAATCGGCTACGCGCATCTGACACTATTATCGGTGAGTTATCAGCTAAAGCCGTTCGTGACTATAATAAAGATGATGCAAAAATATTATTACAAGGAAGAGATGAAAATAAAGGGGAATTTTTATCATCACAAAGTAGCATACTGATGGGCACTAATAACGAAGTATCTTTACCATAGGTATCGACTTACAGCAATGCCTCTTACTTGAAACTGGGGCATTGCTAGTGAAATGATATTAATTACTTTAAATATAAGATCATGACCTTGTCATAGTACATTATTTATAATAACGCCTTACATTGATACTTTTAAAGGATTAAAAACCATAATACTGCGCAGTATAATCAAACATTCCTTTTTAAGCATGAACATATTAAATCCAGCAACTTTAATAACAACATTCAAGTTATGACATAAGCACTCTATACAATATCCATTGTTTTGTCATCAAAACCTGAGGTCAAAGAATAACCATTTTCATCCAGATTATTAAACACATCCAAAATTCCGTTAGTTGTATAAACCAACAAATGTGTAAATACTTCTATTTTATTATTTTCAATAACCAAATAATCCACACCAAGTTTTACCGATGATATCCTATTATTTAGACATCCACTGATTTCTTTTGGACTATTTGTCACCCAGCGAACTTGATTATACTCAATCGAAAACGGAAGTGTTAGATCATTACTTAACCATAGTTCATCAAATTTAGACCAGGCAATAGAGATTACCTCACCACCATCAAAGTAGATTCTTATGGGTAAATCATTCCAGGGTTCCCAGTCATCAAAATAAATCTCGGCCGTTTCATACTTGATAATTTTTTTACCAAGCAATTTAAAAAAACAAGTATATATATTGTTAACTTTATTCATACCTTGAGCCTCATATCCTGAAGACTTAAAACCAGGCTGATATTAAAACATACTCATCCAGACACGCTGGCCTTTACAATCATCTTAACGAATTTTTGGACGTCCCATTCTTTAATATCTGAAACTTGCCCATCGCCGATTTCGATCAAACGAAGATTGGATGAAGCTGTCTCAACCATATCTATTGAGAAAAAAGGGGAGCTTATATGCTTCGCTATTTCATGAACAATAGCAGGGATAACATCATCAGCAGAGTAGACATTTCCATAGAATGAAAAATATCTACGTTCTGTTTCGGGTTTTAGGTCCTCAACCTTTCTAAGCACGACACCACCCTCTATTTCTCCGCGATATTGTTTAATATGGGCTAAAATCCCCTGTATTTCCTCGGCATTTTTCGCTATCGAACCACGCGATGTCGTAAGTGATTTAACATAGTCTTTAACAAAATATGAAGGCCATTTTAATCGGGATGTAATTTTTTCGAAATCATCATTCTCAGTAAGTAAAATAGTTTCAGGTGTATAATCACTACATGTTCCGTACCAGCCCGTAATATAGTGGCAAGAAGCGTAATCATCAGGAGAAACTAACATTTCCGCACTATGGCTTTTAACAGTATTGTATAATGTTTTATATTCTTTCTGTTTAAGCATCCAGCCTCGCCAAATAACTGGCGCATGCGCCTCAAGGTTTCCTGAAAGTTTAATTTTGCTATCTAATAAATGCTGTGATGATAGCAAAACACATTTTACTCCGTTATCACTTGCACAGTTGAATTCATCCTCATAATTTTCATCAACTCTATTCAGATTAAAGTAATCACTTGGGTAAATTATTTGCATGGAACCTATCCTTTTCTCAATATTTGTCTATATTATGGGTAACGTAACACTCTATTGGCAGTGATGTATATTTATATACTCCCCTGTTTATCTGCTCGGAGCGTGTTAAATGACTCAACGCCGGGAGGATTATTCACTGACGTCTTTACAGAGCCCACTTCGAAATGCATTAGCCCTCACCTGAACGATGAGTATTTGAAAGGATATTTATTGAGCAAAGGACGGACTTTAGATGTAAAAAAAGCCCGTATAAACGGGCTTTTTGTACTACTTTATGCACTATAAAATCAAAACCATTCTTCAAGCTATTGATTTTATTTAGAATTTGGCGGAAGCGTAGAGATTCGAACTCTAGAACCCTTTCGGGTCGCCGGTTTTCAAGACCGGTGCCTTCAACCGCTCGGCCACGCTTCCAATGAGGCGCACTATAAACACCTCTGTTCTGGCTGTAAAGCACCAATTTATTCAACTGCCTTAAAATTAAACAAAAACGCATTATTCGTCTGAAATTCAGGCAGTTTGCGCAGATTTTCAGCGCAAAATGCCCTCTGCAGGTTAATGTTTTTTGATGTACATATCTTTGCTGTAGTAATACCCCAGCTTATCCGGCGTAAATCCGCCTACCCATGGCTTGACCAGATGGGTGCGCACATAGTGATAGACCGGAATGGCCGGGACATCCTGCCCTAACAGATCTTCCGCCTGCTGGTAGAACTTGCCCCGCGCCGTCGTATCAGCGGCTTTTGCCGCATTGTGCAGCGCCTCATCATAGGCCGGGTTGCTGTACTGGCTGGTATTTTCACTGTCGCCGGTGCGGAAGTTGTTGAGAAACGTCGCCGCATCGTCATAGTCAGCGATCCACGCGTAGCGCACGGCGTCAAAATTATGCGTATGCATGGCGTCGAGCATCGTTTTCCACTCCTGGTTTTGCAGCTTCGCCTCCACGCCAAGATTCTTTTTCCACATTGAGCTGGCGGCGATGGCAATTCGCTGGTGCGATTCCGACGTGTTATAGAGCAAATTAAAGACCAGCGGGTGGGACTCGTTATACCCAGCCTCGCTCAGCAGCTTTTTCGCCTCGGCGATACGCTTATCGCGCGGCCAGCTGGCGTACTCGGGATTGTGCAGCTTCACCCCGCCGATGTCAGGCTGGCTGATAAGCCAGGCCGGACGCTGCCCCTGCCCCATCACCTTCTCCGCGATAATGTCTTTATCGAGGGCCATATTGAGCGCCCGTCGCACGCGGGGGTCGTTAAACGGCGGCCGGGTGGTGTTGAATTCGTAATAGTAGGTGGCCAGCTGCGGCGAAACATCCAGCTGATCGCCCATGGTTTTTTTGAGCTGGGCAAACTGATTAATCGGCACCGTATAGACGATGTCGATCTCCCCCGCCTTATAGCGGTTGACGTCGGCGGTTTCAGAACTTATCGGCAGGTAGGTCACCTTATTGATGACCGTATGCGCGTTATCCCAGTAGCGCGGATTGCGCTCGGCCACAATGCGCTCATTCACCACCCACTGCGACAGCTTATAGGGCCCGCTGGTCACCATATGCTCCGGTTTGGTCCACTTGTCGCCGTAGCGCGATATCAGCACTTTATCGAGCGGAACCAGAGACGGGTGCGCCAGCATCGCCAAAAACGCCGCATTCGGCTGAGTTAAGGTCACCTCAAGGGTGGTATCATCCAGCGCCTTGACGCCCAGCGTCTCTGGCGCTTTTTGACCCTGCGCTATCTCCGCGCCGTTGACGATATGCATATTGCCGGGATAGCTCGCGTAAGGGGACGCCGTAAGCGGCGACACCAGACGCTGCCAGCTCCAGACGATATCCTGCGCCGTAATCGCCGTACCGTCGGACCAGGTCACTCCGGGGCGCAGATGGAACGTCCAGACGGTGTTGTCTTTATTCTCCCACTTCTCCGCCAGCCTGGGCTGAATTTCTCCTGCTGGCGAAACGCTGACCAGCCCTTCGAAAAGATCGCTGATAATGTTGTTTTCAACGTCGCTTTCCACTTTATGCGGATCCAACGACGACGGCTCGCTGCCGTTATTTCTGACCAGCTCCTGCTTCTCCGCCAGCACCGTTCCCGGCGGCACCTGAGCGGCCAGCGCCGGAATAGCCATGGAGAAAAGGCCGACGGCCAGTAGTACGCGTGTGATGTGATTATATTTTTGTGATTTCATATCCCTTGCCTTTGTTACGCTTCGTTTGTACCCTCTCCAGAGTTAGTCGCAGAATGGCATTAACGCAATATTTTTCAGTGAGTTATCAGATTTCGATCTGGCTTCAGAAGGCGAACAAATAAACATACCGCGCATTTTCATTTTTCTGGAATAAAATGCTGCATTCAGCCCGCATGCCTTGAGTAAAGATGGGTAAAAGCACTATGGCTTCGGCCTTGATTTTTTTATGCTTCGTTATTAATTACATCTGTCATAAGAGAGTGACTCATGGATCGTATCATTACATCGTCGCGTGATCGTTCATCGCTGCTTAGCACGCACAAAGTTCTGCGGAACACCTATTTCCTGCTTAGCCTGACGCTGGCATTTTCGGCCATTACGGCGACGGCCAGCACCGTGTTGATGCTGCCTTCTCCGGGTCTGATTCTGACGCTGGTCGGTATGTACGGCCTGATGTTCCTGACCTATAAAACGGCGAATAAGCCAACGGGTATCATTTCCGCGTTCGCCTTTACCGGTTTTCTGGGCTACATCCTGGGGCCAATGCTTAACGCCTACCTGTCTGCGGGCATGGGAGACTTAATCGGCCTGGCGCTGGGCGGTACCGCGCTGGTGTTCTTCTGCTGCTCGGCCTACGTGCTGACCACCCGTAAAGATATGTCCTTCCTCGGCGGCATGCTGATGGCGGGCGTGGTGGTCGTGCTAATCGGTATGGTCGCCAACATTTTCCTGCAGCTGCCGGCCCTGCATCTGGCTATCAGCGCGGTGTTTATCCTGATCTCTTCAGGCGCGATTCTGTTTGAGACCAGCAATATCATCCGCGGCGGTGAAACCAACTACATCCGCGCGACCGTTAGCCTGTACGTCTCGCTGTACAACATCTTCGTCAGCCTGCTGAGCATCCTTGGGTTCGCCAGCAGAGACTAATTCTCTCCCCCGGTCGTTCTGAGGCCCCGCTTATGCGGGGCCTTATTTTTTGCTACACTGCCGCCATTTTCAGCGGTATGTGAAGAATCATGTTTATCTTTAACGGTAATGAAATAGAAACCGATAGCGAAGGCTATCTGAAGGACACAACCCAGTGGAACGAAGCGATGGCGGCCGTTATCGCCGAGCAGGAGGGCATCAGCCTTTCCGTTGAGCACTGGGAAGTGGTGCGCTTTGTGCGCGACTTTTATCTGGAATTCAACACCTCACCGGCGATTCGTATGCTGGTAAAGGCGATGGCGAACAAGTTCGGCGAAGAGAAAGGCAACAGCCGCTATCTCTACCGCCTGTTTCCGAAAGGCCCGGCTAAGCAGGCGACGAAAATCGCCGGTCTGCCCAAGCCGGTAAAGTGCATCTAATACAAAATGGCGAATTTCTGCCACTCTCTGGTGGGCTGATGGGGCTCGGTCAGAACCCTGTCAACTCGCGCGCTGCGCGGCCCGCCGGCTTTCAGCCAGGCGATGAGCTTCTCCACCTGTTCAGCCTCTCCACAGGCCAGCACTTCCACGCCGCCGTCGTCGAGGTTGCGCGCGTATCCGGTTAATCCAAGCTGCAGCGCCTCGCGCTGGGTCGAATAGCGAAACCCGACGCCCTGAACGGAACCGTAGACCCACGCCATCGTGCAAACCGTTGCCATATTCTCTCTCCTTTCCGGACAATGACTCACTACAGAGGATAGCAAATTCTTTCAGCGTACATGCTTTGGCAGTACGCCGTAGTGCTGGCGAAAACGGGCGGTAAAGCGCGATCCGCACTGGTAGCCGCTGTTTTGCGCAATTTCGCCAATGGGCCGCGACGTCGACTGTAATTGTCCCAGCGCGTAGGCCATACGGACCTCTTCCACGATCTGGCGGAAACTGCGGGACTCCTGCTGCAAACGGCGGCGCAGCGTCGACTCTCCCAGAAACAGCATTTTAGCCACTTTCGCTACGCTCCACGCATCGCCAGGCGACAGCATAATAATTTGCCTGACCTGGCCGGTTAGCTCCTCGCGCCGTTCGTTGAGCAGCGGCCCGGCGTATCCGGCCTGATACAGCGCCAGCAGCAGCCCCATCGCCTGATGATGCTGCAGTTCGCCGCTGAGCCCCTCCCGTACCGCCTGCAGGACGCTTTGCCACATAAACGACAGTTCCGCCCCCAGCGGCGCGCAAAGCGACGTCAGACGGCCAGCCTGTGGTTCGCTCATATAGCGATTCTTAAAATCCGCCAGCAGCTCCGGGGTTAATGAGAGCAGATCGGAGCAAAACAGCCCGTTTTCCGGCTGATTAATCACCTCGAGCTCAACCTCGGCGGGCAAAATGATCAGCTGCTGCGGCGTTGCCAGCATCTCGCTGGCGCCCTGCACAATCACTTTGCTGCCGCGGTTTACCCGGCAGATCGCAGGCGCGAACAGCGTGACGCGGTGCAGTTTGCATAATCGTCGGGTGGTAATTTCCGCCGCCGTTAACGCGTTATGGTGAAAATTAATGTTCCGCATCAGGCTGCCCTTATTTTATCTTCCGGCCATCGCCGTTATCTGCGCGCTGGCGATGGCGTGGCTATGTAACATAAATCCGACTAACGCCCCGCTGGACTCGCCGTCAATGGGCAGCGTCGGGATATCCAGCGCCCATACCGTAAAGCGGTAGCGATGCGGTTTATCGCCGGCGGGCGGACACGCGCCGCCAAAGCCGGCATAGCCAAAGTCATTGCGCCCCTGTACCGCCCCGGCGGGCAGTTTAGCGTTATTTTTGTCTCCGGCGCCAGCGGCTAAGCTTGTCGCCTGTTGGGCAATATTCACCACCGTCCAGTGCCACCAGCCGCTCCCGGTTGGCGCATCAGGATCGTAAGCGGTCACCGCGAAACTGCGGGTACCCGCCGGGGCATTTTGCCAGGCGATCTGCGGTGAGATATTGCCGCCGGTGCAGCCAAAGCCGCCAAACCAATGCCTCTGCGCCAGAGCGTCTCCTTCGCGCATATCCGCGCTGCTGACGCTAAACGGCGCGGCAATCGCCGTTCCACTTATCATGACCATTATCGCGGCAGCGACTTTCAATCCTGTTTTCATCGTATTTTCCTCCGTCAGGTGAGGAAATACTGTAAGATCGCGGCGTGATTTTTATTGTGCCAAAGCGCCTGCGTTTTGTGCCGAAACGCTCACCTGTCGATACCGGTGGAATGGTGCTTGCCGCAGCCACTTGTGCTAACCTACGCGCCATTTTTTCGGTGCCGACATTCCCGTTGCTTAAAGGTAGCCCATGACAGACTCCATTTTCCCCCGCTTAGTGTTAACCAAAGGACGCGAGAAATCCCTGCTGCGTCGCCATCCGTGGATTTTCTCCGGCGCCGTCGCCCGAATGGAAGGTAAAGCCCGTTCAGGTGAGACCATCGATATCGTTGATTCGCAGGGAAAATGGCTGGCCCGCGGCGCCTATTCACCGTCTTCGCAGATCCGCGCCCGCGTCTGGAGCTTCGATCGCGATGAAGCCATTGATAACGCCTTTTTCGAGCGTCGTCTTCAGCAGGCGCAAACCTGGCGCGAGTGGCTGGCAGCCCGCGACGGGCTTGATAGCTATCGCCTGATAGCCGGTGAATCCGACGGCCTGCCGGGCGTGACCATCGACCGTTTTGGCGACTTTTTTGTTCTGCAGTTGCTGAGCGCCGGTGCCGAATACCAGCGCGCGGCGATTGTCAGCGCGCTGCAAACGCTGTTCCCGAACTGCGCTATCTACGATCGTAGCGACGTCGCGGTACGTAAAAAAGAGGGGCTGGAGCTGGCGCAGGGTCCGGTTGTCGGCGAGCTGCCGCCTGCCCTGCTGCCGATTACCGAGCACGGTATGCAGCTGCTGGTAGACATTCAGGGCGGCCATAAAACCGGCTATTACCTTGACCAGCGCGACAGCCGTCTGGCGACGCGTCGCTACGTCGCCGATAAGCGCGTGCTGAACTGCTTCTCCTATACCGGCGGTTTTGCCATCTCCGCGCTGATGGGCGGCTGCCGCCAGGTTGTCAGCGTTGATACCTCCCAGGAGGCGCTGGACGTCGCCAGACAGAACGTTGAGCTGAACAAGCTGGACCTGTCAAAAGCGGAGTTCATCCGCGACGACGTCTTCAAGCTGCTGCGTAAATATCGTGACGCCGGGGAAAAGTTCGATGTTATCGTGATGGATCCGCCGAAGTTTGTGGAAAATAAAAGCCAGCTGATGGGCGCCTGCCGCGGCTATAAGGACATCAACATGCTGGCGATTCAGCTATTGAATCCCGGCGGTATCCTGCTGACCTTCTCCTGTTCCGGCCTGATGACCACCGATTTATTTCAGAAAATCGTTGCCGATGCCGCCCTGGATGCCGGACGTGATGTACAATTTATAGAACAGTTCCGCCAGGCTGCCGATCATCCGGTGATAGCAACCTACCCGGAGGGGCTGTATCTGAAAGGGTTTGCTTGCCGCATCATGTAACTTGAAAAATGGAGAATCGGCCCGCATATAGCAGGTAATCATGTCTCCCGGGAGGTGCTTATGATAGCCAGCAAATTCGGTATCGGCCAACAAGTTCGCCACACGCTTCTGGGCTACCTGGGCGTGATCGTCGATGTCGATCCAGAGTACTCGCTCACGGAGCCGGAGGAGGACGAAATCGCCGCTAACGACGAACTGCGTCTTGCGCCCTGGTACCACGTGGTGATGGAGGACGATGATGGTCAGCCGATTCACACTTATCTTGCAGAAGCGCAGCTGAGCAGCGAAGCCAGCGATGAGCATCCGGAGCAACCGTCGCTGGACGAACTGGCGCGAACCATTCGCCAGCAGCTGCAGGCACCCAGATTGCGTAACTGATCTCAAAAACCCGCGTTGCGGGTTTTTTATTGCCCTTTATCTCTGCGCGGCATTTGCCAGCGCCTGGCAAATCAGACTATTGAATTGTCCGTCACGCTGCTGTTGTTCACTCCAGCGGTCGTTTGCCCGCTTCATTGCGCGGGAAATCCCCTCGCTGGTAAGCGCAAGCTGCTGAAAAAAAGGCGCCAGCATCGTACCGCCGGGCAAAACCAGAGTTTTAAACACCGGACTCCCGTCAGCGTAACGGTACGTTAGCGCTTTTTCAGGCAGTATTGTTGGCGCAAAATACTGCTGCGCATAGCTGGCCCAGAAGTTCGCCGCCCCATAGCCGCGCGAGAAATTACTTTCACACCCGGAAGGCTCAGCCAGCGGCGAAACTCTTTTCTCCGGGGCTCTGAAGGCATTTTCCATCCAACGCGCCATTCCCTCCAGGTACCATCTCTGTTTAAAAACCGCGTAACCGTACTGGTATAAATGGAACAATTCATGGGCTGGCGTAACGTTGCGCGCGGGCTGCAGCCCGGCGTTAAGCACGATTTTTAAGCCGCAGGGCAGCGCCGTTCCGTCGCTCATCGTTTCCGCCGCCACGCGATCGAAGGCAAGGCCATGACCTTTAGGAAGCGCCAGCAGATAGAGGTTAATCTGTCGGGCCTGGGCATAAATCTTCTGCCGCAGAGGCGAGCGCAGGCCCAGCCGCGACGTGTAGAGATATTGCGCCGCCTGTAGCTGACGACCAATATCTTTTATAACGTCCGGCACGCCATCGCCGGTACTGTCCTGCGGATATCGCAGGGCATCTTTGCCCTGCAGGCTGTAGTAAATATGAAAGTCATCGACCACGTGCGTTTTTTCCAGACGATGCTCATGAAGCAGGGAGCCGGGAACGCAGCGCGAAACCTGCACGACATCGCGCGCCAGCAGCGGCGAACTGCAGCAGGACGCCAGCAGTAGCGCGATGACTCCCCTCATCGCCGCGCCAGGGGGCCAGGCAAAGGGAAAAGGCGCTGACGGTTATCCAACGTTAGCCGCCTGATGACGCTTTTTTTCCGGCCCGCTCTCCAGCTCCGTCCCGGTATCCAGCTGACGTTCGCTTGCCTGCCGCCATGCCGCCCATCGTCCGGCGATCGCGCTGGCGTAGTAGCGTTGCGCGTTGCGCAGCGCGGCCTGCTGCATACTTTGCTGTAGCGTCTTGTCGGAGATGACCTTGATCATCGCCGCCGCCAGCGCGCCCTCATCGCCGCAGGGCACCAGAATCCCCGCCTGCCGGTCCTGCAGGATGTCGCGCGGGCCATATTTAATGGCAAAGCTAATCAGCGGCGTACCGTATGCCATCGCCTCGACGGCGGAAATGGACTGCCCCTCCTGAGTCGAACAAAGCACCGTGCAGCAGGCCGTTTTATGCGCCTGCGCGATGTCGGAGGTGAAGCCGTTGATATGGATAGCCTGCTCCAGCCCCCACTCCGCCACCTGCGCGCTTAAGCTGCGCCGCAGCGGCCCTACCCCGTAAGTGTGCAGCTGCGCGTCGGGGATCGCCTTCACCACCTGACGAAACGCGCTCAGCAGTAAAGCGTGCTGCTTCTCTTCCGAGTAGCGCGCCAGGTAAATGACCGTTTGCGAAGGCGTCTTCTGCGGGTTCGCCGGTATAGCGCCGTTATCGAGATGGTTGGGGATCACCGCCATCCGGGCGGCCGGAAATCCCTCCTGCTGCAGGTCCTGCCACTGTTCATCGGTCAGGACAATCAGCTGGTCTACGAGTTCCGGCTGTTCCAGGATATGCCGATATGAGCTTTTCAGCGCCCCGTTAGACAACTGATGATGGGAGTGGATAATCGCGCTCAGCGTGCAGGCCATACGCTGGGCGGGCCGTGAGCAAACGAAGCTTTTCCACGTTTTATTTTTATCGACGATAAAGTGCCAGCGCCCTTTTTCCGCCAACCGGGTTTCCAGCATCCACGCATAAAACGCCTCTTCCTGAGCAAAGCGTTTAACGTCCCCTCCCGGCAGAGCGATTTCAAGATGGCTTAGCTGCACGTTGCCCTTTTTTTCGTCAAAGCTTTTGCGCAGCAGAATATTGCCGGCGCGATCAATATAGTCTTCGATGATTCTCCCCTGCGGACGCAGCAGTAAGTTGTGTTTACCCACCGGTAGATCCGCAGTGGGATTCACGGCATGTCTGAGCTCAATATTGCCCACCAGCGGCGCCAGCGCTGAGATCGCATTCAGCTCAAGACAATCGCTTAGCCAGGCATAAAGGTTATAAACCGGCACCTCTTCGGGCAACGCGCCGCGAGCTTTCAGCGCCTTAACCGCCGTGGAGAGTTCGGGATTCCACGTCGCGGTAATCAGCCAGGGTACGGTGCGCAGATGTTCGGTGAACAGTTTCGCCCGGCGCATGGCCGCCACCTCAATACCGTTGCCGACGTCACGCAGCGTCTCCAGCAAAAACACGGGGGTCGCGCTATTCGCCGGCTGCGCGTCGTCCTGTTGGAGCGGCGGCTTTTTTGCCGCTAAATGGTATTTCTGGTAGGCGATAAAGCCGGAAAGATAGTGCTCAACATCATCGATACGCACGCGGTAGCTGTGGTGGCGGATAAAGAAGCTGTTAACGATCCGCGCGGGATTTTTAAAGAACATCGCCAGCTCGGGCCAGAAAAAGCCGTTCAGCAGATAGCGGGCGCGGGCCTCCAGCGCCTGCCAGAACTTCTGCTGGTCAAAATCCGCCAGCAGATGACGATGCTCGGGCGAGGCGTCCAGCCGGGTCACCATTTCAGACGCCGCCATCATTAATTCCAGCAGCGTGGGATAGGTGGTGACGCGATGCAGCACGAAATCAAGATGATCGCGCACGTTATTCAGGCCAAAGCGAAAGTACTTCTCTTGCGGACGGAAGCGGGTCAATTCATTCACGCAGTAGCTCAACCAGTGGTCATGATGCTGCCAGTGTTTATTTTTAATGAAATAGGCGAAGGCTTTCTCCACCATCTCCAGCCACTGCGGCGCGTTGGTCAGGCCGTACAGGCGCATCAGGGCAAAAGCCGCTTCGCCATCGTAATAAATGATGCGGAATTTGGCTTTCAGCGACAGATCGCGGCTATTTAATACATGAACAAACTGGCCGCTGAGCGGATCCTGCATAAAAGCAATGCCGGTCGCCAGCTGCGCCATCAGCGGTAGATATTGCCGGTCTCCGGTCGTTTCGGTGTATTTCACCAGCGCCAGGATGCTGACGGCGTTGCCGCCGAGCTTGATCTCATCGCCCACATCGCAGAGAAACGCCGCCTCGCGGCCATCGTCCAGCGTCCGCACTTCAATCAGCGTGTTAACCAGGTACGCAATCGCCCGGTCTATCGCCTGACGAACCGACGGCTGACGCGTCGCCTCCCAGCCCTCGATCAGCGAATAGGTCGAGCTGGCATGGCGCAGCGCGTTATAGGAGCGGACCGGGCGATCGAAACAGGGAAACCAGCCGTAATGGTAGAGGCCGTCTTGTTTTACCTGGCGGGCCAGATAATCGGTGCCTTTTTTAATCACCTCGGCCAGGCACTCGTCCTGCCACTCTTCCCCGATGACGCGATAGCCGGAACCCCGTCCGGTGTGTTCAATCACTTTTGCCCCAAAACGATCGCAGAAGACGCCCTGAGTTTTAAAGCGCCAGAGCGGCTGCTGCGGATCTTGCGGCCAGCTCAGCGTCTGCTTAAACCGCCGCTGGGCGTAGTTTTCCAGATTGACGCTATTCGGCGCCACGACGCCGTTATCCCCGTCATAGAGCAGCGCGTTACCGGTAATTTCTTGCTCAAGCATCGCGCAGCTAAACTGCGGATCAAACGCGAGGCCAAAGCGAAAATAGTTACGCTTGGTGACCATGAATTTTTCGTTGAGGGATTGCCAGCTGAGCTTTTCCACGCTGTCCACGATGTCAATCCGCAGCCACTGCGGTTCGCTGTCCTGTTTTTTACGCCACTCCTGCAGCGCTCTGGCCCCCGCCAGCCACGCGAGGTCAAAGCTGGTTCCGCTGGAGATATGAGTATGCGCGCGTGACTTACCATCGCTGACGCTGAAGAAGATGACCCATGCCGGATAGTCAGAGGGCAATTCGGTGGATTTTAATTTTTTCGCCTGAAAGCAGGCTTGTTGCAGTAAGTCACTTAGCGCCATCTTTCCCTCTCCGTATATTCAAGAATGCGTTGCATGTTTAAAAATTATTATTTCAACCCGTTTTGGAAATTGCGCTTATGTCTTTGCCCGGCACACTCCCCGGAGGCGGCGCTTAACGCGCCTTGTCCGGGCTACCGGCTCGCAGACGGCTGTGAATCCGTAGCCCGGCTAAGCGTAGCGCAAGCCGGGGAAGACGCTGCGCCGATATATCAGCCCGGCACAGGTCAGCCATCGAATTAACGTTCTCTTAATGCTTCTTTTGCCCGATTAAACGGTTTGACCAGATAATCCATGACCGTTTTTTCCCCGGTCTTAATATCAACGGTGGCAATCATTCCCGGGCCGATTAAAAAGCGCTTGCCGCTTTTATTTTCCAGGTAATCGTAGTCAGTTCGAATAAACACCCGGTAGTAGTAAATATCGGGTTTAGCTTCGTCCTGGGTTGTATCCGGCGATATGGTTTCCACCACGCCGTTAAGCGCGCCATAGATGGCATAATCATAGGCGGTAATTTTCACCAGCGCCTGCTGGTCAGGATGAATAAAAGCGATATCGCGCGGTGAAATCCGCGCTTCGATTAATAACCGGCCATCTACCGGAACAATTTCCATCAGCTCACCGTTGGGCGCAATAACCCCACCAATGGTGTTGACCTTGATATTTTTTACGATCCCCTGCACCGGCGAGCGAACGGTTAAGCGCGTGACCGAATCGGCGCGGCCTTTAATCACTTCCGCCAGGCTGGCCACGTCGGCATTGGCTTTTGACAGCTGTTCACGCGCGTCAACAAAATAGCGGGTATTAAGATCGATCTTTTTAAAACTGATATCCGCGACCTGCTGGCGAAGACGCAGCACTTCAACGTTGCTCGCCGCCCCGGTTTTCGCCAGCCTTTCGGTGATGGCCAGTTCGCTATTGACCAGTTTTAGCGACTCGTCCAGCTGGCGCGTCGATTTGCTCAACTGCTCCTTGCGGCTATGGTAGAGGCGAGTCTCTTCCGCCAGCAGCGCGGGCCAGGCTTTCAGGGAGTCGGGAAACGCCAGCGGCTGATTGTTGACCTCGGCAGTTAAACGAATGCTCGCCGCCAGCGAGGCGCGATATTTCGCCTGGCTTTCGCCGACGTTAGATTCGCTGCGGGTGGGGTCGAGGCGGGCCACGACCTGTCCGGCTTGTACCTTGCTACCTTCCCGCACGTTCAGCTCGGTTAAAATACCGCCGTCGAGGGTTTGTATTACCTGCTCCCGGGAGCTGGGGATCACTTTCCCGGTGCCCGTTGAGACTTCGTCCAGCACCGCGAACCATGCCCAGACGCCGCCCACCAGCAGCATCACGGCCAGCAGGAGAATCAGCCGCCGCGATTTTACGATCTGCGCTTCGTCTTGTTCGCTCTCCGGAAGCAGCGCCACCGGGTCGTTGTCGGCCAGTAAGGGAAATTTACTCATATATTCACCACCTGACCGCGGGCTTTCTCTTGTTCAAAGACCGTCGCTTTGGGTTTATCCAGCGCCAGCTGCCCGTCCTGGATAACCAGGATCCGGTCAACGATATTGAGCACCGCCGCTTTGTGCGTGGCGATAATCATCGTTCTTTCACCGGCCCACTGCGCCAGCTGTTCCACAAAAGCTTTTTCCGTTCGCTCGTCGAAAAACGAGGTCGGCTCATCGAGCAGGATAATGTTCGGATCGCGCAGCAGCGTTCTGGCCAGCAGCAGCGACTGCCGCTGGCCGCCTGACAGCCCCAACCCGCCTTCCATAACGACGTGTTCAAGACCAAGAGGCAGTTTGCGCACGAACTCCAGCGCGCCGCACAGGGTAAGCACCGAGAAGATTTCATCATCCGTCGCCGCCGGACGCCCGAGGATCAGGTTCTCGCGCAGGGTGCCGTGGAACAGCCGCGCCTCCTGGGTCAGCAAGGTGGCGTTGCGGCGAATATCGGCGAGGTCGATCTGCGGCAGGCTTAAATCATCCAGCCGCAGCTCGCCGGAGACCAGCTCGATGTTGCCCATCATCGCCTGCAGCAAGGTCGATTTACCGGCGCCGATTCGTCCAAGAACAGCGATTCTCTCCCCGGCTTTTATCGACAGTTGATTAATCCGCAGCGGGATGGCGGCGTCGTTAAGGCCGTAGCGGAATTCCGCCTGGCGGAACTCGTAGTTGCCGTGCAGCACGGCGCGGTGAACCCGGGGTTCGTCCTGCCCCCCTTCGACCGGAAGCGCCATCAGCGTATCGAGGCTGGCCTTCGCCGTTTTCACCTGCTGCCAGCGGGCAAGTACCCCGCACAGCGCGGTCATCGGCGCCACCATGCGGGTCGATAGCATCGATGCCGCCACCATCGCCCCGGTGGTGATGTCGCCATTAATCACCAGCGGCGCGCCGACCACTACCACCGTGGCGTACAGCAGGTTTTGCACCGACATTCCCCAGCTGACCAGGCCGTGGGTGAGCCTGCGCGTTTTGACCCCCGACTCGGCGGTAATCGCGATATAGCTATTCCACTGATGCAAGAAACGGCTTTCCGCCTGCATCATTTTGATGTCCTGCAATCCCTGGATGCTTTCCACCAGGATGGCGTTACGTAAGGTATTTTCGTGCTGGTTTTTATTGGCCAGCGCCGCCAGCTTGCGCTGCAATAGCAGGCCGGGGAGGATCATCAGGACCGTCGCCACCGGCGCAATCCAGCTTAGCCACGGCGAGACAATAAACAGCACCACCTGAAACAGGAGAAAGAACGGTAAATCCGCCACGATGGTCATCATCGTCGAGGTCATCATTTCTCGCACCTGCTCCAGCTCGCGGATTTGCGAAATAAAGCTCCCCGTCGAGCGCGGCACCGCGCTGTTTTTCAGGCGCAGCGCGTGGCCGAAGACCCGGTCAGAAACGCGAATATCCCCGCGTTTGCCGAGCAGATCCGTGACGTGCCCGCGCATAATTTTCAGCACAAAAGCAAAGACCGCCGCCAGCAATACGCCGCTGAACAGAACATAAAGCGTGGGATAAGACTGCGCCGGGATCACCCGATCGTAAACCTGCATCGAAAACAGAATTCCGCTCAGCGCGAGAACGTTGATGGCGAAAGACGCCAGCATCACGTGCATATAGGGGCGAATATCTTTCAGTACAATTTTGCGTAGCCAGTCCGGCTGAAAGCGGGCCAGATAGCTCTCGGTGCGAATATCCCTTTCCGGCGCCGCCGGGCGAAAAGCAATGGTCTTTTCAATTTCCGGCAGCAGGGTTTCCAGCGGGCAGTAGCTGAGCAGCGCGAGCTCCTTCACAAACCGCACCCCAACGGCGTTATTGACGTCAACGCTTTCAACCACGGCGATTTGGCCGTCGCGCAGCTGGATGACCAGCGGTAGCCGCCAGGCCGACATTTTCTGATCGGCGGCGGATAAAATCTGGCAGTTTAGCCCGGCGTGGCGCGCCAGGTGCCGAAGCGCCTCCGGCAGGGTTTTCTGCGTCGCCCACTCGGCGGCGGCATGCAGCGTTCCGGGCGAAAAGCTTTGTCGATAGTGGTTGGCAATAAAGGCTATCGCATTGGACCAGTCGATCAGATGCGGTATCCCGGCGCGTTCATCTTGTGGGGTCATGGGCGGATCTCCACGCCCTGGATATTTTGTTTTTCCAGCGCGAACACCGTGCGCATCTTGCCGGTGCTGAACAGGCAGTCCAGCTCCAGAGAGCGCAGTTGCGATTCCGTCAGGACCTGGCTAAATCTGGCCTGGTAAATTTCCTGATCGACGTTGAGCAGATCCAGCAGCGGGCGCGAACCGAGCTGAAGGTACTGATCCTGATACAGCGCCCGGGTTTGTTCGCCCAACTCCTGCTGGCGCTTCTGAATACCCAGCGACTGAGTCAGATTAACCGCTTCATCGCGCGAGGCGTTGAGCTTCTGGCTGGCGTCCAGTTGCGCGGTTTTGATCGCCGCATTCGCCGCCGCCAGGCTTTGCTGGGCGGCGTCGCGGGAGGCGGTCATCGCCCCGCCCTGATAGATAGGCATCTGCACTTTCACCCAAGCGGAATATTGCGTTTTATTGAGCACCGCGCTGTTGGCGTAGTTATCGTTGAGGTAGTGGGTAACTTCCGGCTCAAGGGAAATCGTCGGCAGCATTTGCGCGTTGGCGTTATCCAGCTGCGCCTGCGCCTGGCCGGCCTGGGCCAGCGCCGCTAATACCGCAGGCACTGAGCGGTAATCGATTTTGGCTACCGCGCAGGCGGCATCCATCCCCTGCGGGACGTCATCCGTTACCGTGGCGATTCCGCCGATGCCAATGTAGGTCGCGAGCGTGGCTTTCCAGCGCTCAAGGGCCGCCTGATATTGCAGGAGCGTGGATTGCGCGCCTTCCACGCGGGTGTCGGTCTGCACGACGTCCGATAAAGACGACGCCCCCGCATCGTTGCGCTGGCGAATAAGATCGCCAATCTGTTTGAGCGACTCGACCTGCGCTTTGGCGATGTCCACCAGCTTTTGATAGCCCTGAACCTGGACTACCGCCGCCGCGGTGTCATGAGCGACCTGATCGATGCTCAGCATGACGGTGGCCTGCTGCTGGGCAACGCCGGAGTCGGCGGCTCTGACCGAGCTGGACACTTTGCCGAAGTCGTAAAGCATTTGCGATACCGAGACGACCAACGATGGCGTATATCCGGCATCAGAATAGGTATTACTATAACCATTATTCATACCCGCATTAACTTGCGGGTAATATTTGGCTTTCGCCACGTCGACTTTCTGCGCCATCTCCTGGAGTTTACTCACCTCCTGGGTTATAGATGGATGCCAGTTCACCGCATTTTTTACCGCTTTTTTAATATCCAGCGGGCCGGATATTCGGCTTTGGCTATTAATAATCTCTTCGTTATACCCCGCCACCTGTTGGCTATCGGTTAAGCGCTGGCTGCTAATATCATTCGGCATCAAATATGAATTTTCCGCATGAGCAAAAAACGCCGGATTCAAAGAAATAAAGAGGGCTGTATAGCCGCAGGTTATGACATTCCTTTTTTGTTTAAATAGACGCATCAAATTTACCCTTCAGAAAACACGCACTGAAAAAACGGATATAATCATTTCCGCATCATTATTTTTATTAAATGATAGTCGGCTATCTCCCGGTTCACTGACCGATTCATTCCTCCCCTATTAAATAACCTCGACGGCGCGTCCCTGCGCCGTCAGCGTTATAATGCCTGTTAGTTGGAGTTATTCGTATCAATCAGCTCGTTGAGCGAATTGATATGCACCCCTTCCAGCGTAATTAAGGTTGTTGATTGATGGCCTCCGGCCCCGCCGTCGCGGTCGATGGATACCACCGTGTTATTGCCAACGTAGCTCAGGGTCACATAGTTGCCCAGGCTGCTGCTGTTACCATCCCAGTCAACCAGCAGCGCCGATACATCGATATGATCCCCTTGCGCAACCGAGAAATCCTTCCAGGTATCGCCGCCATTGCCGCCGCTATTGTCATCAGCCAGCAGGTTGTAAACCACCGTGTCGGCCCCGATACCCAGGGTGAAGGTATCGTCATAAGCGGTGCTGTGAATATCGTCGCCGTTCACGCTGCCGGTAATCTGCGGATGCAGATCGATGGTCAGCGTCGCCGCGGAAGAGCCGCCATTGCTGTCGTTCACCGTGTAGGCAAAGACCTCCTTGTGGGTGATTGTCGACACATCCAGACCTGCATTCAGACTGTAGGTATAAGAACCATTATTCGCCATCGTCAGGTTGCCATAGTCACCGTAAATTGTGACGCTGGTTGCGCTTACGCTACTACCATCGCTGGTGGTGATACTGCCGTTGCTGTGGAAGGTCCAGGATTCGGCACTGCCAGAGGAAGTATGTCCGGCGACGGTGTATGAGGCATACAGCACGCCATGGAAATCTTCCGTACCGCCCGAGTTGTTTCCGTTCTGGATATTCCCGCTGACGTTGGTTCCTGCCACCGTATAATGCGTTGCGGTATCGATCGTCGTACCGGCGATCGTTGCGCCTACCGTATAGTTCGGTGGTGTGGTGACGAAATTATCCAGAGTGGCAGTAGCTTTAGAAGCCAGGACCATCTCGTAATTTCCTTCGCTCAATGCCACACCCGTTAGCGTTAGCGTATCCGTAGCGCTAGCTGTGGCGCCGATAATCGTGGTCAAGCTTTCTGTCGGCGTCCCTTGCCATACCAGGACCTTACTGCCATCGCTGAGTACGTGATAAATGCTGACCGTGCTGTCAATCCTGACGGTATTGACCACTGAGCCACTCGCGGTGTAGTTCACATTCACCGAGAGGGTATCCATTTCGCGATCGGCCCCCACGCTAAAGTTAATCAACTTACTCGCTGATACTCCGCTCCCGCTCGACTTACCGCTTGTGTTCAGCCCCGTGGTGTCAATCGCCGGAACATTCACCGTTGCCAGCGCCGTTGCCACGTTCAGCGCAACCACGTCATTCACCGCCAGCGAAGCCGGGCTGTCGATATCGAACGTCAGCGTCGTGCTCGCCGTGTGGCCCAGACTGTCGGTTATGGTGTAGGTAAAGACCTCCGATTGGCCGACGCTATTCACTCCGCCATAAGGCTGATAGGTATAGCTACCGTCGCTGTGAATGGTCAGCGATCCCCAGGCACCGGCTATCGTCGTTCCGCTGCTGGTGACCGCCACCGGATCGGCGTCGGTAACCGAGGTGGCGGTGACGCTGGTCACCTTAATATTTACCCCGGAGTCCGCCACGTCGCCGTCGCCATCGCTTTGCAGGACGTTCCCCGTCAGGCTGTCGGTGTGATAGCCCTCAGAGTCGGTGACCGACACGTTGATAAAGGTGCCCAGGTTCAGGTCCAGCAACGCGCCCAACAGGCCGCCGGTATTCGGTGAAGAGACCACCGCCGTGTACGATCCTGAAGGTAACATTGAGGACCAGCCGCCGCCGCTGTAGCCCAGGCTGAGACCCAGTCCGTCAACATTAATATTGACGGCGTTGGTCAGAACCTGCACCACTTCGCCGGTCGCCTTATCGACGATTGAGAGATCCGCCGTAAAGGACGATGCCCCGCCCAGCAGGCTCAGCAACGTGCTCAAGGCCGCGCCCAGGCTCAGGCCAGTGCTCCCCGAGACAGTGAGCAGCACTTTTTCGTTCGCGCCGGCGGCGACGTCAAAGTCAAAACTATTGCCGTTAAGCAAACCTACATTGACGTTACCGAGTAACGAGACGCCGACCAGTTGTCCGACGGTACCGCTTTCGCCATTAAGATTATCGAACGTCGCGGTCAGGTCCGTCTCCTGCGCATCCGGATTGGCCTGCGCCGGTTCGATATTTCCTCCAATATTGATCGTCAGAGAAGTGGTCGATGTATTCCCCGCTGCATCGGTAATGGTGTAGCTAAAGACATCCGATTGACCGACAGCGGCTCCGCCTTTGGTCAACTGGTAGCTATAGCTGCCGTCAGAGTGAATGGTCAGTACGCCATAGGCCCCCGTGACGTTGACGCCAGCGCTGGTCACGGTCACTGCGGTCGATCCGTCAACGGAGTCCGATACCGCGCTGGTGACCGTGATGCCCTGGCCGCTGTCCTGCATATCGCCGCTGGCGGTGTTGTCCAGCACGTTTCCTTCAATGGCGCCGACGCTATACCCAACGGAGTCCGTCACGTCCACGTTGACGAAGCTTGCTACCTGAGCCTCCGCCAGCGCGTTGATCAGCGATACCAGGGCGCCGTTACTTTCCGGCGCGGAGATAATCATGGTGTAGTCGCCCGCCGGCAGATTGGCAAAGGACGCCGTGCCGCTATAGGTGAGCCCGCCAAGCAGGCTCGCCGAGATAGAGACGCTGTTTTCCGCAATCGCCACGACTTCGCCGGTGACCGTATTCACCACCGACAGATCGGCGCTCAGGGTGTTGCCAGCCCCCAGCAGGTTGACGATGGTGGTCAGCAATCCGCTCGCCGTGAGCAGCGAGTTGCCGTTCACCGACACCGTCATATCCTCAACGGTTCCGGAACCCACGCTAAAGCGCAGATTATTGCCCGACAGCAGCGAGACATCGACGGTGCTGAGTAGCGTCAGGCCAACCAGTTGACCGCTGGTGCCGCTGACGTTATTCAGGTTTCCGTCCTGAGTCACCACATCCGGGCTGTTGCTATCCGGTACAGCCTCGATATCGCTATCGGAGTCGGAGTCGCTGTCTGAATCCGAATCGCTGTCTGAATCCGAATCGCTGTCGGAGTCCGAGTCACTATCCGAATCGGAATCGCTGTCGGAATCGGAGTCACTGTCGGAATCCGAGTCACTATCCGAATCAGAATCGCTGTCGCTATCCGAGTCGCTGTCGGAGTCAGAGTCGCTGTCAGAATCGGAGTCACTGTCGGAATCCGAGTCACTGTCAGAATCGGAGTCGCTGTCAGAGTCAGAATCGCTGTCCGAATCCGCATCGCTGTCGGAGTCCGAGTCACTATCCGAATCAGAATCGCTGTCGGAATCCGAATCGCTGTCGGAGTCCGAGTCACTATCAGAATCCGAGTCGCTGTCCGAATCGGAATCGCTGTCAGAATCCGAGTCGCTGTCCGAGTCCGAATCGCTGTCGCTATCCGAGTCGCTGTCCGAGTCCGAATCGCTGTCGCTATCCGAGTCGCTGTCCGAATCCGAATCGCTGTCAGAGTCGGAATCACTGTCAGAATCCGAGTCGCTGTCGGAGTCAGAGTCGCTGTCGGAATCCGAATCGCTGTCGGAATCGGAGTCGCTGTCAGAGTCCGAATCGCTGTCGGAATCCGAGTCACTGTCCGAATCCGAGTCGCTGTCCGAATCCGCATCGCTATCCGTATCATCAGCCAGACCAATATTGATAGTCAGCGTCGTGGTAGCCGTATCACCATCCGCATCCGTAATGGTGTAGGTAAAGACCTCCGTTTGGCCGACAGAATCAGCGTCCCCGGTCGCGTGATAGGTGTAAGAACCATCGGCATAGATCACCAGCGTACCGTAGGCGCCCTCGACAATCGTTCCACCTGAACTAACCGTTTCCGCCGTTGCCCCCGGCACCGAAGTCGCAATGATGCTAAATAGCTGCGCCTAATACCGCTACACTTTTGCCTGACCATGTTTTCCTCCGGGGAATGGGCTGGCGGTTTCCAT